>CAYYES010000014.1:0-8269 GCA_964471025.1 uncultured Candidatus Saccharibacteria bacterium | reverse complement strand
TTTTTATTTGTGCTATACTTATCCCATTACTATTAACATTCTCAACCTATGGAAAAAACAAAAATGTACATCCAAAATAATGCAGGCCAGGTCATTCTCGGTCTCGCCTTGATCCTCGCGGTCATTGTCGGCGGAATTTTCTACGTGAACAAATCTGCAACGGGCAATACGCTCACCGTAACCGGATCCGCGCGCATGGCGGTCACGGCGGATAACGTGATCTGGCGCTCGTCGGTATCGCGTACGGTATTGGGTACGGATTTGAAATCAGGATATGCGCAGATTGCATCGGATTTGAAATTGGTGCAGGCGTTCATGGCCCAGAAAGGCATTCCTGAATCGGCAATCACCATTTCACCGGTAACCGTGTACGAGGAATATTCCAATGATTCCGGTGCGCCGAAACGCTATAATCTGCGTCAAAATATTGAGGTCAATTCAGGCGATGTCAACGGCATTACCGCGATTGCCAAGGCGGTTGATCAATTGGTTGCTCAGGGTGCGTTCTACCAGACCGATTCCGTAGAATATTACTATTCCAAATTAAACGAAGCGCGCGTGAATTTGCTGACGGATGCGATTACAGACGCTCGCGCACGCGCCGATGCCATGGCCAAATCAACGCGCCAGAGCGTAGGGAAACTATCATCGGCATCGTCAGGCGTGGTGCAGGTCCTTTCAAAAGGTGCGGTTGATAACGGTGAATACGGCCAGTACGATACCAGCAAAATCGAGAAGGAAATTTCCGTAACCGTCCGTGCAACGTTTAATATTAGATAGCTAAAATTACCCCTCGGGGTTTTTTGGTTAACAAAAAATCCGCTTGATTATAAAGCGGATTATTCCCAAAAAATAACTAGACGCATTCGCCGTTGTAATTTTTTAGGGTTGCCAACCTCTTCTACTTTGTAGCCTACCTGACCTTTGATAGAAGGGTTTCGGTGCGGTGTTTTATTTGGCTGTGCTTCAATTAATTCTGGCTCGGAAACAAATATCAAGTTACCATCCCCGAAATTAATGATGTACAGTTTTACATATTTACCTGTTTGTGTGTCGGGAAGTATGCCATAAAAAGTGGCAATAAATTCATTATAGGACCGGTCATAGACATATCCTGTGTCGAGGTCATGCATACCTGGATAGGTGGATTCTTGGATAATATGTTTTCCCCAAGGAAAATCACTGGGGAGCATAATTTGGCATGGACAGATCCGAATGATCATCAGAATGCCAACTAATATTATTATTTTTTTCATGTGCAAGTGGTTTTGCTTATGGGTAGTTTTACGAAACATTCACGCTTTGTCAAAGTTTCTCAAAAAGCATCTTGAGTATTTCTTGATCTTTTCTTGAAATGCGCCATTGCATATGAGCTTTAAAAGTTGCTATACTATAAGTAGTATGAGTCGCTCTATTTCGAAATTTTTTTATATCACCGCTTCAATCATCGCTCTTTCAGCGTATTCATTTATTGCGTTCGCTGCCGGTCCTTTTTTGCCAGGCGCTACGCTTGATCCGGTTGCTGATTTCCCATCCGATTGTTCGGGTCCCACTGATGGCGATTGCTATGTTCAAACCAGCGAAATCGAACGGGGATCTGGCGCCCCTGGATCTACACCCTCAGGACTCGATCCTATTCTGTACGTAAACGAAGATAATGGCGATGCTTATACATGGGACGGTGCTGCATGGAATCCTATTGGTGGAGGTGGTGCAGGATTTGATTTAATTGTTGAAAATTCCGTAGCAGGATTTACTTCACCGAGTGCAACAGGCGACAATGCAATTGCTGTCGGTGATTCAGCAGAGGCGACCGGCAACTACACATTCGCTGCTGGTATTTTGGCGCGGGCAAACGGAAACGAATCGATTGCATTGGGATCAGAAGCACGAGCGGTAGGTTCTCGATCCTTGGCGTTTGGTCGCCAAGCGCAAGCAGAAAGTGCTAATTCCGTGGCAATCGGATTGGGTGCACGTGCTTATGGTGATCAAGAAATTGCACTGGGTGGATATGCAACATCATATACGCCGGTTGGCAATGCAGATGCAGCGGACCGGTTATTTGTAGTTGGAAATGGGATCAGTGCAGGAGCGTCGGGGCATAATGCATTTACCATGTTTCAGAGCGGATCGTTTGTTTTTAATGATGACAATTATTCCTACGATCAAATTATTCCAGGTACTGAGGAAGATAAGTTTTATTTTGACTATACGAAACATGCAATTCGTATGGGATCTATAACTAATGATAATTGGGATGATGCTCATGTTGGGTTTCGATCGATCGCGCTCGGATTTGCAGATCCTTTTAGTTCTGCTCCTATTGCAAGCGGAACTCACTCAGTGGCTATTGGACAGGCGGGCACCACCGCCTCTGGTTTCAGTTCTATTGCTATCGGTAATTCGTTGACATCAAGTGGTACTGTATCTGTTGCATTTGGAAACAGTAATACTGCATCTGGCGATACATCTACAGCTTTCGGTGTCAGTTCGACAGCATCCGGGGTCACTGCTACTGCTTTTGGTTCAAGTACCGCAAGTGGATTCCTGAGTACTTCGTTTGGGGGTGGAGGTATTGCTTCAGGGGATTATTCAACAGCATTTGGTGTAGCCTCTGAAAGCCCTTCGTTCGGGGAAACGGCAATTGGTTTTTATTCAACTACCTATATTCCTGCCAGTTCAACAGCACTTGATCCTGATGATCGCCTATTCGTTATCGGAAACGGAGATAACGATGGTGGTAATAGCACGGCTATGGGAACTTGGCCTGATAGGAACGATGCCTTCACGATTCTTAAAAATGGTAAAGTAGGTATTGGCATCAATAATTTCGAGGATGGCGCTAATCAGATTGATGACGGCGCGGCACTGCTCCAGGTTGATGGAGATATCTATTCCACAGGTGTTCAAACAGGAAGTTTGACGATCATGTCAGACCGTCGGTTGAAAACGAATATCGAGGATTTGAATTATGGATTGGATGCGGTGAATGCATTGCGACCGGTAGCGTATGACCTGCGTTCGGATGGATCGCATCAATATGGATTCATTGCCCAAGAGGTCCAGGGGGAACTGCCCATCCTCGTCAATGACGGAAAATATTTATCATTGAATTACATTGGCATGATTCCGGTTCTGACCAAGGCCGTTCAGGAGCTCGATGTAAAAATCAAGGCGGTTGAATCCCAGGCGGCAACCGTTGCGCCATCCGGATTTTCTCTCGAGTCGATCAGATCCTGGTTTGCGGACGCGGCCAACGGCATCGGGGATTTCTTTGCCCATCGCGTACACACCGACGAATTGTGTGTAGGAAACACATGCCTGAACGAAACCCAGGTCCAGCAGATTTTGGAAACGGTCGGCGCTACATCATCTGCTGACTCGGACGGGACGATCTCATCGGGCGAGTCGACAGGTGACGGAGCGGTTATTTCTGAATCGGGGGTAGTGCCTCCGACTGATGAGGCGCCAGAGTCGTCACCTGACGCGCCACCGGCAAGTACGGAACCTGATCCGGCTACGGCATAAGCTAAAAAATACCCGAGCAGGGTATTTTTTAGGGGCTATTTACAAATATAGATATATATGCTACTGTAATAAAAATTCATAAACGAAAAACGAAAGACATGAAACAGATTACAGTATTACTTTTCTTGATGGTTGCGATGATGACCCATAAATCAGAAGCACAAATCTCAATTTCTAGTGTTGCAACTACGAGCTGGTACGATACAGCCAGCATAACCGCGTACATCACGAGCGCTGCGCCGGCGGATGTGCAGTTTGTAGTAAACACCCCAGCGTTTCAGCTGGATACTACACTGCATAATGTAACGAACCAAGCAGATTTGGTACTAAGGAACCTGCCGCTTGGCTTAAATGAACAGGTAGATATCTTGGCGTCGAGCCAGTACGGTACCGCAAATTCAGGTACCATATTGCATACCAAAAACGCCGAAACATTATTACCGGAGGTGAACGCACCCCAGGGTGATGCGGCTGGGAAATGGTTTGCCCTAACCGGTAACTACCGATCAAAAGAACTGGCATCAATCTGTTGGTTCGAAATCACGGCGCTGAGTGGTGTAGTGGCAACCTTTCATTGGAAAGGTGACACCATTTGGAATACTCCTGCTGAGGAAATTTATCCCAACGCAGGGTATGACTGGTCATCATTTCCGGAAGGATGGTACGAGATTAGACTTATAGCAGCCGATAAGTTTTACGGGAACGATACTTCTACGCCAGTACAATTCTTCCTACACCATAATGGAGTAGGAACGGAAGTGGTGGATATTCATCAAGGGAAATCATTCATAACTGTTATGGGAAGCTCTGGTTTGTATGTTAATACGCCAGAACCAGTGCAATTGGAAGTTTATGATTTGCAGGGTCGCCGAATTTTCAATCAAAAGGTTGGGACCGGGGCAATAACCATTAGTAGCCCACCGGGAATATACCTTGCCCGACTTAATGGCAGGGCGCAGAAGTTTATGCTTCTGTAGATTTTACAGCCGGGACATATCCCGGCTTTTTTGTGCAAGAAAAAGCCACGCTATAAATTAGGTGGCTGAGAAGTTTTGATGCGGACTAGCCTTGCATAGGGTATCCCGTCGGGACCCTGCTCGATTTTGTAGCCCGCAGTAATTTTTTGGGGAATGTCCTGATCTAAACCAGGGTATTCCTCAGTAACCGTAAGAGTTTTGTGGTTAAGTATCACGACATATTCGCGATACTCGTTGCCGGTCGCAGTATCTTCCCAGGTATTGGTCGCAATAACGCGATAGGTTCCCTGAATGGATATTGATCCGGTGCGTTGGTTTGCTTTACTCACCATGGATACCAGTGATGGAGACCGTAGAATATGATCCCCATATGATTCGGCGGTTTGTGCGGTTGAGGTGAATGGAAGGAGTGTGCAGAGCAGTCCTACCCAAAGAACAATAGGTCGCATGGATACTTTTTCGTAAGATACCATGGGCAGTACTAGTTGGCAACTATCAATCTCCAGCGAACCGCACCAGTCATTACATATTCCTTCCGGTAGCCTGCAACGATGATAGACCGAGGATGAAATACGCCGGGTTGCCGTTCAGTTGCAAAAATGCGCCGTTCGCCCCACACGGCATAAAATTTCCGGTAGCAGTGGTTCTGTTCGCACCACAGCGTATCTGTGGTAGTCGTATCGACTCGTAAAATACCGATTACAATCACAGAGTCAGGAAAATCGATTGGGTGCGCATTGATTGATGCTTCCAGTAGGGTGATGATCTCGGGATCGGTAATGATAGGATCACCGAGGGCTTCGCGGGTAATGGGTGCGTTTCGACATCCCACGAAAATACCAAGAAGATGCCATAGGATTATAAAATTGTGCATGTGCTGAGTTTTGTATCACTGTAGTTGAACTAGGGGAATTCGCCTAACAAGAATTGAGAAAAAAATCAGAATCTGTTGAGTTTTTCTTGGGTCGTAGTAATTCCATTTGTTTTATATTTTTGAGTGTTTTTTGTATACTAAGAGAAGTAATGATGCGCGCTATTTGGAAATCGCGACGGATGAGCGATATGATTTCGGTGCCTTCCGATTCAGATTTTGCGTCCGGAAAATTTTCCCGTGTGCGGCAAATCTTTCGTCGTCATAACCATCATCTGGGACTCGCCGGGATGATTATCGCGCTTACGGTTGCGGTTGCACTCGTGACCACATCGCACGCAAGCGTTGCAGAATTTATCCCATCAACCTGCAAGGGATCATGGGGCCATGTTGAGCGCGCGGCGGGTTCATCCGATTCTGGTCAGGGTAATTACGAGGAATATGCCGCAACAGGGGATCAATCGCACCCTGACATTTCATGTCGGGATTTTTCCGGTGATGTTCCTGAGTCAGTGATGCCGAAGCAATTTTTCATTGCGCTTGATTGGCATGTTTCAGCCATGGTTCCCGCGCAGGCGCCGGTCTACAACGATGCGTCCCAGGGGGAGGCATCGGCATCTGTGGTACCTGAAATTCAGGCACCTGACAGCGAGTCACCGACCAATCCTCCTGCCGAGAGTTCTGCGCCCGAAGCCGTTCCGGAAAATTCTGAAGGTTTGCACGAACCTGGTGTGCAATCCACGGATAATCCTGGCAGTGAAAGCGAGACGCCGACAGGTTCCGAATCTTCGTCGCCGGTCGGATTATTGCACTGGTTGGGTGCGCGTGCCGAGGCGCAATCAAACGGTGATCGCCCCGAGTCGTTGGGGACCATTTCCTATACCCTTGATGGAGTTACCTGGAAATTGCTCGCGACCGTTGATGCTACGAATTACGATGCGGCGAAATTTGCCTTGAACGATCCTGATATCGGGAAATGGGATGATATGAAAAAACTGCAGGTGCGCATCGATCTGGATCCGGGGCTTGATCCCGAAACGCGCGTCTATTTGGATGCTATGCGGGTCGAGGTTTCCTATGAACCCATCGAGGATCTGATTGCACCGCCGAAAATTGAAATTACTGACGAAAGCCTGTCGGTGGTACAAAGCAAAACTGATTTTGCTCCAGGCGAAACGCCTGAATTCATCATTTCTGATCCGGGGTTTACGATTTCCGATGTGACCGAGCTCGTTCAGGAAGACAAGGCGCGCGTGATCGAGGATTGGGCGGGGGTGCTAGATCAGCCTGCAATAAACCAGGAATCCCAGGCGGGGGATTCTTCCGTGTCCTCTGAACCTGCCGACACGTCCTCGAATGATCATGATTCCCCTGCAAATCCCATTCAGTCAGTAATTGATTCGGTGCAAGAAGCGGCACAGAACATGGTGTCGTTTCTGGATCCCTCAGTAGCCGAGGCTGCCGAGACTCGCATTACTGATGCGGTTATTGTTGATCGCGACGGTAATGAAACTGACATTACGGTAACCATTGAAACGATCGAGGTTGATGGCGTGCAAAAACAAAAAATTACCATCAATCAGCCCGAACGGTCATTTAAACCGGGCCGCTATACGCTGCGCGTATCGCTTGAGACCCCACAGGTGATTATCGTTTCCGAACAGGATTTTACCTGGGGCGCATTGGCCGTGAACATGGATCGATCCATCTACCGTCCGGGTGACCGTGCGCAATTTGCGATTGGTGTGTTGGATGACGAGGGGCACACGCTCTGCGATGCGTCCTTGGCAATGCAGGTGCGCCGCCCGTCGGGACAAGTAATGTCATTTTCAACGGCGGACGGAACCATTATCCCGAGCGGACAATGCAACGGCGACAGCGTAGTAGGTGCACCGGATTATTCATTCGAAAGTCCTGCCCTTACCGAACCAGGGGAGTATCAAGTCGTGCTCACCGCGGTTACCGATAACGGCACCAAATCAATCACCGATCAATTCAAGGTTGCACCAGCGGTTTCGTTTGATGTGATGCGCAGCGGTCCGACGCGTATTTATCCGGTTGCGAATTATCCCGTAACCATGCAGGTGACGGCGACCAGTGATTGGTCAGGACGGATCATCGAAACGGTACCGCCTGATTTTGACGTGCAGACACTCGACGGAGTAGTCGCATTTACGAATACTTGGCTCGAGTCAGGCGTCCGTCGCATTGCGTGGGATGTTGACATGACCGCTGGTGAATCTGCTGTCATTGGATATTCATTTGATGCTCCGGATGTGAGCCCTGAATTTTACTTGGTGGGACCTCTGCAATTTTTCAAGGGTACAACCGAAGTGTTTCATGAAAATCGCGAATGGCAGATCGCATCCGATGCCACGTGCGCCGCGACGACCTCTGGCAGTTGGAACACGGGATCAAACTGGACGGGATGTTCAGGTACGGGCGGCGTGCCGGCGGCAGGTGACAACATCACCATCAATAGTGGTGTGACGATTACCATGAACGTGGCTTCGCCTGTCCTGGGTACCATCACCATCAACGGAACACTGAACACCTCAGACGGTACGAGCCGTGCGCTTTCGGGTACGACGCTTACGATTGGGTCAACCGGAACCCTTACGGCAAACGCATCCACGATTACGCTCTCGGGCACGACGGGAACGCCGCTTACGCTTACGGCTGGCGGTACGTTTAACGCCGGCACGTCAACCATTACCCTTACGGGGAACAACGCTGCAGGGAACACGACGGTTTCCAAGGATTTTTCGTATTACAACCTGAACATCAATAACTCGGCGGAAACATTCGTATTAAACGGTACGACAACTATTAACGCCGCAGGAACATTAACGATTACCAACGGTACGCTCGATACGACGGCCTCGAACTATAC
>CAYYES010000013.1:5299-15317 GCA_964471025.1 uncultured Candidatus Saccharibacteria bacterium | reverse complement strand
GCTTGAATGTGGAGTACGCCTACCGTGACCTTGCGTTTGGAAACGCGCGCGAGTGCGCGGTCCTTGAGCGACTTGTCCACTTTCTGACCTTCAGTTTTTACGATTCGTTTCTTTCCCATAAAATGCTAGGTCTTGGATTCCGTCTTGCGTCCTGAACCCATCGTGACACGCTTGTTGCCGCGAACGGTGCGGGAGTTGGTTTTCGTACGCTGACCACGCGTAGGCAATCCTCGAGAATGGCGCATGCCGCGATAGGATCCGATGTCCTTCAATCGCTTGATGTTCTGCCCCACTTCACGCTTCAAGTTACCTTCTAATTTGAGCTCCTCGACAATTTTGCGGATTTTGGCTTCTTCGTCGGCCGTCAAATCCTTGATTTTTTTCGCAACATCAACACCTGCCTCGCGGCAAATGGCGATTCCGCGCGAAACGCCGATCCCATAGAGGGCGCGGAGTCCGTAAGGAACATTTTTATTGTCTGGCAATGTAATACCGAGTAAACGCATAGGTTACAAAAACGAAAAACTAACCCTGACGCGCCTTGTGGCGGGGGTTTTTCTTGTTGATGCGATACAGGCGACCTTTGCGACGAACGATAATGTCGTCCGCGCTGATTTTCTTGATGGAAGATTTAACCTTCATGAAGTGTATCTAATACTAATAAATGACCATAAAATCAGAATAACGGGAAAAACGGTAACCGAGCATCGCTAAACTCGTTTTACAATGCGGCCTTTGCCCCCATATGGGTCGACAACGATATGCACTGTGTCCCCCACCAGCACCTTGATGCGGTGAAGTTTCATTTTTCCTGAAAGGTACGCGACTTGTTCGGTACCATCTTGAAACACGACCCGGAACATTGCGTTCGGGAGCGCTTCGATGACTTCTGCTGTAACGATGGTCTCGTCTTTTTTACTCATGTGCGATGTTTGGAATCTTATCAGAAAACAGGGGCAAGTGTCAAGCACCCACGACTTATCCACAGTCGAAAACCTTGTAAATGCAAGGTTTTTAAAATGTGGCAAGGATGCATTTCTCGTCAAGGGGGAAATTCACAGGTTTTTTCATGGGAAAAGCACCTAAAAATCCCCGATCGGGGACCTAGGAATCGATAGTAATCTGACTAGTCTGCGGCACTACCCGGCGCCAGAATGGGCGCATGCGAATGTTGAATGACTGGATTTCGGGATGATGGGCAAGGATGGTGCGGGCATCGTGGCGTGATTTGCCGGCAATTTCCTGCGCCAGGGAACCCCCATCAATCGCACCAACCAGCGTCACCTGACCGGTCACGCGCGCAGAAAATTGTTCGGGTGGGTTCGCGGCCGCCAGCGCCCCCGCAGGAATGATTGATACGCCGTCGAGCGAACGAATCGTAAGCGGAATATTCCGGTCTGCGGAAACGGCCTGGCCGAGCGCTCGCGCAAGCGAAGTTCGATTCGCCATAACTACCCCCACATTTTGGCGCGCAATGACATGCACCCCGTCGGCATGGGACGGGTCATTCGTGATTGTTACCGTTGACGGAGTAAGCGCTGTTGGCAACACGATCCAGTCATCAGGCACGGTGGTTGCGATGCGCGCGGCGGCCGCAGAAGCATCCGCCATGCGTGACCGCAGTTCATCGGCCGCCGCGGCAAGCGCTGCAGGATCGGCAATGCTGTCAGTGCCCTTGGCCCCGCCCGTCGTTGCGAGTGTCGACCGAATCGTGATTCCGGGATAGGGTTTTGGGTTCGCCCACACAAAATCGTCCGGATCGATATTGCCGGCCGCACCGGATGCAACCGCAACAATTCCCGCCTCTGTAGATCCGGGCACCGTTCCCTTTTTGCCGGGGACGGTTACGGCTTTTGCAGTTTGAAATGCAATCCCGCCCGATGATGCGATGCGCGTGCCGGCAGGAATCGTTTTCGCGGCAGCATTTGCGTTATAGAATCGAACTTTGCCCGTGGCTCGAGACTCCTTGGTGGCGGTGCCTGTTGCAGGAACAATGATTTCATCAGTCATGGCCTGGGTTGCAGTAGCCATCGCAACCGTTCCCGGAGCCCGCGTTTTCGAAAACGCGACGGTCATGCCGACATCACCCGTAACGGACGCCGGGACCACGGTTACGGTCGCATGGGAAAATAATCCGCCAATTCCCAAAATAACTGCCGCAATGCAAATAACGGCAATGACCCACAATAAACAGCCCGCCCTTACCAGGTTTCGCGATGTCCGTTCGACGTGTTCGCGATATTCAATCGCAGATTCATCCGGAGTTTTGTAGTCATCTTGGCGCACCGGTGCGGTGACCCGGCGTGCGGCAACGCGAGGTTTTTCATCCTGCATGGCGCGGCGCGGTACCGGTGATGCGGGTTTCATATCAGACATGGTGCGCTTCGGAGGATTCATGAATTCAGTGTATCAAAAAACCCTTTCATGGCGAAGGGGTTTTTGTAATGGTTAGTGAATCAGATGGCGAATGGTTGGTCATGGCAGCAGCATTGGTGCGGATTCCCGTCCAATTGCCGCCTATCGTTACCAGCACTACCCATCCGATACCTATGATGGCTGCAAGCCCATATCCTGCATACTTCTTGAATACTGACTTCATATTATCTGATTATTTTGTTAAGGTGAGAAAATAATTCTGCTTAAACGTTACACGCGCGAATAGGTCATGTCAATCACCGCACTCAGTTGGATATCTCGCGAGACGCCATGCGCATACACGATTTTTTCATTCATGAAATCAGGCAACACGATTTTTGTTTTCATGCTTGCGGCAATCATGGGATAAAACACCGATCCCCACGCCGGGATTCCGGTTACTACTACGGTTTCAGGAATCTCGCCGCCTATACGGCGCAGTTCGTCCACCGTGCGCTCAATCAGGATTCCCAGAGGGCGATAGGCCAATTCAATTCGGCGGTAATATTCGTCGCGTTCATGTTCCAATAATTTTTCATCGGTTGCAAACACCATAACAGATCCGATAGATGCTGGTGCTGCATCAAACAACTTCGTCAGGTGCTCGATCACCATCGTCATTCCCATAGGAATGACGATGGACTGAGTTATGACACCTCGATCAATCGCGGCCAGGCTCGCGCTGGACCCACCCATATCAAGTATCAGGGTCGCAACGGTTTCAGGCACTGCCTGCGCACGCGCAATATCCGCCGCAACACATCGCATGTCGTCTCGATGAAACACATCAATGCCGACTACTGTCAGCTCCTCGAGGAACGCAGCACTTGCGAGCGCGTACGCCATATGAATGTCGCAAGTACTGCCCTGTTCCCCGACAGGATCTGCTACGCGATACCCATTTATGTCGTAGGCCATCCGAACCGCTTGCACGATTTCGACTTCGGCGGTCGCGCGGTCGCTGATTTCAGCTTCGAATACCTTGCGGTCGCGCACGACCGCCTCGTCAATCATTTTCTGCGTAAACGAAATCGGTTTTGGTTTTTCGATATGCACGGTGCGCATTATGGTTGCAATCCACGGTTCGCCAATCGCGCACGTAATTGTTTCAAATGCGCCACCGTGATGCGCAGCAAGCCACGCCCGGCATGCATCAAGCGCGCGTCGCGTCGCCGCCCCTGCATATTCGGCAAGCAGCGCATCGTCCCCGGCATGGCGCGATTCGATATCAACACGCTCGGTAAAAAGCACGACCGGACGATCTACCGATTCGTCACCATGGTAGCGTTTGACCACCGCCGCAACGGCACGAGCGCTTGAAACTGCCATGACACATTCAATTGTTTCTGATTTCCTCGACGAGAAAAATTTCATGGAATCAGTATACCAATTTTTTTACAAAACAATAAAACAATCCCGTGGATTGTTTTATTGGACGATTGCCTTGATGCGGCGCACCCCCGCAGAACTTGCTTCTTCTTTCTGAATTCTAAATGTTCCAATGTCGCCAGTGTTGACCACATGCGGCCCACCGCAGAACTCCAAACTGACGAAGTCAGTTTGCCCCGAGCCTGTCGAGGGGCCGATCTGATATACGGAAACGACATCAGGATACTTTGCACCAAATTCCATCTCGGCTCCCAACTTCTCGGCTTCTTCTCGGAGCATTTCTCGGCGCACGACGGGCAATTTTGCATCGATCCAGGAATTTACCAGCGCCTCTACTTTTTGCAATTCCTCCGGCGTTACCTTCCGGTCCAAACTGAAATCCATGCGCAAGCGTTCATCCGTGATATTGGATCCGCGCTGATGAATGTCTTGGCTCACCACCTCCTGCAATGCAGCCAGGAGCAGGTGGTGCGCGGTATGCAATTTCACGGTTTGTTCGTTCGTGTTTGCGAGGCCTCCCTTGAATTTTTGTTCTGAACCGGAACGCGATAAATCTTGATGAGCTTTCATTTTTGCATCAAAATCTGCACGATCTATTATAATTCCCTTTTCCGCCGCCAATTCTTCGGTCAGTTCGATGGGGAAACCGTAGGTCGTTGCAAGGATGAATGGATCAGTTCCCTTTTCGAATTCACGCAAACCGTCTTTGAGGGTTTTTCTAAACTTTTTTTCTTCTTTTTCTATTTCTTCAAATATTGTTTTCGCTTTTTGATGAAGAGCAATAGAATAATCACTACCCGCGTAAATATCAATTACCTTCTCGACTAAATGTGACAAGTCACTGTTAGTTGATTCAACACCTTGTGAAAATCCTAGTTTATCGGCATGGCGAATTACCCTTCGCAATAACCTTCGAAGTATATAACCCTGATCTTTGTTGCTCGGTATAACACCATCAGTGATTAAAAACGTGCTTGTACGTATATGATCAGCAATGATACGCGCTGATTTCTCCTCGTATTTATCACCAGCAATATTTTTAATCGCCTGCATAATTGGATAAAAAAGATCTGTATCGAAAATACTAGCCTTTTTTTGAACAGCAGCAACGACTCGCTCTAAACCGCTTCCTGTGTCCACGTTCTGCTGGGAAAGTTTTCCAATGACCTTACCGTCCCTCTTTTCGTATTCCATGAACACATCGTTCCAAATTTCAACAACTTTTTGCTCTTCGTCCGCTTTCAGGTATTGCTCCTTGGTCAAGTCACCTAACCCTTCTGGAGTGAGGTCATAAAACATTTCTGTATCCGGACCACAGGGACCATTCTCACCAACACTCCACCAGTTAGATTTAGCACCAAAGTAATAAATTCTATTTTCAGGAATATATTTTTTCCAAATCTCAAACGCTTCAGTATCACGAGGGGCATTTTCGTCACCTTCAAATACCGTCACATACAAACGTTTTGGATCTAATCCCAGACCTTCGTCGACATTAGTCAGAAATTCATAACTCCATTTAATAGCATCTTCTTTGAAATAGTCACCAAGCGACCAATTCCCCAACATTTCAAAAAAAGTATCGTGGGTATTGTCACCAACCTCTTCGATATCTTGTGTACGAACACATTTTTGCGCATTCACAAGTCGTCTACCGAGCGGATGTTTCTGCCCCATCAAGTAGGGCACAAGCGGCTGCATGCCTGCCGTATTGAACAATACTGACGGGTCATTTTCAGGCACCAATGATGCCGACGGCAAAACCGCATGGCCGCGTTTCTTGAAAAATTCCAGGAATCGGGAACGAATGTCTGATGAGGATAACATGGGCGCATCCTAGCATATTTTAGGGCAAGAAAAAAGCGGCGCTATGCTCGCTTTTTTGCTTTCTTGGATTTATTCGCCTTGCTAGGCGTCTTGCTTTCCTTCACCAGCCGCTCGAGCTTGATGATGTCATCTTCTATCGCTTTCAGCCCCGCGATCCAAAATTCATCCTTGCTCGTGTCGATGCCGATCGACTTGAAAATGTTTTCAGGCGTATCGGACCCGCCGGCGGATAGAAATCGCTTAATTTTTTCAACAAATGACTTGTCTTGCTTGTAGAGCGCATACATCGCACGCGACACTAGTCCCCCATAAGCATAGGTGTAAACATAGAAAAAACTTCTGATATGTGACCAACGAACCCAGAACAGTCCATTGTCGCTCGTCAGGTTAAACAAGGGCCCTATCGAAGCGCCGATATGTTTATTCAGCAATTTACCGATGGTTTCGGAAGGAACATATCCATCACGGCGAACTACTTCATGCAATTCCCTCTCGAAATTAAATCCTGCTATCTGCCGCATGATCGTTGCGAGCGCATCCTGAATACGATCATGCAGGGCAATTATTTTCTCCCGGTCTGTAAGCGTTTCAAACACTTCGTCAAATACAAAGTTTTCAAACAAGGTACTTGCCGTTTCGGCAGTCGACAATGAATATCCCTGGTACATCGGCGGCTGTGATTTTGAATATTCGGTATGGATTGCATGACCCATTTCGTGTGCCAAAGTTTTTAATCCATCAAATGACGGCACATGATTGAGCATTACAAACGTGGGGATGCCGAGTGCGGGAGCACAAAAAGCTCCTGCGCGTTTCCCGGGTCGAGGCATCGCATCGATGCGCCCTTCTTTTAAAAACCTGTCGAGTATGGCAGCAAAATCAGGATCAACCTTTTCAAATGCTGAATGTGCGATCGCAACGGACTCAGTGAAATCAAAGGCTCGTTTGAATGTCCCAATCCGAGCATGTGCATCATGCGATTCTAACTTGCCAGCAATGCCCAAAAGTTGCTTTTTTAATTTATAAAATCGATGAGCAATAGGAAAATGCTGGGTTACCAAATCCGCGAGGCGTAAAATCTGGGTCTCGTTATTTTCATTTTCCAGGATCATTTCGGAATATGCGTGTTTGTGTCCACGAAGCACATCGAGCGTTTTCTTGAAATTGAAAATGGCATTGATTTCAGATTCTGAAAACTTTTCTACTTTTTTTGTTTTTTCGGCTATTTGATGCGACAGGGCACGACGTTCGCTGCGAGGCAGTAGCGGAATGGTCCATGCCGCCTCGCCAAGTGACATTGATTTTCCGCGCACGGTAACCGTTTCCGCGGCTAATGCTTTTTCCACCCCCTCGGTCCACATGAAATAAGAAGAGGTCATCAGGCTATTGATGAGTCGTTCTTGGTCTTCGGGCAATTTATATTTGGCAAGCAAAAATACCCGCTCGAACGCATAACGATGCCTGCTAAATCGATCATCTGCGAGAATTTGCTGCTGAGTCGCAGGTTTAATTTTTCCAATAGCAAGGGTAAAAAATAAAACTTCATTTTCGATAGTAACCAAAGACTCGCGAATTTGAGTCAAGCGCGCAATGGCCCGCTTATTGGTGCTATCAATTTGGGTAATCAGTTCGAAATAATAGTAGGGTTTTTTACCTGCCGTCGCTACATAGAGGCGTTCATAGTCATCCATAGCCTCGAGCAATGAATCGCCACCCTGCATATAAGAATCATTCTTACGCCATTTTCTAGAAAAGTTTTTTGCAGCGGTAACCATAGAATCGATATCGCGATCAATCTGCGGATCGTGCTCGTTCTGGTACAGCAACCCCAAATTCCATTTCGTTTTCATGCGGAAACTGTAGCAAAGTTCGGGCAAGAAAAAAAGCGGTTTCCCGCCTTGATCCGTTAGCCGAGCCACGCGAACACCAATCCCCAGATGACAAACAGTGCCAAATAATATCCAAAGCTAATGGCAAAGTGAAGTTTCTGCTGTTTTGGCGTGTGACCGTCCCAGATAATCGCCCCGCCAAACATAGGCAAAATAAATCCGATGAATACGATGATGGTCGTGCGGAGCGAATTGCCAACATCAAACGCGCCGAATGCGCCGAGGAGGTTGAAAAATACGAACGCCATGACGAGGTTAAGCAGGAATCCGATTCCCATGTACCACCCCATCGTTTTTTTGCCCTGCTGCATGAGTTCCGGGGTCATGGTAACCCCTACGGATTCCATGTATTTTTTACCGAACAAAGGACCGTGCCATGCCCAACCAAGAGCCATAGCGATCACACCGCCGATAATAGTGAGAAGAATGATAGACATACAATAGAGAAATATATGCATTAATGAGTAACCATATCATTATACCTTAAATTTTTTAAGGAACCAACAAAAAAGCAAGCAATGCTTGCCGTAATTACTCTACGCTTTCAATCGCTATTTTTCGTGTGCGCTTGCGGGGCGCAGGCTTTGGTTTGGATTCCGCAACAAACTGCGGATCGGGAAAATAGCGCAGGCGGATGGAACGTTCAACAAATGATAAGATGCCGAGTACGAAGAACAGCAGCACCGCTGCGAAAATCGCTTCACGGAACAATCCGAACCCGACCGCCATGCCGATGCCGGCAACCGCCCACATGCCCGACGCGGTGGTCAGATTTTCAATGTGCCCATCCTTGAATATGATGAGTCCCGTGCCGAGGAAGCCGACGCCCACAATAATTTGGGATGCCATGCGCATGATTGCGTCGACACTTGCAAAACCGGAAACTGACACAACGCTTTGTGCAATCAGCACGAACAATGCAGACGCCATAGCGACCAATGCATACGTGCGCATGCCAGCGGTTTTATGCGCATAGATGCGTTCAAGTCCGATAATGAGTCCGAGCATCATCGCAAGAGAAAGTTTCGCGATGAACAAAAGAAACGGCGCATCAAAAATTTGATTGAGGATGATCATGCATCAAGTGTATCACAGAAAAAATTTTTTATGATCAAACGAAACAAACATGTGGAAAAATTCACACGTTCCTTCCTTACGCTACGATTCCGCCGCCTACGCACACTTCGCCGTCATACACGACGACGGATTGACCGGGTGATAGTGAATAGTCGGGGTCATCAAACACAATCCGACAGGAATCATGCTCGCGATCAAGCATGCAAGGCTTCTGCTGGCCATGATAACGAATTTGCGCGGTATATTTTTTCGCGGGATCGAGATGCTCGCGGAACAACCAGTCTCGCAAGGTGACCTGCGCTGATGATTCATAAGTTGCAGGATGCTGCGAAACCGTAATCGTATTATTTGCAATATCCTTGGCAACCACATAATACGGCGCATCGTGGGTGCCTTTTTTTGTGATCACAAACCCGTGGCGCTCGCCGAGCGTGTAAAACAGCGCACCATCATGGGTGCCGATGATTTCGCCTTCTGGATTAATGACCGTTCCCGGACGCACCTCGATGTAGTGGCGCAAAAAATCCTTCATATCGATATCGCCGATAAAACAGATGCCTTGGGAATCTTTTTTCACCGCTGTGGGCAATCCGTATTTTTTCGCAAGCGCGCGCACCTGGGTTTTTTCTAGGTGCCCGATCGGGAGCATGATGTCGTTTAATTGTTCATTCGTGAGCGTCCAGAGGAAATATGACTGGTCTTTGGATGGATCGATTCCCTTCGCCAACTTTCCGTCTGCGGTTTTGCGCGCGTAATGACCCGTTGCCACCTTGCCGCCATGCGCACGCGCCCAGGCCAAAAATCCGCCAAATTTTACCTCGCGGTTGCACATGACATCGGGATTGGGCGTGCGGCCGGCACGGTATTCGGCAATCATATAATCGGCAACGCCTCGCTTGTATTCGTCCTCGAGATCAAGTTCGACAAACGGAATGTTCAAGTACGCACACACGCGCATCGCATCGCGCCGTTCGTCGCGCCAGGTGCATTCAATCCAATCCGGCTGCCAGGTACGAATAAAAACGCCAACCACGTCGTATCCTTGGTCTTGCAACAACGCCGCAGTTACCGATGAATCAACACCGCCTGAAACGCCGACAAATACCTTTTCTTTTTTCTTGGATGTGAACCAGTTGAACATATTAATGAGTTCCCGCAACCATGATCACGAATTCGCCGCGAACAGTATCGGGGTGATTCGCAAAATAATCCGCAACTTCGGCAACGGTTCCGGTTCGAACTTGTTCGAACAGTTTTGTGAGTTCGCGCGCAACCACCATGCGGCGGTCAGGAATTTTTTCCGCGAGCGATTCCATGGTCTTTGCAAATCGGTGTACGGATTCATAAAATACGGTCGTCACAGGCGATGCCGCGACTTCGCTGAAAAATGTCTCACGCCCCTTTTTATGCGGCACGAACCC
>CAYYES010000013.1:0-5199 GCA_964471025.1 uncultured Candidatus Saccharibacteria bacterium | reverse complement strand
GTTTCCGATCGGGGTTGCAACGATGTGGAGCGTTCCGAGGGTGTTTGACATACTATACAAGTTATGCTAATGTAACATAAACACCAAAACAACTCAACATGAAAAAAAATATCACCTTGGCTCAGCGGACTTTTCTATTTTCTAATTGGATTCTCGCTTGCAAACATAACCATTTCAATTCTGGGGATTTTAAATAATGTTACCCTGTCACATTACCTTTCTACTTCAATCGAACTTACTTTCTTGTTCCTGATATTCTATACACTCATAGTGTTTATAGATAAAATGACCAACTCCGAAGAAATCAACTACTTCAGAACGTCCGACCTAAGGAGAGGTGCAGAAATTTTTATTGACAAGAAATTTGATAACTATTCTCTTAAAAAGGAAGCATCGGATGATTTATATATCGCCATTCTTGATGGAAAGATTTTCACATTGCAAATACCATCAAAAGAAGCATCCCTAGTATCAGGGTGGTATGTGTGGACCGGTAAATCATTCCAAAAAGTTACCCAGACAAGTACTGGAGACGCTACCTAAAACCATTTACCGAATCGCGCCCTCTGATTTCAGGAGCGCGATTTTTTTCTTGGTCCCGCCACGATTATAGTTCCCTATGTTTCCATCGCTCCGGATCACGCGGTGGCACGGGACCGTTTTATCATAGTTGTTTGCCATGATGGTGCCTACGGCGCGCGAGGCCCCAGGCGCGCCGGCTGCGGTCGCAACCTGTTTATAGGTACGCGTCTGCCCGCGCGGAATAGTTCGAACTACAGTGCGCACGCGGTCAGCAAATGAGATGTGCGGATCAGGTCGTTGTTTCATGATTCCATCATAACAAATATCCCCGATCGGGGATATTTGTTATTTTTGTTGGAGGATATTCAAAATTTTCTCGAGCTTTTCGTTTTCGATGCGGTAAATCGCCTTTTGGACTTCCTCGATTTCGTTTTTCGCATCAATGTTCGTCTGGTAGTCCGATTGTGCCTGCGCACGGTCGCGATCTGCCTGGCGGTTCTGCGACATCATGATGAATGTCGATAATAGGATGGCCTCGAGCGATACGATCATGGTCAGGAGCCCGAACGGAAACGATTCGATTTTGAGCAAAATCCAGCCGCCGAACCAAACGACATGCACAATAACGAATGTCCACGAACCTACGAATTCAGCCACCCAATCGGCCAAACGGTCCCCGATCGTCGACATCGCCTGATAATTTTGATGCCAGGTTTTTTGCAAGTATTCCATATTACATCAAGAGATTAACGACCCACGCACTCATCGGATCGTTCGCAGTGCCGTAGGCAACTGCCCCACCAAGTGCGCCGACAATGGAAATAAGGGCAAGTGCGACTATGCCGATAACCAGCACTACCCACCACTTCCCAACAATCCAATCAGTAACCCGCGACAACGCTTCCCATACCGTGCGCACATAGCGCGTGTTCCACATCCAATCCTTGGCACGCGGCGCTTCGGTATTAATGAAACGAACGACATACATGCCTGCAACTATAACGAAAAACGTAACCGCAATCGATGCCCAGGTCGCATGTACGGCGACAATGCCTGCGCGCGGCATGCCTTCGGTTGCCCAGTCGCCCGTCTGATACGCAGCAACGGCACCGACTGCACCAATTACCACAAACACTGATTTTACGATCTGCCATGCATGCGACGCGCGCGCAGCGGGCAGCTGGAGTACCTCCATCACCGCATAGAGCGTGAGAAGTGCTACGGGAAAATGTACGAAAATGGGATGAATGTTCATAACATTATTATATCATGCTTGCAAAGGTCATGCGATTATAGACCGCGCGTGTCGTTTCAACATCACGCATGCAGTAATCGCAGATATCCTTGATCTTGCCGTCCTTGAAAAAATTCCACACTTCGCTGCCGTCGATCCCCTCGCCTTTGGGCGTTGGGATACCAAGCGCGAGCGCGACATGTTCCAGCCCGATTTTAGGACTGCCCCACGCCGACCATTCCTGCATCGTGTCGAAAATCGGGCAGGATTTGTAACGCGCAAATGACAGGAATTTGTGAATGTCCCACGGCTTGACCCCGGGCTCCTCGAACCGGGTCCAGGTCGGCTTGACCCCCAGAATAATCGAGCGCTGCAAAATGAATTTCAGATCAAATTCCATAATGTTGTGCCCCACGAACAAATCGCATTGCGCCGCAATAAACCAAAAGTCCTCGAGCAGTTTTTTCTCGGCGGACAATGACCCTGTTTTTTCATCACCTTCTTTGGCGGCGCACAAAAATTTTACGGGGCCGTCATTGACCGCGTAGGCCAGGCACAAAATGCGGCCAAACGAACCGTCAAACCCGGTGGTGTTCACCCACACCTCAAACTCGCCAAGGTCCGCAATCGCTTCGTCTCGCGTACAGGATTTTTCCTTGATTTTCTTGGCCAATTTGCGTTCATATAAATAATGAAGCGGCTCGTGGGACAAAATCCCATCCGCAGGAATCGTTTCAATATCGAAAAAGAGTCTTTTCATACGCCGAAGTATAGACCTAGAAAAACAGCCGCGCAAGTTTAATATCATCAAACGAATAGTCTTTGCCTGCCTGGTTCAAAGAGCGCATCACTGGCGTCAGTTTGACCGTATCATATTCCGCACCAGGATCTTTGACCGCATCAAAGGCATGCTTTACCTCTTCGATAATTTCACGCGCGGGTTTGATATGGGAAAACGAAATATCATGACCCTCGTCGCGAGCGCGTTCCAAATGCCCGATAATCGTCCCCGTGACAAAATCAACCTCTTTGGCAACTTCGCGAATGCTTTTACCTGATTTGATCAAATCGTACGACACCTGCCAGTTGTGCGTTTTGGGCGCTTTTTCCTTGACGGTTTTCTTGGTCATCTTTATTTTCTCGAGCTTGCCGCCGGCGCGTACAATGAATTCGTTCTGTGATTTTTTAATTTCCGTTTCAGAAATTTCAGCGAGGCGCGATTCGGCGCGTTGTGACAAATTCTGAAGCGATGCGTCAATGGCAAGGACGCGCGGGTCAACCGCAAGAGCATGTTCGGAAAACCCGACCAGGTGGAGACCGTTTAAATTACGAACGCGCGACAATGCCACATACCCCATTCCGTATGCGAAACTTTTTGATAGGTCGATGACGGCCGCATCCAAACTCATGCCCTGGGATTTGTGGACCGTAATGGCCCAGGCGTGTCGCAGTGGCACCTGGGTAATCTGCGCCAACACTTTCCCCTCGTCCTCGACCGCCCATTCCTCGGGCGACGCCGTCACCTCGTCCCCATCGAGCATTTTCACGATCGGCCACCCTTCATCCATATCAAAATCAATGACCGTCCCCCGGGTTCCGTTCACGTACCCTTTTTCAAAATTATTTTTCACGAACATCACTTCGGCCCCGATTTTTAATTTCAAAACTTCAGGCGCGAGGCAACTTTTTTTCAAAGTCTCCACCAAATTCCCCTTGCCTTTGTGGGTCATCAAAAATGTTTCTTCGGGTTCGTTAATCGTCGCCAGTTGTGCGTTGTTGATTGCATCCACGTCCGCGTTATGCGTGAACAATTTCGTCACGCCAGAAAAATCATCGGCATCAAACTCGCGCAGGCGGGATTCTAAAATTTCACGATGATTATCATCAATCGTATTGGCACGGATGGCGTTTAGCACATTCAAAAATTCAGGATCATCCTGGCGGTGCTGTTCGGTCAGATAACACATGGCGAATCCGGAATTTTTCCACGCGTTCGAAGCAAATACGAAATCTGACTGATCGTTTTTGCTGATCGGCGGCAACTGAAACAAGTCCCCGCATAAAATAACCTGCAGTCCGCCAAACGGCGCATCAGGCAATCGCTTGAATGCTCGACACAGTCGATCCAGGTTGTCGAGAAATGCACCCGAGAGCATGGACACCTCGTCAATGACTAACACGCGCGCCTTGTCATAGCGGTCCCACAGGTATTTTTTCTCTTGCATGAGTTCAATATCCCAATCGGTCAGTGTATCGCGAATCCCGATTCCCGACCACGCATGAATGGTCATCCCGCCCATATGGGTCGCGGCAATGCCGGTTGATGCGGTGATGGCGACTTCTACCGCGTGTTCGCGCAGATATCGGATATAGGAATTCAGGACGAACGTTTTCCCCGCCCCGGCGCTGCCGGTCAGAAACACATTGTGGCCCATTTTCATAATGGCGAGCGCGGATGATTGCGTCATAGGGCGCATTATAGCGCGGAACGATACAAGCGCGAAACGGGCCCTTGGGGGTCTTGAGTTTTTCTTGATCCGCTCGCAAAAAATCCCGCGGAGCGGGATTTTTTGCGAGCGATTATTTCGTAACAAACGTCATTTCCCCCGAAGTACGAACATTCCCAGCCGCATCGACTGACTCAAGAATGAAATAGTACGAGGTGTTCGTGTCTAGCCCAGTAAGCGTAATGCTGTGATTCGTTACCAAGTCCGAATTTGCTGCAACCCGTGCCGTACCGATTGTTATCGGCAGTAGCGATCCGTAGTAAATACGCGAAGTGGCTCGTTCATCCGTATTCCAGGTAATGCGCACCGATTGATCGGTTACATTTACGATACTCGTATTGGAAATGACGGGAGCCGTCACGTC
This sequence comes from uncultured Candidatus Saccharibacteria bacterium, assembly GCA_964471025.1. GTDB lineage: Bacteria > Patescibacteriota > Minisyncoccia > Phycocordibacterales > UBA1006 > CAIXMG01. The sequence goes on along the minus strand of CAYYES010000013.1, from coordinate 572 downwards.
ACCCTTATCCGTGCGGAACGTACGATCATCGGACACTTTGCGGTTGCCATGGGCATCGCGTGCCACAATATGATAGTGATACATTGTGTCAGGTTTCAAATTACGCAGGGTGACTGAATGGTTCATGCGCATCGCCGTTGCCGCAGCCGACGAACCATAATCAATTGTCGTGCCGTATTCGACGACACCACTCGCGTTTTCATCGGTATTCCAGCTGATCACGGCAGATGTAGTAGTAATGGCCGAAACCTCCATTGCTGAAATTTTCGGAGCATCATTTTCGTTATTGTTACCGGAACCATGATCCGTCATAAACGTACGATCGTCCGATCTCGTCGCATTTCCCGCCGCATCACGCATCGTCACACGATAGTGATAGCGCGTACCGGATGCCAAATTAAGCAGCGCAACATTTTGCGAACGCGCATAATCGGATTCCTTGGCAGATGTGCCGTATTCAAACGACGTGCCGTATTCAACGACGACCGATACCGGTTCATCGGCAGATACGTTCACAATCGCGCTCGTACGGGTAATTGACGATACGGAAACGCCCGTAATGTCAGGATTAT
>CAYYES010000012.1:0-15772 GCA_964471025.1 uncultured Candidatus Saccharibacteria bacterium | reverse complement strand
GGGAATGTTAGCACTAGGATCAGTTGCTTCGGCGGTGTCAATGGATGATTTTGGAACCGTAACATTGCGACAGGGATCAAGCGGTGCGCAGGTACTGAATGTGCAGGGTACGTTGAACTGGCCTGCATGTGGCGGATACACCGTACCTATGGATGGTAGATATGGTGCCCAGACTAGATCGGTGGTAGCATCATTTCAGGCATCACGCGGCCTGGCTGCTGATGGAGTGATCGGTTCAGCCACCAAGGCCGCATTGGCTGCATGTTTGAACGAGCAGGTAGCTTTGGTTGCAGCGTCTCATTAATAACCAGCAAGCACCAAGAAACGCCCAGGGCGTTTCTTGGTTTCTCTTGGTGCAGCGTAGTAAAGGATGTGAGAACTGAGTTGGTACAATCAGTAGTTATATCTCAGCTGGCATAGCTAGAACTGAAAATCTAAATAAAGTGCAAGATGATCAGAAACTTCATCTGGCAATGTCCTGAAATCATTCACGTGAATGTCTTTTGAAGCAAGGATGTAATCAGCAAACGCTCCTTCACGGGAATAATAACTGCTTCGCGTAGTTTGAATATTATATTCCTTAACAAGATTTACCATACCCTGATCAAGAATATTCATTGATTCTCCATCAGGAACAATATTGAAATCTCCTGCCAAAATCTTTTTCCCTTGAATGTCTTTCATAAAGCCGGCAATCCTTCTCGACTGCTCCAGTCTTTCCTCGGTATCTTGTTTCTTAGAACCCCTTTGCCACATTCCATGTAAATGTAATATCGTTACAATTTCAGAACCTGCAGCAAGTTCAATCCATTGGCATTGACTGTTAATCATTGTTTCTGTTTTGTAAGTATCAGCAACATCAAATGCGCCCTGTTTTAACAAACTGAGATCTTTTTTATAAAAAATAACCTTACCTGATCCAACATTCGCCGGGAGCTTTTCTCCTTCCATAGCAGAATGGCCTTCTTCTTTTGAAATCACACATTTATGATCAGGAAGAATTTTTTCTATCTCTTTAAATAGGTTTATTCTTCCGTGCTTAATAGGGCTAAATACTGGCTCGTTACCAAACAAAACGTCTTGAAAACAGAAAATGTCCACATCTTTATTCTTTTTAATGAATTTCATCAAAGGTTCATACAGCTTTCCGCCCCATACATTGAGGGTAATCAATTTCATAATTGGTGTCACTATAGCATATCTAAAAAACATTTTTAATAAGAAAAACCCCTTGCAAGCAAGAGAGTTTTTCAATGTGCAGGGTAGTAAAGGATGTGAGAACTGAGTTGGTTAAAAGCGAGGTTTTACCCTACATACCCGTACCCTATATTTCTGATAGGTGATAGAATAGCTGAATATGCAATCGGTAAAACAAATCAAATTTTGGAGCAATCTCTTTTTTCTCATCCCTCTCGCTTTTGCAATCTCATATAACCTTTATTGGTACTCCGTTGTCATTGGATTAGTATTTCTTATTTCTTCCTATTTCCACTTTCACAACGAAAAAAGAATCGAGTATATTGATGTTACATCGTCTACTATTTTAATGCTTTCAAACTTCATTCTACTTTTCAAAGGACGATGGGTTATCCCATACAGCGTCTTTGCTATCCTTTGCGCCCTAATAGCTTTGAGTTTTTATTTTTACCAACACAAAGGATCTCGAGGATACAATTTCTATCATGGCTGGTGGCATATCTTTTCAGCAGGAGTTTCATTTTTCTGTGTTGCAACTTTTTTATCATTCACTGGCTTGTTTTAGTTCGAACCTTGTTTGGGTTAACAAAAAAGACCCTGCAAAAGCAACATCTTTTTCAATGTGCAGCGTACTAAAGGATGTGAGAACTGGGTTGGTTAAAAGTGACGTTTTGCTCTATCTACCTAATTGCTCAAATGACTTAAAATAATAAAAATGCCAACGACTACAAGAAAGGACAGTGCTAGCAAAAATCTCATCATGTAATTTTTAGTGGAATAGCTTTGGGCATCAATAGTAGAATCTTTACGCGGCAAAATAATCGCTAATTGTTCGGAAAATAACTCCTTTGCTTGGTCTGTTCTAAAGGTAAGTTCTACTCCTTGATTTCTTATGCGTAAATATAAATCACGTCCAATGGTTGTTAAGTTATTATCAGCAAAAAGTACCGGAACGAAATATTTTTCACTGGGCGAGAGATACGCATACTTTTTTATTAGCACGATGCTTCTTTTAGCCAAAGGTCCCGCATAAAAAGACTCAAATTGCTCTAGGTGGTACAACGCCGTTTGTGTTGCTCCTTGATACGCTTCAATTCGGTCTTTATATAAAACGATTCGCTCATCACCATTCCATGATGATCCTAAAATATCTTTCGTGAAAAGAGACTTTTGAAGATTGTTATAATCCTGTGCCGAAAAAACATACTCGTAAATTTTTTGTTCCATAGTGTTCAAATTATAACACAAAATTCAGATCTCTTTTTGAGGTAAAGAAAAACCCCTTCATTTCCAAGGAGATTTTTCAATGTGCAGCCTAGTAAAGGATGTTAGAACTGAGATTTTGAGTTCTGCAGTTTTACCCCACATATCCGCGCACTACATTAGTAAAAATTAAAAAGCGCTGCTGATTGCTCGACAGCGCCCTGGTTTTTTGTAGGTTAAACTTTAGTGCTCTTGTTTAATCAACAAGCCATTCTGCACGTTAAGAGTGTCAACTTTGTGGCCCAACTCCTGTGGTTGTCTTGGCCTAAGGAACGGAAGTTCTTCGCGGCAATTGGAATCAGGAAGGGCTTTCTCGTTGTGAACAACAAGGGAGTCTTTTCTTGTTTCTTCTTGCCTGTACAGAACTACCCGACTTGGTTTCCTGTATGCGTACTGAGGGCTGTCAAAGAAAGAATACACACCGCACGGGGTAAATTTTTGGTTAATCTTTTCAAGTCTTTCATCCACGGGTTGCGAGCGCCCCACAGGAAATCCGAGGTTCTTGCTTATTTGCTCCAGGCTCGTCACCTTGTAGCGGGTTGGATAGTGCTTTTTCGATGGATTGAAAGGGTCTTTGAAGAAGTCATTGTATGCCTCCTTGTAGACCAGTATTCCAGTTTTATAGGCTTCCAAACTATCGCGATACGCCTTTAGCCTCGGGTCTTTTGGATTTGAGGTGAAAACGGTGTCGCTTGTTTGTGCGGAAGCCGCACTGGCGAAAAATAATGCACCTAAGAAAGCCAGGGCAACCATCCTCTGGAGACGTATGCCAACTGTGTTTGATGTAGTTTTCAATTTTAAAGAATTTCTTGTCCAACCGTAGGACTGCGAGAGAATTTTGCCAATATGGCATAAGGATATTCTCAATAACCGCATATATTATATCATAGGACATTGGTTAAGTCAATTAGTATTTTAACCATACAAAATATGGTTATTTAGAGTATAATCAAGGCATGATTGAAAACGCAACCATTTCGCCAATTAGGCAACAGGAAAACAAAGAGCGTCTTCTTCGAAACCTGGAAACCGAGCCTTTGAAGTATGCTCTCGATATTGCAAACGTAAAAAACGCAGAGGAATTAATAGATAAACTAATGCAATACGATACCAAGGCTCAATTCGAGAAAGTTTTTGAAAAGCTTAAAAATGTGCATAACCTTAAAGGCATCAAGATTGTATTTGAATCACTTGAAGGGGCTGTTGCTCAATATCGTTTATCAAAAAACACTCTGTATATTGATAGTAAATATGGGAATATAGCCGAGATTGGAGATTTTTACGTAACAATTCTCCACGAACTTTTCCACGGTGTATTTAGAGGCGCCGACATCGCTTCGGGACTTAACGTTGTGTATGGATTGGCCGATATTAAAAACACTATCCATAAACTTCCCATTCATAATCAATATCGACATCTCTATAAAACAGTTTTGAGCAATGTTACAGAGGAAGATAAAAAGATATACTATGGACTCACTAATACGGATGAGTTTATCAGTGAAGCTTACTCAAATCCTGAGTTCCAACAATTTTTAAAAACTGTAGAACTGAATCATCAGAAGGAACTTATGCATAAGATGGAGGACCTCCTTCTTTCAGTTGTAACTATCAATCGCCGCATTGTTTCAAAAGAGATTACCGAGGAAGATGCTTTTACAGCTTTTCAAAACATTGACCTAAACTCGTTAGACCTTTTGGAGGATTTTGAGAAAAATATTCAGGCTTTGAAGACTAATGATTCTGAGAGTAAGAACTAGATCCGTAAAGAGTTCTAACTCCTAACCTCCTACTGAAAAACACCCATATAAACCGGGTGTTTTTCAATGTGCGGCGTGGTAAAGGATGTTAGAACTGAGGTGGTTAAAAGTGGGGTTTTACCCTATATACCAGTACACTGTATTGGATTTACTAAATAATAAAATAGACACCAACAAGAACAAGAAAGAAAATGAACTCCTGCCACGTCCCATATTTAATAGGACCCCGTAAGTTAACGGACTTACTTGGATAGAGAGGATAGTAATCAGAATTATCTAGGGCGTCCAAACACAAGTGACCAAACCAGCCGATACTGATGAGGATTCCGATTTTATGAAAAAGTAATATCAAAATAGTGGCAACTATTCCAAAAAATATTATATTGTGAAATATTCCTCTTTGGTCTCCGTAGGGGTCTACTTGATCAGTAAGAGCTTTCCATAGCTTCCTTGGTTTAAGTATCTGTCCGTGAACGATATAAGATTGAAGGTGGTCAATATCAACCAATGTAGAAGAAGCGATACCTATCGCATAATTACCAGTAACCTTTCCAATTATTACACCTAGAAGTGCATGGGTAGGTAGTGTCATATGTTTTTCTTGTAGATAGCCGCGAGTATTATTGTTGTAGCGAGCGCCGCAGTCTCAAGGATAGTTAGTATAAGGAAAACTATGTCGTGCAAATGTACTGCATATATCAGCAACAGCACCGCTCCCAGAAGCCAAATGAGCCACGATGAAATACTAATACCCGTTGAGTCTTTTATTTTAATAAGATGTATTATCTGTGGAATGTATGCTGCTGCAAAGATAATACTTCCGATCAGTCCTAAATTTTTTAGTATAATTTCCATTCGAAAGATTATAGCATACTAAAAGTTCGAACCTGCTCTTACGGTAACGAAAAAGACCCTGCAAATGCAGGATCTTTTTCATTTGTGCAGCGTAGTAAAGGATATTAGAACTGAAATCTTAAGATCTAATATTTCACCCCACGTACCTGTACACTATATCGTTCCATAATTATATAGATTATAATCCATTACTTTTCTTTGCTTTCTCGGCAAGGTCATGAGTGGCGTACCATGCAGTTCCACCAGCAACGTCCACAGAAGTTTCTACAATATCTTCCCATGTAGCCATCCTTCTAACAATCTTCCCTTGTTTTAATTCCAGGATATCAAAGAAGTCTTGGGAGAGTTTAATTCCCCCGAGAAGTGCATGCGTACCCTTTCCGCCTTTTTGAACCATCTTTTTATTTGATAATAGAGCATATAACGCGTCGTTAATTGCACGACGATCAATTGTATCACTATATCTACTAACACCTTTATCAAAAATAACAGCATCCTTCGATGTTTTTAGTTCGACCAACCTCGCGTCAATATCTTGAATCGCTGTGTCGCTTACAACATGACCCTCAAATATATTCGAGTGAGTTTCGAAATAACCTTCTTTAATGAGGGGTTCTAGTTTTCCTCGTAATTTTTCAAGGTTAGATATTTCCTCGTCAATTGTCTGAGCGGAACTAGGTTTATCTGATGTATAAATTTTATCTAAAGCCAAAATACCGTTTCTTTGGTAATCGTCAATAAATTGCTCCAATGATTGCTTACTTTCTATAGGAAAATCATACAGTCGTCCCTCTTTTGTATTCAATCTCCAAAATTTTATCAAACAACTGGTTCTAAAGATGGGATTTTCTACACCAATTAACATAAACGGGTTTAATAAACCATGGGCATTAGTAAATGCATTATCGCCAATAGAAATCCAAAGTTCTGGCCCCACTTGACTCTCAAGGGTTTCTTTATCTAGAGTTGTGACTCTGCCATAACGTGTGCGGTCCATTATATGATTAAGAACAAAACCGTCATGAAATCTATTTAACGAAAGCTTATTTACTAAGTCTTTATAAAGAGCAACCCCTTCTTTTACTGCATTCCGTCCTAATTTGTTTTTATCATTAAATCCTTTCTCATGAAATTCCTCGTATGAGAATCCTTTATAAAAGGTCGTTCTAAAATAGTCGATTTCTAATTTTAATTCATGTGGAATGATAGATCTAATATCCACCATCTCAGGCGACAATGTTTCTAATTGTTCTATCGGTGTTATTCTTTCACCTGAAGCTTTCTCTAAATCTCTAAGTCTTTTTGAGATTTGATATTCGGGGGTTTTCTTTGCGGCACTCAAAATTTTTGCCCGTTTTTTCTTGTCAGGCTCAGCATTGATTTTCTCTGCAAGTTCATCACGAGATTTTTTGAAATTAAACGAGGATTCGAATGCCATATATTAATTGATATTACAATCTCATTTTAGCAGAAAGTTCGAACTGTGTCTTGGGTAACGAAAAATCTCCTTATTTCTAAGGAGATTTTTCAATGTGCAGCGTAGTAAAGGATGTTAGAACTGAGGTGATTAAGAGTGAAGTTTTACCTTATATTTACATCATTCACCAGAAGGGCCTGATGTCGCAACTTTCTTGATGTTTTCATTGATTCCCGAGAAATCACTGGCAGGGATTTTTCTAATAATTCAAGAGTACCTAAAGACTCCTCTTTCGGATGACGCTGATAGACAAAAGGGTCGTATTCTTTTTTAAGGACAATGGCCGCAATATACCCATTATTTAATTGGCCCACATAATTGGTTTCAGCATCATCATCTGCACTCCAGTCTTCAATATACGAAATTGGTGCATCGATAACTAAAATAGCATTTCCTGCATACACATGACTCGGTTGATACGTAAATGAAAGATAGGGGCTCACTCCGAATGTTGATGATCCAATTGGATGTGCAATTTGTTTTTGATGAATCATCTTGCGCACACTAAATCCATCTGATACACCATCAAGTACAAATTTCATATCTTCTGCCAACCCTGCTTTTTCTCGATCATTGAGATATGGCGTGATAAGTTGAATGTGATCGTCCAAATTCTGCCTGGTTGGATTTTCTATCAATTTCTGAAGCGATTCGTTGATGGCAGCTTTCTGCTCTGGTGCCAGGTCTTTATACTTCTCGAAGCGGTTTATATATGGCTCTTGGTTAAAAATAGTTTCTATATCATCTATGCCTCGGTAAATTCGAACAGTATCGTGTCCATAATTGTTCACCCGATCAAGGATAAACGCTTTGGTGTAAGTTGTATTTTCGGGGAAATCTATCTTCTTAAATTTTATCCCGGATTGCTCCAGCGCATGAGAAATCCATTCCTCACTCGTTTTTATTTGATTATGATTAGCACCTTCATTAGATATCTGCCTGGGTTTGATGTTTTCCATAAGGCAAATAATACCATATGAAAAAACACCTGTAAAAATCAGGTGTTTTTTCATATGTGCGCCGGGGTGGATTCGAACCACCGTAGGCCGAAGCCAGCAAATTTACAGTCTGCCCTCGTTGACCACTTGAGTACCGACGCGTCAAATCGTTGTTTTCAAACGATCGATACGCCCGAGTATATCATAAAGTAATTTTTTGTCAGCATACCGAATGTGGATTAACCCGTAGGGCATTTTCCGCCCATCCGTGCGGAAATCCTGACGGACGTAGGGCTTTTGGAATTGGGATTTAGGGATTCCTGTGAGCTTGCTCCAGTAATTCATAATCTTAGGAATATCCTGGTCGCTGTAACAATAGAGAGAAATCCTAAAACGCGTACTGTCGAGGTTATAGCATGTTCGGAGAAATTTCATGAACATTGCAATCATCGATGGGTCACTATTGGCAAAATCAACTCCTGATGCACGACTGGTTTTGTATCCCTCGGCCCAGTACAGCGCAATACCCGTAGTCTCGATCGTTCTTCCAGAATCATTGGTAAGAATCTTGGGTTCAAATGATGGTTTTTTCTGTAAGAATCGTAATCGTTGTACTTCTTTCATGGATCGCCTAGGAATGTTTCCTTTGCGCATTGCATAGACGATTGCGTCGATGGGGACATTAAAATGATTGGCTATTACGATCATGGCTGCGCCTGCGGCGTACATGGATCGTATTTCGGGATATTTTGAGGGAGGAATGGATCGCATAGGACTAGTATAAAAAGAGTATAAAGGATTATCAAAATAAATTATACACAGGCCTGGCGCTATTTACCCATGGCGTAGTTGCGTTTTTTGCGGAATATGCTAAGATGCTTTTCATCTATGGCAAAGCAGCAAAACCTCGTGAAAATGGTGAACAAGGCTACGGGCTACACCTACATGACCCGCAAAAACCGCAAGAAATTGGCGGGGGTCAAATTGAAGTTGAATAAATTCGATCCGATTGCACGCAAGGTAGTTGCGTTTACGGAAGCGAAGAAATAACAAAAAGAAAACTCCGTACGGAGTTTTCTTTTTGGTTAAATTATGCTTAAATAACCGGGCTTGGGTGATTAGTTTAGTGGTAGAACAAAGGTCTCCAAAACCTTTGGCGGGGGTTCGATTCCCTCATCACCCGCACTCAAATTCAAACAGTATGAATTTTGTCAAAAAAGAAAACGATTATGGAGTATTCCATAATCATCGCAAGGAGCCTTATTTTACCCTAGTAAGAAACGGGCAGAAAACGATAGAAGGGAGACTTTGTCGCGAATGGTATGCCAAGATCGCCCCGGGCGACCATGTTGTTGTTTTTAATGAGGACGAAACCGATTCGTTTGAAGTGAAGGTTATTGCTGTGAGGCGCTACCAAACCTTTAAGGAAATGCTCAGTGCGGAGGGGATCAGTAACATCCTTCCCAATGCTCGGTCCTTGGACGAAGGGGTTGCAATTTATCGCCAGTTTTATTCCGAGGAGCAGGAGCAAAAATTTGGTGTCGTGGCCATTGAGGTGAGGGTCATTTAGCCTAAAAACTCTTGAACCGCGTTCAGGATTTTTTGATATTCCGTAATCGGGTTGAGCCACATGATCCGTTCGTCGCGTTTCCACCACTGCATCTGTCGTTTCGCGAATTGGATCGTTTTGGTGACGAGCGTTTCAATGAATTCGGCCAGCATCAAATCCCCGACGACGTAATCATGGCCGTAACGGTATTCCAATCCGAACCGGCGCAATTGTTCCGATGATACGCCGCGCGCCAACAGTCCGCGGATCTCCTCGAACAATGCCGGGATGCGGCGGTTTACGCGCTGCGCGATGCGTTCATCCAATTCGTCCTTGGGCAGTTTCAATCCGATGAGCAGAACATCATATGGGGAATTTGCGTGATTCAATTTTGGAACCGAACCGAGCGCGTCTGCAATTTCGATGGCGCGAATCAGGCGCACGGGATTGTGGCGGTCGATGCCATCTGCGCGCGCGGGATCCAGTTGGTTCAGTTTTTCAAAAAGTTCTTCAGGGGACAGACTCTCGAGCGATGCGCGCAGTTCCGGGTTCGGCGGAACCTCGGGGAATTCGGTCCCGTCAATGACGGCGGAAATATACATGCCGGTACCGCCGCAGATGATGGGCAATTTGCCGCGGTTTACAATTTCAGCAATTTTTTTCGTGGCCATTTCCTGGAATTGCGCAACCGTGAACACGTCATATTTCGGATCCGCGACATCGATCAGATGATGGGGGATGCCACCCATTTCGTCATCAGTAATTTTCGCACTGCCAATATCCAATCCGCGATAGACTTGGCGAGAATCCGCGGAAATGATTTCACCGTTAAAACGCCTGGCCAATTCCACGGCAAGGGCTGATTTTCCGGTCGCAGTCGGGCCGGTGATGACGATCAATGGGGACTTCATTTGTGCCCGAGAGAGGACTTGAACCTCCACCTCTTTCGAGACTCGATTTTGAGTCGAGCGCGGCTACCATTACGCCACTCGGGCAAAAATACTCTCTAGTAATCTTTGCTACGCATTGATTGGTACCTAGAGAGGCGCATCGCTCGGTTCAAGCAGTCGGTTAGAAGACGGCTATCTAATCGAGTAGATGCAGAAAGGATCCTATCATATTTTTCTTATTTTTCAAACGTCTGGTATAATGAACGAATGCAGCAATATCACAACTCAATTTTCTGGGTCGAGACGGATAAAATCCAGCCGAACCCGTTTCAGCCCCGCAAGGATTTTGATCCGCGCGCACTCCAGGACCTGGCGGATTCGATCCGTCAGTACGGCGTATTGCAACCATTAGTCGTTACGCGCCGGGAATCTGAAACTGATGATGGATTGTCGGTCACCTATGAACTCATTGCCGGTGAACGCCGCCTGCGAGCATCGAAATTGGCCGGATTGCCCCAGGTCCCCGTCATCATCCGTGCGACGCACGATACTGACAAGGAAAAACTTGAACTCGCCATCATCGAAAACCTGCAGCGCGAGGATTTGAATCCGATTGACCGAGCGCGGGCATTCCTGCGCCTGTACGAAGAGTTCAAATTGACGCATGGGGAAATCGGCAAAAAAATGGGTAAGTCGCGTGAATATGTTTCCAACACCCTGCGTCTCTTGTCGTTGCCGCAGGAAATCATGGATGCGTTGTCCGAGAAGAAAATTGCCGAGGGTCATACGCGACCGCTCATGATGCTTGCCGACCGTCCGGCCGAACAGATGACGCTGTTCCGCGAAATGGTGATTAAAAAATTGTCCGTGCGCGAATCTGAAAAAATTGCGCGAAGTATTGCGACCGATAAGGTGCGCAAGAAAGATTTTGATTTTGATCCGCAGTTGGCCGCGTACCAGGAACGATTATCTGAAACACTTGGCACTCGCGTATCGATCGAGAAAAAAGAAGTCGGCGGCAAAATCGTTATCGATTATTTCAGTCCCGAGGATTTGCAAACCATCCTCGACCTCTTGAAGTCGAATGAAATGAAAGGGAAGAGTGCGATGATGCAGGAATATCTTTCCAAGAATTCTGAGTCACCGGCTGCAGGTGACCCGGCGCAAATGCCGCAGGCATTTGCGCCGGAACTCCCGCCATCCGATGCGATCCCGACAGTTCCTGAAATCCGCCCCGAAGAACTGACGGCCCCAGCTGAACCGTCGTATTTGGCCCAAGGAGAACCTGAAATGACCCAGTCAGACATGTTGGATGACCGCGACGCGCACCAGATCGACGAGGAAGAGAATACGGATTTGTATAATGTGAACAATTTTACGATTTAAAAAACACCCGAAGGTGTTTTTTAATTCTTTTCGCGTTTCGGCGCATGCATAATCAGTTCCATGATTTTGTCTTCGTCGTCCGTAATGGTATAGAGGTTCATATCTTCGTCGGAAATTTTTCCTTCTGGCAGCAGTTTTTCGCGGATGAACGCCTCAAACGGCTTCCAGAAATCCTCGCCAACCATGATCAGTTTTACGTTTGCGATTTTGCCCGTCTGTACGAGCGTCAACGATTCCGCCAGTTCATCGATGGTACCGAATCCCCCTGGGAAAAACAGATAGACTTCGGACGCGTAGCGCATGACCGTTTTGCGGTTGTAGAAGAAGTAAAACGGAATCATGTCCGTCACGTACGGGTTCGTAACCTGTTCGTGCGGCAGGATGATCTGCATGCCGATTGATTTTCCATTGGCTTCGTAGGCGCCGCGGTTGGCTGCCTCCATGATGCCGGGGCCGCCTCCGGTAATCACCGCGCAATGAGCTTCGGTTACTGCACGGTACGAGATACGTCGCGCTTTTTCGTAATACTTTTCACCTTCGGGTGTTCGCGCTGAACCGAATACGGTTACTGATTTTTCCAAATCTTCCACGAAATCCAGCCCTTGGCGCAACTCTTCGTTCGATACGCAAATTTCGGTTTCGACGCCGTCATTTCCGTATAATTTAATGCAGCCCGCGCGAATATCGTCCGTCGTTAGATGTTTCGGACGATACGGCCGCGCATCGTGATTTTTTTTGTCTACGTCTTCCATATGCCGGACAGTATACCTTTTTTCTGCGGCAAAAAACACCCTCGTCAGGGTGTTTTTCATGAGGTCTATTTTTTACCTCCGATAACTTCTTTTTTGATATCCTTCCAGTGCTTCTTGAGCGATTTTGCAAACGCCTGGACATCTTCGGGCGACAAGTCTTTCATTTTTGAGCCATATTTTTTCGCGGCATCGTCGACGATTGCGTGGAACTTGTCCTCGGAAACGTCTTTTGCCTTTTCAAGCTTGTCCATAACTTCGGCTTTCGCCTTCAACATCCATGATTTTACTTTGTTGCGGTTTTTCTTGGCGTCTTTTGATCCGTACAAGAAGTAAGCTCCGGCAAGTCCTGCAATGGCAAGACCGGCAAGCGCAACATTTTTAGCGACAGATGGTTTGGTTGGCATATGAATGTAAAGGTTAGATTAATAGGGACATTTCATTATACTACTTCTTCTTGATCATGCCAGCGAGCGCATCCTTCACGGCGCCGATAAACGAACGGGCGCGAATGACGTCATCATCAAGCATGGTTACCAAGTGCTTGATCCGACGCGTGGTGCCGATCAGTTGAATCAAGAGCACCGACACGAGGATGCTCATGACCAAGATGGCAATTACGATGGCCAAAAGGAGAATATTGGTGGTGAGTTCAGGGTAAAGGAGAATATTGGTGGTGAGGAGGGTATTCATGGAATAAGTATAAAGAATAAGAATAAGGAAGGCAAAAGAAAAATCCCTTCACGTTTTACGGAGGGATTCATTTATGCGCTACGTCATCTCTTATTTTTTGGTCGTTTAGGAATAAGAGGCCTGAGGTGGTGATCGATAAAAAATTTTTCAGCAGCTGTGGAACTTTGTTTCGGTGGCAGGAGGTAGGGGTCGGGCAAGGGGCGTTTCTTTTGCATAAGGTTACTTTTTTCTATTATAACGATCCCGGACCAAAGCGCGAGCCAAAAACCCTTTACTTTTTCTCGAAAATCATGTACATTATACCGGCTTCATTAATCATTCCTTCGGGACTTATTTTTTATTTATGGAAATCCGAAACATTGCCATTATCGCCCACGTGGACCACGGCAAAACTGCGCTCACCGACAAAATGTTGGAACAGTGCGGCATGCGCGAGGAAGGTTTTTCGATGGACTCGAATGACCTGGAACGCGAACGCGGGATTACGATCTACGCCAAAAACACGTCCGTATTTTACAAGGACACAAAAATCAACATCGTAGACACGCCGGGCCACGCCGATTTCGGGTCCGAAGTGGAACGCGTGCTCCGATCGATCGACTCGGTGCTGTTGGTGGTGGATGCGCAGGAAGGTCCGATGCCCCAGACGCGATTCGTATTGAAAAAATCGCTCGAGCTCGGGCTCAAGCCAATTGTCATCTTGAACAAAATCGACAAGCCGGGTGCGGATGTTAACAAGGCGCACGACGACGTGTTTGAATTGTTCATGGAACTCGGTGCGACGGACGAGCAGTTGGATTTCACGACCGTGTATGCCGTAGGGCGCGATGGTATGGCAAAGCGTGCCATGGCAGATGAAATGGTAGATTTGACTCCGTTGTTTGATACGATTCTTGAAAAAGTTCCCGCTGCTGCAAACGATACGACGAAACCGTTCCGCATGCAGCCGTTTAACTTGGCGTACGATAATTTCATGGGACGATTAGGCATTGGCCGCGTATACGAGGGAATTGTGAAAAACGGACAATCTGTAACGATCGTAAATCCGATTACAGGCGCACGCCGCGCGGGTAAAATTACCAAACTCTGCACCTTTGAAGGTATCAAGCGCAAAGAAGTGGCCGAAGCCATCGCAGGCGACATCGTCATGATTGCCGGTATTGCTGATATTTTCATCGGGGAAACGGTCGCGACGGATGCGAACGCGGAACCATTGCCAGCAATTACGATTGACGAGCCGACCATCAAACTGGATTTCCTCGTCAACAACAGCCCGTTTGCAGGACGCGAAGGCAAATTCGTAACGACGCGTCAAATTCGCGAACGCTTGGAAAAAGAATTGGAAATCAACGTGGGATTGCGCGTAGATTTCAATCCTGATCCGAATCGCGCACTCGAAGGGTTCAAGGTATTCGGTCGCGGCGAAATGCACATTGCCGTACTCCTTGAAAATATGCGACGCGAAGGGTTTGAAATTCAAGTATCGCAGCCGCAGGCCATTATCAAGGAAGAAAACGGCGTCAAAACCGAACCCTATGAAGAAGTTACGGTTGATGTGCCGTCAGAATTCCAGGGAACCGTTATTGAAAAATTGGGCAAGCGCGCATTCATCATGAAAGACATGCGCATTCACGAAAATACGGTGCGCATGATGTTCGAAGGTCCGACCCGAGGATTGTTCGGATATCGCGGTCAGTTCATGATCGATACGAAAGGCGAGGGAATCATGGCATCGCGATTCTTGGAATTCCGTGAGTATGCGGGACCTATCGAAAAACGCGCCGCAGGATCCATGACATCCATGGAAACGGGCAAAGCACTTGCGTTTGCGCTCGGTAACTTGCAAGAACGCGGCGAATTGTATATTGGTCCCCAGACGGAAGTATACGAAGGGATGGTTGTCGGTAATACGTCCAAGGGCGATGAAATGGTGGTCAACCCATGCAAGGCTAAACAGTTGACCAACATGCGCGCATCCGGAACGGACGAGGCGATCCTGCTTGTGCCGCCGATTCAGATCAATATTGAACGCGGTTTGGAAATCATGTCAGACGACGAGTTTTTGGAAATCACGCCGAAATCGGTGCGATTGCGCAAACAGTATCTGACGGAATCAGAACGCGCCAAAGTCAAGCGAAAAGCGGAGTAAGTAAACCGATAAACAACCAGCAATTATTGATTGCTGGTTGTTGCTTTTGACAGGGATCTGTGTGGTATACTAGTAATCCATTACCAGCCCTAATCCGCCGAAATCCTTGGCATAGCATGTGGCAAGGGTGCCGGCATATGACGTATGGAAACTAACATGAATGGAGCGAATCGCGAACCTTATCAGAATCGACCCGTATCTAGCCGTCCGTCAAACGGCGACGACGGAGGCAATAAAACATGGCTCATTGTCGGCGGTATTATTTTGGTACTTGCGGTGATCGGCATCATTTATGGAGCGACGCAGCGAAGCCTACATAATGGCGGCGCAAACAACCAAGATAATGTGCCGGTTACCCAAAACGGACAGGTTGCAGGCGACCGTGTTTCGGTTCCTGTGACCTACAGCGGGTACGATGTGGTGAACTTGCAAACGTTCCCGTATCGCGTCCAAGTGCGTGTCCGCGCAACGGTGCCCGAGGGATGTGCGGTTGCAGCAACGCCAACAGCGACCGTTTCTGGCAAAGTCTTTACGGTGAGCATGGAGGCATCAAAACCGGCTGATGCGGTATGCACGCAGGTAGTTACGAATGTCGAGGGGGTAGTTGAATTGCCGGTCGCAGGATTGGCCGCTGGGACCTATTCGGTCAAGGTAGGCACCCTGGCCGCAAAATCATTCACGCTCGCGGCTGATAATACGGTGCAGTATTCGGGGGATAAGTAGAATGATCCTCAAAAAGCCTTCAGAATGAAGGCTTTTTGAATACTTGATTTTTTAAAATCAATATGCTATATTATTCATATTCTTCACAAGTCCCGCCACCCCTCAAGTAGGACACGTCATTAGTTGGTAATATACCGCATCTG
>CAYYES010000011.1:15133-19631 GCA_964471025.1 uncultured Candidatus Saccharibacteria bacterium | reverse complement strand
CCCGTCTCGTCAAAAAATCCCAAAGCACGCGAAGCGGAAATTTTGCGGAGTCCTTTCCCCCCGACCCCCAGTCCTCCGCAAAATTCTTTTCGCTCGCGTTCCGTATTGCTATTAGATTTGGCTTTCAAAATAAGTTCTGATTTGGTAGTATAAAGACACCACAATCTGACTTTCGTCGGAAATACTAACTAAGGAGTGGGCGTGTCGCAGACACGCCCACGCTGTTTGCCCTGAATTCGCAAGCGAATTCGGAAAATGTGGCGCGCTGGCGCGCACTTTTGTTTTGGAGGAGGAGGTTCAGAGACCAAATGCGATTTTGAATTCTGTCTCTCGGATTTGCCCGAAAGACAAAAAGAATTTTTGTGATTAAAAATATATTTTGATATACTTATCTCGTTACAACCATTATTAGTTAGTTAGCAGAAATGGCTTTTTCAGATATCTTAACTAACGTTAGGGTTGTAACACTGAAAAAGCCATTTCTGCTTCAAAGATATTTATGACAAAAAAATTCTTTTTGTATGCCCGCAAGTCTACGGATGTTGAGGACAAACAAGTGTTGAGTATTGAGGCACAGCTTACAGAATTGCGCGAGTATGCCAAGCGAGAAGGTTTAGAGATTTCCGCCGAAGTAGTGGAAAAACAATCTGCAAAATATCCAGGTCGTCCACTCTTTAACAAAATGTT
This sequence comes from uncultured Candidatus Saccharibacteria bacterium, assembly GCA_964471025.1. Classification (GTDB taxonomy): domain Bacteria; phylum Patescibacteriota; class Minisyncoccia; order Phycocordibacterales; family UBA1006; genus CAIXMG01. Next base: position 18,944 of record CAYYES010000011.1, on the reverse strand, counting down.
AGATGAGATTGAAAAGAACGGCGGAAATATTCTCACATGGAACCCAGATCGCCTCGCGCGCAATTCTGTGGATGGTGGTCGTATTATCTATCTTCTAGACTGCGGGCATTTACTCTCGCTTAAATTTCCCACATTTTGGTGTGATACCACATCACAAGGAAAATTTATGCTCAATATCGCTTTCGGGCAAAGCAAATATTATGTGGATTCGCTTGCCGAGAATACTAAACGTGGACTTCGCCAAAAAGTCCGTCGTGGTGAATATCCAAGCCTTGCGCCTGTGGGATATATCAATGACTCACGAACAAAAACTGTCATCGTAGATAAAAAGAAAAGTGTGATTATTCGCAAGGCTTTTGAGTTGTATGTGAAAAATGAAAGTCGGTTAGAAGACATCTCAAACTTTTTGGCGAAGCACAATCTCCTCACAAAATCCGGCAAGCGATTCCACCGAGACAGAATTACCTTTATTCTCTCCAATCCTTTCTATTACGGACATTTTCGATATTCTGGTGAGGTTCACGAAGGAAGACACCAGCCAGTCATTTCAAAAAAACTGTTTGATCAAGCACAGGAAATATTGAAAGAACGAAGTCGTCCGCATTACAAAGTGAAAAATCAAGCACAAGCATATTGCGGTCTCATTTCCTGTGCTTCATGCGGAATGATGATAACGGGCGAATACAAGGTGAAGAAACAGAAAAATGGGAATGTTCACGAGTATGTATATTATCACTGCACCAAAAAATCTAAAACGATTAAGTGTGCTGAACCTTCTATTCGCCAAGAAGTATTAGACGAACAGTTATCATCACTCATCAAATCAGTTTCTTTGAAATCCGCTTGGGCAGAACAAATGAGAGACTTACTAGCACAAGACGAAAAAACATCTGCCCAAACGGATACCGCTTTTATAGAAGAGAAACAAGAGAAGATTAAATGTATTCAAGTGAAGCTCCGAAGACTTCTTGATTCATACCTTGACCAAGATATTGAACGAGAAATCTATGTCAGCAAAAAATCTGAACTACTATCAGAAAAGAAGTCTTTGGAGGAGCAAATATCTTCTCTTCTACAAAAGCGGACTGGCTGGCTCGAACCGATGCGAAACTGGATTGGAGAGGCAGAAAATATGGACAAAATCGCAGAATCGAGCAGTCTTTTTGAGAAAAAGACTGCTCTTAGAGAAATCTTTGGCTCGAACCTCCTCCTCCAAAACAAAACAGTGCGCGCCAGCGCGCCACATTTTCCGAATTCGCTTGCGAATTCAGGGCAAACAGCGTGGGCGTGTCTGCGACACGCCCACTCCTTAGTTAGTATTTCCGACGAAAGTCAGATTGTGGTGCCATCGGCAGGAATTGAACCTGCATTTCCTCCTTAGGACGGAGTAGTTCTATCCGTTGAACTACGACGGCAAATTCCATCCGAAATTACTCGGTAGAATAAATTAAAACGCTTCCAGAGAAGCGGTTTAATATTAGCACATTATGCCAGTCCAAGCACTTGCTCGAACATTGCCTGACTAAACCCCACGAGGACTTGCGGCTGCGCATCAGGCTGATCCGTATCCGTAATGACGGTAACCGGCACCCCCATCTGCCCCGTCAAATCCATGAGGTATTTTTTCGTCTCGACATCCTGCGGCTGAATCACAATGTCCTCAAACGCAATATCCTTGGACTTGAAAAATTCCTTTTCCATGTGGCAGAAATGGCAGGTAGCCGTCGAATAGACCTTAATATGTTTCATAAATTCCTAGAAGAAGCGCGAAGCTCCCGTATAGACCAATACCATGCCCAAAATGACGAGGATCGACAGGGCTCCCCAAATCCATTTGGCACGCTTTTGGTTTTTGCTGGTAAAAATGTTCATGGCGGTAGTATAATGGAAACCGTATCATGAAGCAACATTTGACGAATCGCCGCAAAACTTGGTTTCAGAGCCCCTGGATGGCCGTTATTTTGGCTCTCCTGGTCATCCTGGGCGGATTATCCGTCGTACGCGCATTCGCCAAGGAACGCGAGGCTGCCAAGCTGCGCAATCAGTACCGCAAGGAATTATCCGATATGGAATCACGGGAAACAGAATTAAACCGCCAGATCGAAAACCTGTCGACCGACCGCGGACTCGAGGAGGAAATCCGCGAACGCTACCGCGTGGCCAAACCGGGCGAGGAACTGGTGGTTGTCGTAGACAATGGAACCGTGCCTAACGAAAAAACGCCGACATTCTGGATGAAAGTACGGGCGTTTATCGGAATCTAGTATTATTTTCGCATCATCTTGAGGAATACTTCATGCGGAATATTGACGCGTCCGCGTTCGCGCATTTTCTTCTTGCCTTCCTTCTGCTTTTCAAGCAGTTTTTTCTTGCGTCCCACGTCGCCCGCCCCCACCAGTTTCGATCCTTTCATCAACACATCCTTGCGGAACGCCTTGATGGTTTTGGATGCAATGATGCGACCTAGTGCAAACCCTTGGATTTTCATTTCAAACTGCTGGCGCGGCATAATGTCATGGAGTTTTTCCACGGCTTCCTCGGCCTCCTCGTTCGCACGGCGACGCGCGACGACACGGGTAAATGCGGGCACTACCTCGTCAGCCAGGAGGATGTCGAGGCGTGTCACGTCAGCTTTGCGCATTTCAGCAAAATCGTACGCGATCGATGCGTACCCTGACGTCACCGATTTCAATTCGTCGAAAAAATTGCGCATCAATTCGCGAAGCGGCATGATCACTTCCATTTTCGTGCGTCCGTCACCGAAACTCTGCATAGCAACGACTTCACCCTCGTGATCGTGGCACAAGGTCGACAATCCCCCGAGGTATGCGTTCGGTGTCATCATGTGCACCAGCACCCACGGCTCATGAACCTCTTTGATTTCTCCGTCACTTGGAAACAGGTGAGGTGAATATACAATTTCTCGTTTTCCGTTTTTTAAAATGACTTCATAGGTAATCGACGGCAGGGTCACGATCAAATCGAGCGAGAATTCTCGGTGCAATCGTTCAGTAATAATTTCCAAATGGAGCATTCCCAGAAATCCGCAGCGAAATCCCCGTCCCAATGCACCGGACGTTTCTTCCTCGTATGAAAATGCAGAATCCGACAATGACAACCGCGCCAATGCATATTTCAAGTCGGAAAAATCATCCTGGGATTCAGGATAAATGGACGCCCACACTACGGGACGCGGCTCTTGGTACCCGGCCAATGCTTCGGCAGGCTGTTTTGCCGATACGATCGTGTCACCGACGGATGCGACACCTGGACGCTTGATACCCGTCACGATATAACCGATTTCTCCTGCAGTAATCTGATCGCGCTGCGTTTTGACCGGACTGAACGTACCCACCTCGTTAGCAATAAATTTTTCTCCGGCAACGGAAAACGCAATCTGGTCTCCTCGTTTCACCGATCCGCCAAACATGCGCACATAGACGATGACACCCTGGTGGTTAGAATATTCAAAATCAAACACCAACGCCTGCAACGCATCAGGCTGATTCTTCGCGACCGGCGCAGGCACGCGCGCAATCACTTCATCAAGTAGACGAGCCACTCCATCCCCTGTTTTTCCGGAAACTTCCAAAACACTGTCCGGATCGCAATCCAACACCTCGGCAATTTCCAATTTTACTTCATCAGGACGCGCCAATGGCGAATCTACCTTGGACACCGCAGGAATGATTACGAGCCCCTGTTCGCGTGCCATACCAAGGGTGGTGAGCGTCTGTGCCTGGACACCCTGTGTCGCATCCACGAGTAAAATAGAGCCTTCTACAGCCTTGAGCGCGCGGGAAACCTCGTA
>CAYYES010000011.1:0-15033 GCA_964471025.1 uncultured Candidatus Saccharibacteria bacterium | reverse complement strand
CATCCTCACCGGCTGCATTTTAATCGTGATGCCGCGTTCGCGTTCCAGTTCCATGGAATCCAATACCTGATCCTGCATTTTGCGCTTTTCAATCGTATTAGTGATTTCAAGCATACGATCAGCAAGCGTCGATTTGCCATGGTCGATATGCGCGATGATGGAGAAATTTCTGATTTTCGAGAGATCGTGAGACATAAACAATAGCCGCATAGTAGCACATTTTTGCAGGAAAAAAAGCCGGGAAGGCTATTTTTCCATTGCCGTCTGGTCCACCACAATTTCCGCCTTCCAGAATTTGCGATGCAGTGACTGTACGAATTCGTTCATTTCCGTATTACCCATCAGTATCATCGTTGCAAAAAATACCAGCGCGCCAACGAATGCCGCAACTGCACCCTGCGCGAAAATGCCCCAGAATCGGTCCTGGTTCACCACTAACGACATTATGTAGAGTCCGCCATAGGAGGCAATGCCAGCAACCAACGAGGCAAGAATGGACTGAAGTGTCGTTCGCAAGAGCGGATAGATTTTGCATTCAGGGAAATCCGAACGAAACACCGCCCAGAGCGCAAAATAATTGAAAATATTGCCGAGCGAAAACGCAAGCGGGAGCGCCAAGATAGCGAGGTTGGATATCCCGTTTAAGCGAAGCAGGTCCGCAAAAAATGCATTCCATGCAGGCACCGTGCGAAACAGGATGATAAACAGGACCGCAAGCCCGATCGTGAACGCCTCGCCCAGGAAATTCATCATGAGCGGCTTTTTCGTGTTCCCTGCCGCGTAATATCCGCGCACGAACAAATGCACCAATGACTGCGCCACCAGTCCGAGCACAAACAATGCCAAACATGCCGCCGCAATGCGCGTATCGTTCCATGAAAACGAATTCGTTCCTAAAATGACGCGTACGATCTGGGCGCGCAAAACGACGAACAATACCATGATCGGGATCGAGAAAAATATGATCTTGCGTGTCGCGTTCAGCAAATGTTCCGCGAATTTCTGCCGCTCGTTCGTTTGGAAAAATTTCACAAGCGTCGGAAACGATGCGACCGAATACGATACCCCGACGATGCCAATCGGGACATTGAGCATATTATTCGTCAGGTTGAAAATGGAAATCGATCCCGTGCCGAGCGTCGATGCAATCGAGGTCAAGATAAGCGCCGTAAACGACGACATGGACAATCCGATGGTGCGCGGAACCGAGGTTGTAACGATTTCTCGAATTTCCAACCACGAAATACGAGTCGTCAATCGTGGCGCCAAATGATGGCGCGCCAAAACCGGTAACTGGACCGCCAGGTGAAGGACGGCGCCGAGAATGACGCCAGCAACGATTCCCGTGACGCCCCATACTGGATATAAAAATACTACCCCAAAGATGATTCCTATGTTGTATAACACCGGAGAAATCGCAGCCACCAAAAACCTGCGGAACATCTGCGTCACCGATGACAGCATGTTAGATATTCCGATCAGTATTGGCTGCACGAGCATGATGCGCGATATTGCAACCAGTTGCGCATGCATCCCCGCATCAAATCCGGGAGCAACCCACCACGCGACCCATGGCATCGCAATGAAGAGCACCATGCTTACGAGCGCCAAGAGCCCAAGAAGTGCCGTGAACACTTGGTTCAAAAATCCACGGGCGCGTTCCTGTCCCGCCGCATCCCCAGTTCCATATTTTTGCGATAAAAAAGGAAGCAGTACGGTGATCCCGGCAAGAGTTGCTACTGAAACGTATAAAAAGTCTGGGATTTTAAACGCGGCGTAGTACAGGTCCAAATGCGCGCCGGCACCCACATACGTTGCTAGCAACCGATCGCGCACCAACCCGAGGATCTGCGATACGAACGTAAACAGCCCCAATAACAGGGCTGCATCGTTGATGCCGGATGATTCTCGATTCAAGAAGCGAATGATGCGCGAAACCATGCGGCTATTTTATTGTTTTTTCTTCGTCGGCGCAACTGGTTTTTTCGCATCCGGGGCCGCCGTTTTCGTTTCGTCAATCGGTGCCGGGGTAACGGCCGCGGACTGATTCTTGATCTGGGTGATCAGACGGTCTGCCGCATCTCCTGATTGTTTGCGCAGATAATCATACACCCGATTCGCATTTGCCTGGTCGCCGGACCGTTCATAGCTCACGCCCAGATACGCATACGCGGGCCCATAATTGGGCGCTATGGCAATCGTGCGGATGAATGCCTGAATCGCGCCTGCATATTTTGATCGGGCGAACAGCAATTGACCGTATTGGTAGGTCAAATCAGGATTTCGGTTATCGATGGCAACCGCCGCAGCAACCGCCGCAAGCGCATCGTCATAATTGCCGGCACCCCATTTAATCTGCGCGCGGATCAGATAGGCGTTGCGCGTCGGATAGCGGTCGATGGATTGGGAAACATAATCCAATGCCTGCGGTGTGTTTTTCTCGGCAATAGCCAACTGCGCGTAGGATAACAACAATCCCGCATCGGATGGATTACGTTTAACCGCATCATCGTAGGCCGCCCGGGCGCGATCGCCAGCACCCTCGATTCCCCAACCTGCCATCGTGCGGTAAATGTCGCCGAGTGCTACATAGTTCTGATAGTCATGCGGATTATACTCAACGGCAGCCTGGGCATGCCCGAGCGCTGTGCCGACCAGTTGTTCAACCTGTTTGGAAAGCGCGTTTTTATCTGCAGGATTTGATTGCGACAGCGCTTTCCCGGCATTGCCGAGGATGAGAAACGCGTTTTGACGATGGAACTGGTCAAATCCGGAAACCAGCGATGCGCGCGTCATGCGGGCGATGCCGTTTGCATTACCCTCGGATACCATGCGTGATCCCTGATTAAACCAAACCGTAGCGGTGGTGTTGCGCACCACGACCACCAACCCCCACATCGCCGCAGCTGCAACAACGAGAACGCCGATGATTCCGAAGAAGCTGGTGCGAGGATCCTTGATAAACGACAATGAACGCGGGGTATCCGATCCCCCGAGTAAGATCCCGACTATGATCGCAAATAATACGAGTGGGATCACGCCGAGGTTCATCGTCCATGCGAGCATTCCGAGATAGAGGGTCGTTGCCCCCACCAACAATGACGCATAACGTTCCGCATTCGTGGCAAACGATCGGACCACCGAACGAACCAATGCGGCAATGATCATTACGAACCACGCCAACCATGCAACTACGCCCAACACTCCCATGCTCGCCATCGACGAAGGGACAAATCCGTATCCTGATGAAAATCGATAATCAGTTGGATTTCCGGATGACAGCGCAGGAGGTTTGGCATGCGACCATGCAGCACCAAATCCGTTAGGGCCGTATCCCGTTATCGGATTATGGAGAATCGCATCAACGCCCGCGCGGATGGTCATGGAAATATTTGGCCGCGCGTCATTCCAAACGATCGCCTGATGACGGCTCGCCCATGCATTCGCGAATGTACCGAAAAACATGCCGAGGATTGCAAGTACCGCAAGCCCAAGCGCGAACCATGGCACGCGTCGTTCCTTGCGATATTGTTCTGAATCAGGATCCCAGCTTGCAAATGAAAACAGATACAGTGCAGAAATCAGGCTGCTAAGCCCAACCACGGTCCATACCGACCGAATGTTCATGAAAAACAACAATGCCGCAGCGGCAATTCCAACCGTCGCAACGGCCCATTTGAATCCTCGCTTGATAGGCGCAACCTCAAGCGTCAGTACCGCAGCTATCACCACGAACCCCGCAAGCGCCGCAAAATCAGGCCACGAACCCGCGATCGTTGCCGTCGTGTTCCACAATACCCCCAGGTTCAAAAATGCTCCGCCTACGGCAAACCGAATGATCGCAATGATTGCAGCGATCCCAAATGCTGCTGCCGCGCCGCCGTATACGGCAGCCATGCGCGCCGGGGTGCGCATGACGCGATAGCTATACCACGCGATGATGCCGAATTCCGCCAAAAATATCCATGACGTCGGTTCGAACAGATAACCGACCATCGCATACCGGAATCCTCCGGATAGGATCGATCCAAGGAGACCCGCGGCGCATAGACCGATCCAGATCAAAAATGCCGGATGGCGCGGCATGACAATGCGGCCATGTTTCAATGCAGACACTGCGGCAATCACCACCATGACCATCGCAATAACCGTGACGAGTAGGGATTTCGCGGCGGAAACCGTAAGTCCTCCCCAGGGAATGATGATGATCGGACCCGCAATGGCGAGAACGCCGATGAAAAACGCGAACAGCGATTCCGATCCCGGAAATCCGCTCGGCAATGCCTTGCCGATGGCTTGAAACATTTTCTTGAACATATGCTTATTAGTATATACCGACATCCTTTCAAAAGAAAAGCGCTCGCGCGCTTTTCTACACCACAATGCTGATGATTTTTCCGGGAACGTAGATGAATTTCCTGATCTCCTTGCCATCAAACCATTTCGTCACGTCCGGCATCTGCATCACCATGTTTTTCACGTCATCCGATGCAGCATCAGCCGCAATTGTAATTTCCCCGCGCACTTTGCCGTTGACCTGCACGCCGAGCGTGATTTCATTATCAACCACCAGTTTCGGATCATATTTCGGCCAACCGGAAATATGAATGCTCTCCTTCTCGCCCATCATGCTCCAGAGTTCGTCCGCAATATGCGGCGCAAACGGCGCAAGCAGTTGCAAGAATGCTGCAAAATCTTTCGAACCAACGCTTTCTGATTTTTCCATTTCATTCACTAATATCATCATCGCCGAAACAGCGGTGTTGAAGCTGAAATTTTGAATGTCTTCAGTTACTTTTTTGATCGTTTTATGGAGCGTCTTGCGCACCCGTTCGGCTCCCTCTCCTTTTAGGAGAGGGCTGGGGTGAGGTGTTACCTTGCCCGCCAGGCGCCACACCCTTTCGATAAATCGCCGTGACCCGACAATCCCGTCCGTACTCCACGGCAGCGTTCCTTCAAACGGTCCCATGAACGCTTCATACACCCGCAGCGTGTCGGCACCCAGATCGCGTACCACGTCGTCGGGATTGATAACGTTGCCATAGCGTTTGGACATTTTCACACCATCAGGTCCCAAAATCATTCCCTGGTTGCGCAATGATTGGAACGGCTCCTCGGATTTCACATATCCCAAATCCTTCAAAAACTTGTTCCAGAATCGGGAATATAACAAATGTCCAGTCGCATGTTCCGCACCGCCGACGTACATGTCGACATTGCCCCAGTAATCAATTTCACTTTTCGCCGCAAATTCCTTTTTATTCTTGGGATCTAAATAGCGGAGGAAATACCACGACGAACCTGCCCAACCCGGCATGGTGTTCGTTTCGTAGCCAGCCTTCACCCATGATGAAACCGTTGCCAGTGGCGATTCGCCGGTGCCTGATGGTGCATAGGATTTTACGTTCGGCAATTTGAGTGGCAGGTTTTTCAAGGGAACCTCGGAAACGATTCCGTCCTTGCCATGAATCAGCGGAATCGGCTCGCCCCAATACCGTTGACGCGCGAAAATTGCATCGCGCATTTTGTATTTCGTGACCAATTTTCCGCCGACGAATTCGGTGATGGCTTTGCGAGCTTCAGCAGACACCATACCATTAAATTCACCTGAACCAACCAGAACCCCTTCTTGGGTATACGTTTCAAAGTTATTTATAAACCTCTCAACAAATTCCGCTTCTCCTAATTCATATTTATTAGACCGGATCAATTGAAGCGCTTTTTGAGGCGCGACCCATTCATGGCGCATATGAGCCGTTTTTTCAGATTCTGAAAGTTCCGGTTCGCCTAATACGGCGTCCGAAGCATCGAGCATGAATCCATAGCTGCGACGATCATATACTTTGTTTGCTCGCATTTTATAGAAATAAACATGAACACTTCCCAATAAACCCTTCACTACAAGATTATGATAGCCGGTTTCTTCTCCAACTTCTCGCAAAGCAGCTTCTGCCTGAGTTTCATCCGCATCCACAGACCCACCAGGAAGTCGCCAATGATCACTGGCCCCGTCATATTGCAATAAAATCTCTCCTTTTTCATTAACAACAACCCCGAACGCACCTTCGTTTTTTTCAATCGGAGCAAGAGTAATGGGATCGTTAATATCCTTGATCACTACTTCTCGCAGCGGCAGGCCATATTTCTTCGCAAACCCAAAATCCCGTTCGTCATGCGCGGGCACGGCCATGACTGCTCCCGTGCCGTAATTGGCCAGCACATAATCCGCGACCCATACCGGGACCTGTTCGCCATTAGCCGGGTTTACGGCAAACACCCCGTCCAGGCGCACCCCCGTTTTTTCCCGCGCCGCTACGCGATCCTCGTCGGATTTTGATTTCACCGACACAATATATTGTTCAACCTCGGCCCAGTTTTTAATCTGCGGTTTCAGCTGCGCAACCAGTGCATGTTCGGGCGCAAGGACGACGTAGGTTACCCCAAATAATGTGTCTGCACGGGTGGTGAACACCTTGATAGGATTTGCCACCATCTCGAAATGGTAGATGTAAAACTTTGAATCTAGGGTTATATCCTTGCCGTAAGTTTCTTGATAGTGCTTCAAAAGTTCTGAATAGTTTTTATAGGCATTACCGGATTTTCTATCCAATGGAATTTCCTTGAGTTTCACTTCTTCAACCTTTGTGATTTCTGCAATACCAAAACGCCGCGCAACTGATTCATCAAACCGCGTCATCATTTCTGCATAATCCCCTACTTTTAAATTTTTCCTCTCATAGCGAACCGTGTCTGTTTTAATTCCGCCCAATATTTTTTCAGTCCATTCAGGAGCAAATTTCAATGAGTCCTTGGGGGTTATTTTTTCTGAAATAACCGCAAAATCAATTTCGGCCCCCTCCGACTTCCCAATCCAATTCTTCTGGATCTCCTTGATATTGTTCGGCCAGTCGATCGTATCCAATCCCGCAAGGAGGCGATCCGCATACGCCGTGATGCGCATGAACCACTGGCGCATTTGTTTTTTTACGACCGGAAATTCACCGCGTTCGGAAACCATCTTGCCTCCCTTTTCAATAACCTCGTCATTCGCCAGCACGGTGCCCAGTTCCGCACACCAGTTCACCTCGGAATATCCCTCGTAGGCCAATCGATATTTCATCAGAATATTCTGTTTCTCGACATCCGAAAAAGCTTTCCAATCCGATTTGGAAAAATTCGGCGTGTCGGCATCGCATACTGCATCTACCATCCCATTTCCAGATTTTTCAAATACCCTAACCAAAGTTTCAATTGGCTGCGCTTTGTTTTTCTTTCGGTCATAATACGAATTATAAATCTGCAGGAATACCCACTGCGTCCATTTATAGTATTCAGGATCCGTAGTGTTTACTTCTCGCGACCAATCATAAGAAAACCCAATATTCTGCAGTTGTTTGCGGAATGTCCCCACATTCATTTTTACTGCTTTTTCGGGATGCACCTTGTTCTGCACGGCAAACTGTTCTGCTGGTAAACCAAACGCGTCGTACCCCATCGGATGGAGCACATTGAACCCCTGCATGCGTTTCATGCGCGCAAAAACATCGGATGCGATATACCCGCGCGGATGGCCGACATGCAATCCCGCCCCTGACGGGTACGGAAACATGTCGAGTACGTAGTACGGCTTCAGTTTCTTTGCTTTGGCCTTCTTGGAATCCAGGGTCTGATAGACCTTTTTATCATTCCAAACTTTCTGCCATTTTTTTTCAATTTTTTGGTGGTTGTAATTTTTCATAACATTAGCCTCTATTAGCGAGAAATCCTCTTTTCTCAGTTTCATCCTTGGCCTGCAACCATAACTGAAATACATCCCGGTCTTTGATTTTTGTTTCTTTGAATGTAACCCAGCTGTCAAAATCAACATCCCCGTGAAAATCCTTGAACGACCGGCCGTTATCTCGAAGGTTTTTAAACACCGGCATCAATTTATCAAGCGATTTTACAAACACCGACTCGGCATCCGACTGCGCTTCATAACTGACGATCAGTTTTGGTAACTCAGGGAAAAAATTCATGTCCTGGGTTAGTTCGATAAGCGCCTGGTGTTCGCGCTCGTCTTTTCCCGTTAGTCCCTGGCTGCTCAACGAATCTGTGTCCCCTGCATACGCCTCGACCAGGTCGTGCACCATGATGTATAAAAGGACTTTTTCAAGATCCAGTTTTTTATCGTCATTGTTTGCCCGGGAAACAAAAAACCATGCGCTCATCATAAGCGAGTAGGTGTGTTCAGCATCATTTTCTCGTCGGCTCTCTCCTGTCCGATAAACGAGCCGTTCTACCTTTTCAAACCGATCCACGAGCGATAACAATTTCTGCATTTCTGCCAATTCCATGTCCCGCAGTATAACAAAAAACCCCTGAAATTTCGAGGGGTTAAAAATCGCCAACAAAGGAAATTTCCGGTTCTAATGCATATCCTTTTTCTTCTCGAACCACGTGTTGCACGTGACGGATGACCCGGATAACGTCAGCTGCCGTGGCATTCCCCAGGTTGATGATAAAATTTGCGTGTTGCGGCGACACCATCGCATCCCCGATACGGAATCCCTTCAGTCCGCATTCATCAATGAGGCGTCCCGCTCCAATGCCCTGTATTTTTTTAAATACAGAACCGCATGACGGAACTGTTGCGAGGGGCGGATGACGTTCCTCCCTCCACGTGATGTTTTCACGCATACGACGCATCAACACCTCAAATGGCAACGGCTGCAATTGAAATACCGCATCAATGACTACAGCGCTTTTCTGATGAAGGACCGACGTGTCATAACCAAATGCAAAATCTTCTTGCCGGTAATAATTCATCTCGCCCGTTTTCATATTCATGACATAGGCATGATGCAGCAGATTCCCAATATACACCGTTTCAGTCCTGTCGGGATTCAAAAAATGCAAATTTTGCCACAATGCCCCGCCGACCGTACTCGGAATCCCTGCAAAATGTTCCAATCCGGACAGTTCATGCTGGCGTGTAACATGAATCGCCCGATCAATGGTTGCACCGGATCCTGCACGTAACCAATGGACACGCGCGGTTTCTGTAGGCTGAAGCATGGATACGGACAAATGGTTATACAGATTCCGAATTACCAAACCGCGAAAACCAGCATCAGAAACGAGGATGTTTGCGCCCGTTCCCAGGATGAAGTATGGAATGGCATGATCCCGCACATAGGACAGCGCCTCGATCAATTCGGCTCGGTTTTTTGGGCTGACAAATAAATCTGCCGGCCCGCCAATGCGGTAAGTAGTGAAATGACTCAAGGGTATATTGTGTTGAATTTTCATAAAGATTTTTTGCAACTCTACCACAGTTTCCATAAAATAAAACCCTGCATCGCAGAGTTTTATCGGAACCAATTATCCAAAATCACCGCGCCCGCAATCGCGACATTCAATGATTCGGCCCCGCCGTAGCGTGGAATCGTGATGCGCGCGGTGATGTAATCATTCAAATCCGGGTCGATGCCATGAGATTCGCTGCCCAGGAGCAGGATCCCCGTTTTCGGGAATTCCATGGTGTGCGCATTCTGTCCGCGCATGTCTGCTGCAATGACCGGAATTGATTGATGGTCGCGGAAAAATCCTTCCAGGTCGCGGTACACTACCTGCACGCGCGTAAATGATCCCTTGGTCGCACCGACAACTTTCGGATTCCAGCAATCAACCGTGTCGCGCGATGCAACAATGGTGCGAATGCCGTACCAATCCGCGATGCGGATAATCGTGCCGAGGTTGCCAGGGTCGCTGACACCTGACAATGCGATGGTGATGCCGTTGCCGATTTTGAATTGCGTGGGCCCCATCATGTGGAAAATCCCGATCACGCCGCGGTTCGCCGCAAGCGTGCCAAGCGTCGCAAGCTCAGGTTCATCAACAATGAGCAGTTTTTCCTTGAACGATCCTTCGATTTCCGGATACTCCTCGAGAAACGCATGCGTCGCAAACACCGTGTGCAACTGGTACGCGGAATCCAAAGCCTCGAGGAAACTTTTTTCTCCCTCGACGATAAACAGTTTCTTGTCCTCGCGGTCTTTTTTGTTCGCCAATGCTTTCACGAGCTTCATGGCTTTTAATTTGCGGGAAACCGCAGGCGTCATTTCGCTGCGGATATCCGGACGGCGCATGCCCTGCGCAGGTTTTGCGAAACGCGGTTTGTCCGATTTATATTTCATGCCAAAATCCCGAGGACCTTTTTTGCCACGCGCCCCAAAACTCTTCTTGAATCCTCGTTTTTTCATAAAAAAATTATAACAAAAAATCCCCCGTTTGTCGAGGGACTGTTTTTATACGCGCTCGGCTTCATTAGCTAATACCATAACACTGTCTACCTGATCCCATAATTCTTTTGGGGTTCCATTGTTGATAAAACGGAAAATGGGGTTTGTTTTTTCAATGCAGTACTTCAAGTTTTGTTCCTTGGGATCTGCATTTTCCCATTCCCGAGCTTCTTGATTTAAAAACTCCTCGTACGATATGTGATCAGTGCTGTCCTTGCGCTCGGCAATGCGCAGGTAACGCAAATCTCTGTCTGCATCCACGGAAAACAGCGGGATACCGTTTTTTTCGAGCCAATCAACCTCATCAATACTGCGGATGGATTCGATGATTGCCAGCTTCGCACCGCTTGCCATCACCAGGTTTCGAAGCGCTTTTGCAAAATACGCACCATCAGCTAAACGCATCCTGTTTGCGAATTCTACCATCTGCGGCCGCAAGGGGTTTTCTATACCCTCAGATTTTAATCCTTCGATAATTGCCTGTCGCACGGAGAAATGGCGGTATCCCTTTCGTTCTAAATGTTTAACAATCGTTCCCTTGCCGGCGCCCAGCGTTCCGGTTATTCCTAGTATGGCTAGATTCATATGATATGTGGTTTTAAGTTTTTAAAAAATTACTCTTTGTTTGTACTTTTGTCAACCGCAAATTTCTTGGCCGCAAGCCATATCAACGCCCCGAGTGCAACCGCCAAAATCACGACGCGCATCCAGTTTTCTGCATCCGACCAATATTGGAACGACGCAATCACGAGCGATACCACGCCCGCCCATGAAAACCCAAGCGACAGTACCTCGACCGGTGCAAATACCCCGATCACCAACACCACCAGTGACAATACGATCAACACCCCGAACACATTGCGGTTGTAAATACTGTGTGCATCCGTGTAATGTTTATTGCAGGTGAAATTCGGATCGCACCACCCGAGCGGCTGCCCCGTCTGGACCGCCTTGGTGGCGTCGGCAGGCGCATAATTGAAACTGCTCCACTGTCCACCATTTGCCTCACATAATTTCGCCGTCGGATACGCATCGTTTCTCACGGGGCAAAATGATTCAAATTTCGGTTCGGGATACACCAATGCGATTGCGTAATGGAAAAATAAATTGGTAACAATCACCAACGCGACGACGAATGCGATTTGCAAGAATTGGGGTTTGGTATTCATGCCAATAATTGTACCAAAAAATACCCAGGAGGGTATTTTAATGACTCGCCAACCATTCTTTCATCTTGGCGAGCGTCTGCGGACCAACTTGTCCCGTTGCGGAGATTTTGTTTTGGGTCTGGAATGTTTTTACATTAGCCTCGAGAATTTTTCCGAAATCATTATCGATTTTCGAAGTCTTGTTCAGATACTTGTTCATGAATTCCTGAATCGTTCCCACATTCGCACCCTTGGATCCGGCCTTGAGGACGACTTTTTGATCAATCAATGATTGGATGCGACTCGCCAAATCGCTTGATGCCTGAGCAGGCACCGGTTTCGCATTTACAGGTGATTGGCTTGTTACGGGCGCAGGTTCAGGATCGTCGAATATGGGCGTGGGCGATTGATTGGTAGTTTGAACCGCGTACATGTCGCCGATCGATTCGCCGCTCGCCGGAACGTAATTGCCCGGATCCGTCATCGATGTCAGTGCAAAATATCCGCCGGCGCCCAACGCAATGACGAGCGCAAGGGTTGCAATCGTAAGTCCGATGTTTCTCATATTGTCAGTATATCAAATTATCCCAAGAAAAAAGCAATCTGTGGGGATTGCTCAAAAAATTTTCTTGCGGGAACGCAGTCGGCACCATGTCCTGTATGTGCGATAAAGCATTGTAACTGCAATTCCAAAAACGATTATCCCGAGGACATAGGCCGTACCATAAAGCGCATTGTCGAAGTTCATAGGTTTTTTCTTACTATGCCAAATCCATGCCCTGTCGTCAATCTATTCCCTTTTCCCGGGTTTTATGCTACTATGGCGCCATGACCATGATTATCTCGATCCTTCCATGGATCCAGCTTGTTTTGTCGATTCTTCTTATTATTCTTGTTCTCTTGCAGCGCAGTGCTGACGGAATCGAGGGAGCTCTCGGCGGAACATCACAAAATATGACGTACTTCGCGCGACGCGGAGCTGAGCGCTTTTTGTTCATCTCGACGATCGTAGTTGCGGTATTGTTTGCAGTATCGGCCATTCTCGGACTCGTGATATAATCATGGAGCGAAGCGCGTAGTGCGCACGTCCATCATTCATGAAACACTCATTCCTTCAAAAACTCCGATTGATCATCGCCAATTTTTCACTGCGCGAACGCGTCGTGTTCTTGGCTTCCTGTGGTTTGCTGGCAATCGGCGCATTTGGCGGCATTGTTCAACTTCTTGAACTCGGGACCGTTTCGGTTCCGGTATTTGGCGGTACCTATCGCGAAGCCATTATCGGTTCGCCCCGTGCCATTAACCCGGTACTGGCGACAACCGATGCCGACCGCGACCTGACCATGCTCGTGTTCAATGGCTTGGTACGCATTGACGCAACCGGAACGCCTATTCCCGACTTGGCAGAATCATGGACGATTTCACCCGATGGGCGAACCTATTCGGTCATTCTCAAACCGAAATTGCGGTTTCATGACGGCAGCAAACTGACAACCGAGGATGTCGCATTTACCATTGCGAAAATCCAGGACCCTGGACTCAAAAGCCCGTTGCGCGTCGGATTCGAAGGTGTCACTACTGCCATCGTCGACGAACGCACGATTACGTTTACCCTCGAGAAACCGTATGCAGGATTTTTGAACCAATTGACGGTAGGCATCCTGCCGAGCCGCATTTGGAAAGACATTCCCGACGACCTATGGAGCACGGACAGCCACGTCACGGACGCCATCGGGTCAGGACCGTACCGCATCACAAACATCACCCGCAACAAGGCAGGATTACCTGAAACCATCCACCTTGCCGCATTTGGACGATTTGCGCTCGGCAGGCCGCATATCGAATCAGTCATTATCGATTCGTTCACGAGCCGTGCGGACGCCCGCGATGCGTATGATTCATCATCCGTTGACGCGTTGGCAGCAGCAGATTCCAGTGATGCTGACGCATTAGCAACGAACGCGACCCAAGCCATTACGGAACCCCTACCTCGCATATTCGGATTGTTCATGAATCCGGCTAAAAACAAACGGTTCGCCGATGCTGCCGTAATCCGTGCCGTGAACTTGGCAATCGACCGCCAAGCAATCATTGATGCCGTGTTTGCAGGCTACGCCCATCCCATTTCAGGACCGTTGCCCCATATGACCGACACGACCCCGGGCGACATTGCAGAAAAACGGGCCCTTGCCGCAAAAACGCTTGATGCCGCAGGATGGAAATTAAATCCCGAAACGAACATTCGCGAGAAAAAAACTACGACAGGAAAAACAACCACGACAGAATCGCTCTCGTTTTCAATTGCTACCGCCGGCACGCCGGAATTGGAACGGACGGCAGACCTGATTGCCGATCAATTGGCGCAGATCGGCATCCAGGTCGAGGTCAAGGCATTTGAAATCGGTGCGTTAAACGCATCCGTCATCCGCGACCGCGATTTTGAAGCGTTACTGTTCGGTGAAATTATCCGCCACGACACGGACCTGTACGCATTCTGGCATTCATCGCAGAAATCCGATCCGGGGCTCAACATTACGGGATATGCCAGTACCCGCGTTGACCAATTGCTGGAATCGGCACTGCGCGAGCCGGATGCGGTAAAACGCGCTGCGCTTTACGAACAGGTACGCGCCGAACTTGCCAAAAACGCAAGCGTCGCATTCCTCTACGCGCCCGATTTCATCTATTTAGCGGACCGCAGAATCCATCACATGGTTCTGCCGCCGATCGCAACGACCAGCGACCGGTTCGGATTGATCTACCAGTGGTACATCGAGGAAAACCGCGTATGGCGGATATTCTCTCCAGACCAGGAAACCTAATCATTTGGGTTTCCCATTCCGGCGAGAATCGGAAACTCTTCATTCGTTATCTATGAATACTGAAGAGTGTATTTACTAATTTAGTATCAGTGAAAGTCGAAAAGGCACTCGCCTTTTCCGAGAACCTTTCACCTTATCGTGTATGAATACGCACAACCCCCAGGGAACGGGCGGGCATCACGGGCAATTCCAAAAGAAATCCCCGTCTGCAGGCCACACCCCGTCCCATAATCCTGCGGTACCCCCGCAGCCGCGCAAGACGTTCGTCTATCGCAAGGACCCCAAAATGTCCGCGATCGAACGCGCGCTCGACAATATCATCCCGACCGAAAACCGGGCTGATTTCCATGCAAAAAAATTAAACAAACCAGGTGGCAAGCGCGGCGGTCGCACGCGCCCGTTTAATCAACCGACACAAACGATCCGCAGCACGAAAAAACGCGACGTCATCCCGCCACTTGCCGACGGTGACATCCGCGTCATCCCCATCGGGGGCGTGGAAAAAATCGGCGCCATCAATATGACGGTCGTCGAATACAAGGATCAGATCATCGTCATCGATGCCGGTATTCAATTTTCCGACGACGACACCCCAGGCATCGATTACATCATTCCGAACACCAAATATCTCGAGGAACGCAAAGACAAAATCAAAGCACTCGTGATTACCCACGGGCACCTCGACCACATCGGCGGTATTCCGTTCGTTATCGAATCATTGGGCAACCCGCCGATCTACACCCGTGAATTCGGCGCCCTGCTGATCAAGAAACGCCACGA
>CAYYES010000010.1:17296-20616 GCA_964471025.1 uncultured Candidatus Saccharibacteria bacterium | reverse complement strand
CGACCGATGGGTGCCGAGAAAAATGCGCCGCCACGAAGTAAAGCCGGTGGTGCGCATTTTAATTACTTCCCAATAAACTCCTTGCCGCCCATATACTTGCGCAATACCTCGGGAATTTTAATCGTGCCATCGGCTTGCTGGTTGTTTTCGAGGATCGCGATCAGGAAACGCGGCGTCGGTGCCATGGTGGAATTCAACGAATGAGCAAAACGCATTTTGCCGTCCGCATCCTTGTAGCGGATATTCAGGCGGCGCGTTTGGTAATCATGGAAATACGATGCCGATGAAATTTCACGATACGTGTTCTGCGAAGGCACCCACAAATTAGTATCATATTTTTTCACTTGGCCCTGACCCAAATCACCGCCGCAATTAATCACGACCTGATACGGAATGCCCAGATCCTGCGCTAACTCCTCGATATTCTGCTGCACCTCCTCGTGGTATTTCACGGATTCCTCGTGGTTGGCATGACACAACACCACCTGTTCTACTTTCATAAATTCATGCACGCGATACAGTCCCTTGGTATCCTTGGAATGTGCACCTGCTTCTCGGCGGAAACACGGAGAAAACGCCGCGATTTTCTTGGGGAAATTGTCTTCCAAGACTTCATCTGAATAGTATGACATCGTCGCAACCTCGCCCGTTCCGGCGAAATAATCCTCGTCCTGGGTGCGATACAAATCATCCTCGCCGCCCGGCAAATATCCGGTACCCATCAGTGTTTTTTTGGACACGAGCGACGGTACGATCATGGGCGTGTACCCCTTGCTCACCAATTTCTCCATAGCGTACTGCCAAATGGCATACGACAACAATGCTCCTTCGTTTTTCAGGAAATAGCCGCGGAATCCAGAAACTTTTGCGCCGCGTTCAAAATCCGCCAAATCATGAAGTTCAACAAGTTCAATATGATCCTTTACCGCAAAATCAAATTTAGGAAGTTCGCCCCAGGTATGCACTTCGCGGTTATCCGCATCGCTTTCGCCCTCCGGAACGGAAATATCCGGCACGTTCGGCACCGCGAGCATGAGGCGCTGCCATTCAACCATAATTTCCTTCAATTCTTCCTCGTGTTTTTTCAAATCTGCCTTCAAGAGACCCATCTGTTCGATGAGTTTCTGTTTTTCATCCGGCGTTGCCGATGGAATTTTGTCCGACACGGCGTTTTGTTCCGCGCGCAACGATTCCACTACCGACAATTTTTCCAAACGTTTCTGGTCGGAGGACACCAATTCATCCACGTTAAAATTGATATGCTTTTTGCGAGCCGCTTCGCGGATCAGATCCGGATTTTCCCGGATGAATTTGATGTCTAACATAGCGCGTTTACTATAACAAAAAAAAGGGCCTTTGTCAGGCTCTAAATATTAATAACAATACCCTGCATTTCTGAAATAGATACATTCATACGCACATCCGCCATAATTTGTTTTTTCTTGATTCGAATGAGTCTTTTCTGATTTCTATGGTGAGAATAATCGATATGTTTAAATTTAAAATCTTTACCGTTTTTAAATATTTTTTCGAGACCAACTTTTGCCATAGTCCTTGAGTTTTTCTTGAGGTTACCATAGTACACTACCCTACGCAATGAACGACCACCCTATCTACGAACTCGATTCGGCTACTCTTGGAAAATATTTTGGCGAGATTCCCCAGTCGCCAAAACGACTTTTTGCACGAGGAACGTTTCCTGGTGATCCGCATCTGGTATTTTTAACCGTTGTCGGTGCGCGTGACCACAGTCGCTATGGCAAGGAAGCATGCGAATATTTGATCAAGGGCCTCCGCGGCTACCCGATTGTCATCGTATCGGGGCTTGCCCACGGCATCGACGGCATTGCCCATGAAAGCGCGTTGGCTGCGGGACTCGTCCCGATTGCGTTTCCTGGATCCGGATTAGGCGAATCGGTGCTCTATCCTGCCTATAATCGCACGCTAGGAAAGCGAATCCTCGAGGCCGGCGGATGCCTGTTATCCGAATACGCCCATCACGAGCGCACGCAGCATTGGATGTTTCCTCAGCGTAATCGATTGATGGCAGGATTATCGCGCGCAACATTAATCATCGAGGCCAGGCACAAATCAGGCAGCCGTATTACGACAAAGCTGGCAACCGATTACAATCGCGACGTGCTCGCAGTGCCTGGGGAAATTTTCAACGAACTGGCCGAGGGGCCGAATGAATTAATCCGCATGGGCGCAACCCCGATAACGTCACCGACGGAACTCCTCGAGGCACTGGGGTTCGAGGTAACCCCTAAACCGCCCGCAGATTTATTTTCGCAGTGCACCGATGACGAGGCAGTCATTTTGAAACTGCTCGCGAGCCCCAAATTGCGCGGGGATGTCATTCGCGAATCCGGATTGCCCATCCATCAAGCGAACATCTTGCTGTCGCAGATGGAAATCAAGGGGCTCATCAAGGACGTGGGTGGTGAATTGCGGAGGGTTTGAACCTCACCCCTGAGGTCTATGATTTGCGCGTCGCACTATATATATGTTATGAATAACTAACTTATGAAATTACTCATTGTCGAATCCCCTTCGAAAGCCAAGACCATCGAAAAATATTTGGATGGCAAATATACCGTGCGCGCATCGATCGGTCATATTCGCGATTTGCCGAAATCGAACAAGGACGCGATCGACATTCCCGCAGGATTCGTTCCTCGTTACGAAATTTCACCCGGCAAAGGCCGCGTGATTTCCGAACTTCAAACGCTTGCAAAAAAGGCTGACGAAGTCATCCTGGCAACCGACCCCGACCGCGAAGGTGAAGCAATCGCGTGGCACCTGATGCAGGTGCTCACGCAAGATCCAAAATCCAACCACCAAGATGCAAACAAAAAAATTAAACGAGCAACTTTTCACGAAATTACGAAAGAGGCGGTTATTGAAGCTCTTCAACATCCGCGTGAAATCGACGAAGAATTGGTAAAAGCCCAAGAAGCGCGCCGCGTACTTGACCGATTGGTAGGCTATGACCTGTCCGGGCTGATTTGGAAAAAGGTTCGCTATGGGTTATCTGCAGGCCGCGTGCAGTCACCGGCACTCCGCATTTTAATGGAGCGCGAACGCGAAATTCGCGCATTTAAACCCGAGGACTTTTGGGTGATCGAGGGAATCTTTGATTCCAAAAACCAAGATACAAAAACCAAGAGCCAGACCAGTTTGAAACTCACATGCATCGAAGAACCTCGGGACATCAAAGAAGTTGAACGTATTTTAGAAATTGGCAAAAAAGAATCGTGGACGATTACTGATATCAAGGAATCAGAACAGAAACGCGCACCGCGCGCGCCGTTTACCAC
>CAYYES010000010.1:0-17196 GCA_964471025.1 uncultured Candidatus Saccharibacteria bacterium | reverse complement strand
ATCCCCCATTCCGGATTTTGCGGCAAACGGATCACGATTAATGTACCCCGGATGGCTCATGGTGGACACGGCGGCCCGCGGAGAAGACGTTGAATTGCCTCAATTAAAAATTGGCGAATCATTAAAACTGGAAAGCCTGGATGCCATCGGCAAGCAAACGCAGCCACCCGGGCGCTATACCGAGGCAGGCCTCATCAAAGAATTGGAAGCGCGCGGCATCGGTCGCCCGTCAACGTATGCATCCATCATGCGCACGATCGAGGAGCGTGGCTATGTGAAAAAGGAGGGCCGCACCCTATTTCCGACCGATACCGGCGATGTCGTATCAACGTTCCTCGAAGAAAATTTCGGCAATTATATTTCCGATACGTTCACGGCTGAAATGGAAAACGAATTGGATGAAATCGCATCAGGAGAACGCGACTACGCAACAACACTGCGTGAATTCTATGGGCCATTTACCGATGAAATTGCCGCCAAGGAAAGCATCCCGAAGCTCACATCGCTCGGCGCAGCGGATCCGAAATTCAAATGCCCGATCTGCGCCAGTGCCATGGAAATCAAGCTTGGGAAAAATGGCAAATTCCTGTCCTGTATCCGTTATCCAGATTGCACGGGCGCACTTACGATCGACGGACAAGAAATCGGCAAGGAAAAACCGTTCGGCGTCCACCCAAAAACCGGAGAAAACATTTATTTGTTGACCGGGCGATTCGGGCCTTATGTACAATTGGGCGAAACACCCGAAAAACCACCGAAAGCCAAGAAAAAACGCGCAAGCAAGAAAAAATCCGCCGAGGAAACAGCCTCAACAATCGAAGTTTCGCCGGAAATCAAGCAGCCACGCCGTGCATCATTGCCGCCGCGCATGAAACCTGAAAATCTGACGCTTGAAATGGCGGTGAAATTATTGGAACTGCCGCGAGAACTCGGCATCGATCCGAAAACGAATCAGCCGGTCATTGCAAACGTCGGACGATTTGGTCCGTACGTCGGCGTCGGTCGTGAATTCAGATCTATCAAGAAATCAAGCAAGCTCGATCCGTACACGATTACGCTTGATGAAGCCCTGAAATTGCTGAACGAGCCGAAGGCTCTGCCCAAAGGTGTTGAACTGATTGCAACCCTCGGCAAGCATCCGAAAACCGGCAAGGAAATCCAGATTTTGAAATCAAAATCAGGCAATTTCATCCGCCAAGGATTGAAGCGCATCTATCTGCCCGATTCCATGGATCCAAAAACGGCAACCATGGACGAGGTGGTGGCGCTCATAGCAATGGCGTCTGCCGATAAAAAGAGAAAGTAAAAAAGCGCTCCTTGGGGAGCGCTTTTACGGTGATATGCTCTACTCTTAGGTGGCAAATCTGCGACCCTTGAGTAATGCATCTTCATCAAGGAACGTCATTGGTACATACTCAAATATGTCCGACTTACGCTGTTTTCCGGAAGAGAAGCGAATTTCTCCTGTACTAGGTAGTTGCGACTTGAATAAATTTTGCAACACCGCGCCTTGATTATCTGGCTTCACAGATAAAACTTCTCTGGTGGCTACTGACTCTCCGGCAACATGACTCCCGTCATGCACCTTTTGCAGGCAAAACAATACGTTCTTCATTTGTTTTTTTAAATCGCCTTGATTGATATTTTCCAAATCAGGAATGGCAACAATCATTTTTACAGTATCCTTTGCGAAGTTTCGCATAAGCTCGGCATATTTTTTGCCGAACAGTTTGTCGATTTTAAAAAAACCTGTTTGCTGTTTAATAAAATTAAATAACTGGTTTGCAGCGGCGGCATAGGTTGTTTCCATTTCAGCCCACCATTGTCTGTTATCTTGAATCATATTTTTAGTTTTAGTTGGTACTATGTTATCATATTATTATACATATGTCAAGTTCTCTCTCGGGAAATAATCTATCCCACTAAAAAACCGGCACAGCCGGTTTTTTAGATCTTAAATTCAATCACATCCCCATCTTTGACGATATACTCCTTGCCCTCCGTCCTCACCTGCCCCTTGGCGCGGGCCTCGGCGTAGGAACCGGCAGACAAGAGATCTGACCAGAACACCACCTCGGCGCGGATGAACTTCGTTTGGAAATCCGTATGGATTGCGGCTGCGGCGACCGGTGCCGTGGATCCTGCACGAATCGTCCAGGCGCGCGTTTCCGTGTCGCCCGTTGTAAAATACGTGGCAAGTCCGAGCAGTTTGTAGGACTTTTTGATCAATTCGTTGATGCCGTCGTCGGTCGCACCGATTTCCGTGCGCATCATCGATTTTTCTTCTCCCTCGAAATCTGAAAGTTCGTGTTCGATTTTCGCATCGATCACTACCCATTCAGAACCATACGATTCGATTTCCGTGCAGATTTTCTTGAACTCGTCGGGATTCGTTTCGTCCAAATTTTTACCGCCGGATCGCTTGTTCAATCCGTAGATGAATTTTTTCGCCGTCAACAGGTTCAGCTGACGCGCGATTTTCTGCTCTTCGTCTGTCAGTGGCACGGTGTTGGCCATTTTTTCTGCTTCGAGTGCAGCAAGAATTTTCTTGCAAACTGCTTCCTCGGCAATGGCAATTTTATCGCCGCGTTTGACATCCTTGTGCAGGTTCGTAATGCGTTTTTCTACCGTTTCCAAATCCGCCAAGATCAATTCCATATTAATGACGCGAATGTCGCGCAACGGATCGATTTCACCATACACGTGATTGATGGTTTCCTTGCCGTCGTTTAATTCAAAAATGCGCACCATTTCAAGGATGGCATCAGTCTCGCGGATGTTAGCCAGGAATTTGTTCCCCAATCCCTCGCCCTGCGATGCGCCAGCCACCAACCCGGCAATGTCCACGAATTCAATCGCGGCAGGCACCGTTTTCACGGATTTTGAGAATGCCGCCAATTGTTCCAATCGTTCGTCAGGAACGGCAACGACACCGACGGACGGATCAATGGTTGCAAACGGGTAATTGGCGATTAATACGCCCTTGCGCGTGAGTGCGTTAAACAGGGTCGACTTGCCGACGTTCGGCAGTCCGACGATTCCGATAGAGAGTGACATAATGACGGCACTATAGCAGAAAAATAATGATTTGACAAAAATATATTTTAAAGTACATTAAAAAGAAAACTATGAGCGCTCGCGACAAAGCAATCATCGAATTAATCAACCGACTTAGCAATCCTGCCATAGCGGATAAACTAACCAAAGAATCGCTTTTTTACCTATCCCGTTGTGATAGCGGCGAGCTTGTTAAAAAGCTCACTATCGAAAGATTGGAGTACTTCAGACCTGTGCCGGATCTGCAAAATATTCTAATCCCTGCAGAGGCAATGATCGAGCGAAGACACTTTAGAAGAAACAGCTTCTTTTACAAGAATGTTAAATACCGTTTTTTCGAATTGATGCCTGTCTATTACGACGCAACCGACGAAACTTCGGCATGCGCCTACGATATGGATATTCCCTTGTACCGACAAGAATTGTTTGCAGAATTGGGCGGCATCGAGGCCTTACATAACAGCGCGTTTACCTATGTTCAAGCCAAGCGACTGATCTCGCTCCATCAACGAAAGAAACCGCTGGAAAAATGGTCGCTCGACCCAAACCGTGCCAATCACTTCCTGATTATAGGAAAGGACCGTAATTTGGTTATCATGTCAGCCTGTTCTGAGAAAAGTGGCGATATGCACAGCCACTGGAGAACGGTATATAACATGCACCCCTTGCAATCAGGCAGATTGTTCCTGAAAAACAGCTAAAGCGGCTCATGCCGCTTTTTTCTTGCCTATTTCTGCAACCCTTCGGCCATTACTTTTTGCAATTCGCCCTGATGCTCGCGCATCACGGTCATCATCGCCGCCATTTCGGGGACGCCTTGTTTTTTCTTGGCTTCGATTTCCTGCTGTAATTTCTTGAAAAACTCGGGGTTTTTTTCAATAACGGCTACCAATGCGTCAATCTGCTCATCCGAAAGCCCTGCTGCCTTGAGCTTTTTCCCGAGCATGGTTTTAATGAGGAATTTCTGAAACATAGTACCCAGAGACTATCATAATAGTGCCAAAATAAAAAGCGCGCTACCATTGTGCACGCGCCTGGTCTGCCTGCTTTCGCAGGCCTCTCCACTCCTTTACCAGGAGTTTGTAAGTCTTGTTTTTCCGCAGGTCCTCTGCGGAGTTTTCCTTGCAATAAACGGCTCGGTGGTATGCCTGATCGGCTTGTCTATCGAGCATCGCCCACTTCTTGAAAGCATTCCGGTATTTGATTTCAGAGCAAATCTTTGCGAAGATGACGAAACATACAATAAGGGGCATCAACTGTTCCATGGTGTTGTTTTCTTGACATATTACCCATTCCCGCAGAAAATACAATCATGACACGCGCAGAAGACCTGAAACAGCTCCACGAACGCCATCACGCGGCCTGCGAATGCAAGCTCAAGGAAACGGCCATTCAGCCGGTATTTGGCGACGGAAACCCCGATGCGCGCATCGTATTCATCGGCGAGGCGCCCGGTAAGAAGGAAGACGAAACTGGACGCCCCTTTGTCGGCGCGGCCGGGAAATTTTTGGCGGAAATGCTCGCATCCATCGGAATGAAACGCGAGGATGTCTATATCACCAACATCGTCAAATACCGCCCGCCGAATAACCGCGATCCCGAGGAGCATGAAAAACACGAATGTGCCGAATGGCTCCATGACGAACTGAATTTCATCAAACCCGACCTCATCATTTTTTTGGGGCGCCATTCCATGGGTCATTTTCTGCCAGGACTGAAAATTTCCGAAGCACATGGCAAATTGGTCCATCGCAAAATCCCCAATATTCAAACGGAATACTATTTCCCGCTCTATCACCCTGCCGCCGCGCTCTACAATGGCAGCATGCGCGCGACATTAATGAGTGATTTTGCCAAAATTCCGAAAGTATTGGAGAAAATAAATTCTGTGCAATAAAAACCCCTTGAAAGGGGTTTGAGTTAAGTAACTTATTCAAAAAGCTTTTGGATGTCTACTGTTTCCAGAGTAGCATTTCCCCTTTCTTTTTTTAACAAAGCACCAACTTCTAAAATAATGTATGACTCCAGGTTTTTTACGGCAAGATCCCGCAATCTCTTGCGTTCTTCTTTTCTTATTTCTTCTCGAATAGTCTCTTCTGGGATCACTAAATGAGAGCAAAACTTGCTAATAAAGTCTTTTTGGTGCTCTGATGAAAGAGCAAGGAAAACTGCACCGCAGGCATCTACCATGGGAGAGTTTCTGATTTGAGTAGATGCGCAGGTACCTGCAGACATGCCAACATTTGGGATAGGACGAGTAAAAGAATCCGCCATATCCTCTTTGAAAAAGGAGGCAATGTAATCTACTCCAACTGGTACCAGTACTTTTATTGCTGTTGAAACCTTGCCCATTTCAGGTGTTAGTTGCATTTTGACCAACAACTCAATAGTGGTCTCGGCAGCAGTAGGATCGTAATGAAATATTTCCGCCAGGAACTTTCCTTCGTTCACTTCTCCAATCTTAAAGGTGTGAAAGTGAGCTCCGACTTCCTTTTTGCCGGCAACACCGCCACACTTTGCAAAAAAAGAACGAAAGGATGTTTTTGAGATATGGACATCTTCCTCATTTCCCCACTCAATCAATTTGGGCGCTTGGGCGAGGTGGTGTCCATTTTGGTTGCTATCATTTTTATTAGTATCAACAGGATTGCCGCTGGTGATCTGTGGCAAAACAAATGAGCTGAGGAAATCTTCAACTTGATCAAGCTTGTTATTATCGAACTTTAGTTCGATTAATCCATTATTTTTTATCATTTTAAATTCCAAGGGTGCTTTTTCATCTCTCACAAACCTAACAATATCCTGAAAAGGACGATCATCGGGTGTTTTAATTCTAAGCATCCAGCCTCTGGGGGTTGATAGCACTTCCAGGGTACATTTTTTAGTTACTTCTTTTCTAATCCTACTTTTCAAATTCTGAAAATAATCGTAGGATTTTGTTAATAAATTTTCTGTCATACTACTCATCTTATTTTTTTAGTTATACAATGTTTTTTCTATTATATCACAAATATGGAATATTTGTCAATAATAAAACCCCCTAACAAAGGAGGTTTTATTGAACATACAATTTCCACACTTCCCCAGCCGGCAGAATCGAGAGGAAGAACCTAATATCGATGAGCGTGCGCACCAAATACGGAACGAGGCCGTACATGACGAATGTTCCGACCATCATCACCGACCAGCGCGGGCCGGTGCCGATATTGAATGCGTTCGGGTGCGGGACGTAGGGTTTCGGCTGATTGCCGCGCGATTGCTGCGCAATCGCGCGGGCGACGTATTCTGCATCATACAGCGCCGTCTGTGCCAATCCTGAATACGGCGTATCAGCCGCATCCCCGATGATGAACACGCCGGGAAATCCTTTGGCCTGCAGATACTCGTCGACTGCCACGCGATCCTTTTTACCGAATGCAAATCCAGAAATTTTCTTGACCCATTCGTTCGTCGTAATCCCTGCCGTCCAGATCAAGGTCTTGGATTTAATTTTCATGTCCGCTAATTCAATAGCAAGATTGTCTTCATTTTTTAAATCACGATTGCAAAAAATGTTGATACCCAGTTCGCGCAAGCGGCGTTCTACATGTTCACTCACCGCTTCCGGCAACATCTGGAGCACGCGCGGACCGGTTTCAATCAAATCAATCGTCATAAGCGATGCTGGTAATTTATACCGAGCGGCCAATTTGCGCCCGAAACACGCCAGTTCCCCAGCAAGATCCACGCCGTTTGGACCTGCTCCGGCGACTACAAAGTTGAGACCCGTTACTTGTTCCGTTTTTTCCGAATGCGCATGATTGCGGAATGCTTGTTCCACATGCGAACGCAGGCGTTTCGCCTCGGCAACAGATTTAAACCCAAATGATTGCTCTGCAAGGCCGGGAATTCCAAAATACGCGGTCTGGCTGCCGACGGCAATAACCAGATATTGTGCAGATAACGTTTCAGCCCCCACCGCAACCGTTTTATTGACCGGATCGAGGCTGGTTGCCTCGCCGATAATGACACGCACATTTTTTTTGGACTTGAAAATGGTCGCGAGCGGAATTTCATATACCGCATGTTCCGACACGCCGACCAATTTATGAAGTCCGGGATAATATTCGAAATTGGGATTTTTAGAAATCAGGACGATTTCCAGGTTCTTGTTTTTTGCTAAATCAAGTGCGGCGCGAACGCCGCCGAATCCGCCACCTACAATAACTGCTGTTTGCATACGCATATTAGTATACAACTAATACAAGTATGGTACAATGAACCGACTCAACGCAGACATCCTGGTAATATTTTACCCGGTGCCGCGTCATCATCTATGAATCCCAAAAACCACGACAAACAAAGGCTGTTTTTGGAAATGTACGATTCGTTTTCAGACGAGATTTTTAAATTCTGCTTGGCCAAGACGCGCAACCGCGACGAAGCCATGGATTTGGCGCAGGAAACCTTCGTAAAAACGTGGGACTACCTGCGCAATGGCAAATCAATAGACATGGCTCGTGGATTCCTCTATCGGACCGCACGCAACCTGATCATCGATTACTACCGCCGCAAAAAACCGACCTCTCTCGATGCTATCCTCGAGGAACCGGGTGGTGATATCCCAGATGCAGCCCCGGAACCCGCAGGTTCCGACTATGACCGCGAACTGCTCTTGGAACGGCTGAAACAATTGCCGGAACACCATTATGAAATTCTCGTCATGCGATTTATCCAGGAATTAACGATTCCCGAAATCGCAACAGCGTACCAGGAATCGCAAAACACGGTTTCCGTCCGCATTCACCGTGCCCTCAAACAGGCCCAGAAACTGTTTCCAGAAGCATTCCGCGAATCGTTCACTGCTTAACTTGTATGAACCCTTTTTCACCCCTTGCCTCTTGGCTCCAATCAAATAGCATGACCCCTGACGAGAAGCGCCGCATGCGCGCTTCCTTGGCGCACTACGCAACGACGCATCCGGTAAAATCCGGACTCATGTCCCCCTACGCATTCCGTTACGCAACGGTGGCTTTGGCGAGCCTTGTTTTGGTACTCGGCGGTTCCATCGGTGTCGGCGCTGCAGCCGGCCGCGCGTTGCCAACCGATACGCTGTACCCCGTGAAAATTTTCATCGAGGAATACCGCGCCAAAAACCAAAAAACCCCCGAGGATGTCATTGCATTTGAATCCAAACGCATCGAAACGCGTTTTGACGAGGCGACCCGTTTGGCCGTGAACCACCAATTGGATGATGCAACGGCGGCCGTAATCCAGTCTGGCATCGAACATTCTCGCGACCAAGTAAAAACAGCGGCGGATACGGTCCAGGCATCAAACCCTGAACTCGCCCTGTCGGCATCAAGCAAACTGGAAACAGCATTTTCAAGCAACGGCAAGATCCTCGCGGCCATCGAACGCACGACGAATCAATCACTTGGCACGATCGTCCTGGCAGCCAAGGTTTCAACCGAGAAAATCGCTACGGAAAAAGCCAAGTACGAGGAAATCGTAGCACTGAAACCAAACGATGCGACCCGCGCCGCAGCCGAGGCAAAACTTGCCATGATTGAACCCCTGCTCCCTGCAGACTCAGCAAAGCAACCTGCCAGCGACCAGGCACCAAACGAAGTTCAGTCCGATACCCTATCTGCAGATGCACCTGCTCCGACCATGATGCTTGCAAAAACGAACGATCCTGCCGTAAACGCAAAGGCAAGCCTGATGATGGCAACGACCGAACCCGCAGCACAGGAGCCTGCTCCGGATCCTGCACCATCGGAACCAACCGCCCGCGAATTGGTCGCATCTGCCAAGGAAAAAATGAACGAAGGCAAATACAGCGAAGCCCTCGTCATTTTGGAAAAGGCACAGCAACTGTTGAGCGAAGCCCAGCTGACCGAATCGCTCGAAGCGACGTATCAGGTAGATACGGAAACGAAAGCACCTTAGGGGTGTTTTTGTTGATGAATAATTTACTTAAATTGTGGGATTTCGAATAAAGGACAACTTACAAATAACGAACCTGTGGGAAGGTCATATTATTTTGTGTTAAAATTAAAAGTATGAAAATACTAAGCATTTTTAATCCTGACAACATCCTTGATATTGAAAATCTCCCTGCAAGTCACCGAATCTCGACTCGAGCTATCGTTCTGGATGAGCAAGATAACATCGCCTTGCTTCATGCAAAAAATTTAAATTATTATGCATTACCCGGAGGCGGGGTTGATGAGGGCGAAACAATGGATCAGGCAGTTGTTCGTGAATGCAAGGAAGAAGTTGGATGTCTCGTTGAAATTATCAGACCACTAGGTAAGGTTCTCGAAGTAAAAAACGATCCACTCAGAGTGAGTGAGGTTTTTGGTTACTTAGTCAGATTAGTTGGAGAGAAAGGTGTACCAGAATTAATGCCGGATGAAATAGAGGAGGGATTTGTTGTCAAATGGCTTCCAGTAACACAGGCAAAGGAAATACTTGCTGATGAACTTCTTAGGGCCGAGGAAAAATACAAGCAAATTCCTAGTCGTGGTCTTGCGTTTCTTAAAGAAGCTTTTCCAGAATTATAATTCACACCAAAAACAAAACCCCATCAAAATGGGGTTTTGTTTTTGTGGACTTTGATAGTGTTTTTATAAACCGTCTGGGTACTGAACTACAGTATTTGGCTTGGGTTTTAAAGGGAGACTACGACAAATCTTACTGAGGAACAGTATGAAAACAGTTACCCAATCTTCCCTCCGAAAGCTCACAACATTCACACATTCATCTTTTGAGAAATAAAAAAGCCTCCATCTCGTATTAAGATGAAGGCTTCCTAAAAACCCTGTAGTTAATTTTCCTTCTGATTGTGAGATTTGATATGGGCAGCCACTCCAGCAACTAGTGCATACTTCCCAAGCCCTCCTGTCATCTCTTCCACTACCATCTGGGTCATATCCTTGTTTTCTGCTATTGCGCGATCAGCAGCTTTCATGGCAATTAATCCTCCCAAATGCTGGCCTGTAAAAGATTTCCTTAGCTCAGGCTCTGGATTTTTGCTGTAAACAAAATTCATGAATTGCTCATAAAAGTCTGGCTTCATTTTGTTTTCCTTCATAAATTGAAGCAGTTCTTTAACAAAGATTTCTCCCTGTGTCTTATCCCCATCGTTTACCTCGATGCCACAGGTTGAGGCAGCATAAGCAGCAATATCGTTTCCGTTGCCCAGAAAGATGTTTTTACCCATGTCTGAGCTTTCTCCAGAAAAACCAGCCTTGTCTTCATTCGTTTTCAGAAACCCTCCAACAAAAACAAAGGGTGCCTGGTAAGTTTTTTCAAAATCATCACCACTACCAAATGTGGGCCAGTTCATGCGCTTAAGGTGTTCAACGGCAATATTTTTGTGGTAGCCCTTATCCAAACTGATGACATCAAGCGTTGCCATGTCACCGAATGAATAAAAACGTATACCAGCAACATACTTCTGTCCTCCTGTCTTTGCGCGATCACCGTTTTCAATAAAGGTGCGGAGTGTTACAAGTGAGGTCTTACCAGGATCGCCCGATAGGTCTCCATCAGATACAATAGCGCATCCTTTGAGCCCGGGTTCAGGGTATGCTTCGTTGAATGCAGTTACAGGCCACGCCGTGTCCAGTGTAGACGGATCATTAATAACTTCTAGGTTATGGTTCATTTCTTGATTATTTAGGTTTTCAAAATTGTTTTGCATATTGTAACATTATAAAATAAATTAGTCAATAATTACTTGTCCTCCTATCTAGCTAACCTTCTTCTTTCCTTTTCTTTTTGAAATTAAATCTTGCGGTTTTTTTCGGATGTACCATCTCTGAGATTTTTAATCTCAAGAATCGCATCCTTGATTTCGTTCGGGGTG
Source organism: uncultured Candidatus Saccharibacteria bacterium (assembly GCA_964471025.1). Classification (GTDB taxonomy): domain Bacteria; phylum Patescibacteriota; class Minisyncoccia; order Phycocordibacterales; family UBA1006; genus CAIXMG01. The sequence continues at coordinate 6,284 of CAYYES010000010.1, read as the reverse complement.
AATGGAAGTTGTACAAACTTCACATTTTTATATGAGAACAAGTCCTCCATTTGCTTTTTTATCTCCAGCCGTTTTTCTTCACCAATATCTCTTTTACTATCTGGACTGTTAAGTATCATCTCTGGTGACATAAACCCTGAAAGGATAATAGGATCACTAAACCCACTTTGGAGCAAGGTTAACAATTTGCTAAATGTTTGTTTATAGTCATGCCTATTAGTACTATTCCAACCAGGTGTAATGTGCTTACCTGTAGGATAACCCCACTTATCTTTCACAGACTCATAACCTTTTGCCTCAACATGTGCCAAAACAAAATTAGTACCTTCGAGTTCTGGTGTATTTTCAAGTGTTAATGCTAATTTATCGAAGTGATCATATAACTGTCTATCAGAAAGCACTACGGACATCCGATCTCCCTCAGGAGCCAAGTCAAGGTCTCCAGAGATAAATTTATTTAAAATATCTGTAAGCGCTTGATCGTCTATTTTTTCTTTTTCTAAATAATCTGGGGTTTCTAAAATACCATGGACTTTATTACTGAAAGCACTATTTTGTTCTAGGCAAAGCATGCGATACCGAAGCAAGGAGTCTTTAGTATCACCTAAAATAGAGTCTATTCCTAATTGTTTGATTTCGTTATTTTTTAGACCCCCATTTATATATTTCTTATATTTTTCATCCGTATCGACAAAAACAACAGGTATACTTGTTTCATATTCTTTTTGAATTTTATCTTTTAATCTCGACGCAATATCTTGAGCTAATTCATTTTCTGGAATATATACTTGATCATCCTTAGACCAAGCAAGCCACTTATCAAAAATATTACCCTCTTCTAGTTTATTTACTGAAAGGTCTTGCTCCTCTTGATCAAGGGGGTTTTCCAGCTTTTTGACATAGAAATCAAGAATATCTTTTCGAGTTGTTGCCGTACCAATCTTTTTCCCCAGTTCAATATATTCTACTTTTTGTTTCATAGTTCTTCCTAGTTCAAATTCTATTTTTCCAGTATCACCAACAAGGAGTTCGTCAAAAAGTTTCCATCCTTTCTTTTGCATATCAGGATCGGATAAGCGACTTATATAGTACATTTCATATCCCTTTTTGAGAGTTTCGGTAAAATCAACTATTCCAGTTTTTTCATTTCTTACTTGAAATTTATCCAAAAAACTATAAAGACGCATCGCGTTTCGTGATGAAAATTCGAGTTTTTGGGTTCTTTTTCTTGTCTCGCCATTTATACTCAGTTTATCACCAATTTGAGAGTAGTTTTTTACGAATTGATCATCTAAGAGATCAACTATATCGGCAATTTGCTCGCCAAGTTTTTCATTTAGAACCTTATCCCATTGAATTCCATTTTCTACAGGCACCGAGACTCGATCTTGATCCAGTTTAAACAATTCCGTTTTTCTATTTTGCAATCTTCCGCCTGCGGTTTGTTTAATAGCACGTTTTTTTTCTTGATATTCTTTGTCTGACAAAATTGTCCAAACAAGACGATCGCTCATCGGAGCTACTACCTCACTGCGTCCTTCGGTTTTTTCAGGAAAATTAGATGCGAAAAAGAGCGCGGTTTCTGGCCCTCGTTTGTACGACGTCTTTCCGCCATTACCCCAAAAACTAACCTTTTCAGACAGCCCTCCACCTTGACCACCAATCTGAAGAAAGATTTGTTGGTAATTTGAAGGAATGATATTAAACTCATCAACAATGAGTGGGTTTCCTTTACCATCACGCCCTGCATAAGCTCGGAGCAAAGCCCCTTGTTTGAACTCCCAATCAGAATCATTAATAGAAACAGAGGATTTTGAAAAGTGTTCAACTAATAAATCTTTCTGTCTTTTTGTAAATTCAGTTGAGATCTGAGAAAATTCCGTTTCAAAATCATCGTCGGTAATGACTCCTGTTTTCAACTTTTCATTCAAACTAGAGAGATTCTCATTGAATTCCTCTGATAAGGTTTTTACTCCTTCTGATTTTTGGTAGCTCTTAATCTCCTCATCATATTTATCCTTATCAACCCCTTTGTCACCCCTGGGAGCCCAATGTCCCAAAATATCTAACTCTGATGTACGGGGGGAGCCCACAAGAGTATCAATAGGACAGCCTTTTCCATAAACCATTTCAATAAATTTCTCGAACAAGAAAGTCTTACCAGCTCCTGGATCTCCTTCAAAAAGAATGGGCTGCTTGAGCTTGTAACATTCCGCGGTTTTTCTAAGCAACGTCTGATCAAGGTTGGAAAGAATAATTTCCTCCTTTAATTGCTGAATATCTTCTTCTGAAGCATACGTTTCCACTTCAACCCCCAGGATATTAATGATCGCCCTTTCACTTTCAGGACCGTCTTCCGTACTCTTTATTTTTTCATAATAAATACCACCTTCACTTAAAAGGCGTTCTTTTTTGTTTTCTTCTCTAATTTGGTCTGGAGATTTGAAAGTTATTTTTTCCATAAAATTAGTTCAGAGAAATTACAGGACCAAAAAGTGATTCGAAATAAGGGTAACTTATTTGTTCAAGCATCTCAGGAGAAACAAGACAAATAATTTTAGTATTTTGAGGGTCTAAAACTGAGGCTTTGTCGCTTTTTGTTACAAGCCCTCTTGCTGAATTTTCTTTTAATTGAGCAAGGAGATCACCAGAAGGGTCTGAATTAATTACCAAGAGGACATTTCGGCTTTCTTGAATACCTTTTTCAAGGGCATTTTCAAAATCTCCAGATTGAGAAGATGATACCTCCCACGCTTTATCATCATTTGCCTCTTGCAGGAAATCTTCTGGAGAAAGAACGCTTATAACAAGGCCCATGTCCTGCTTTTTTTCTGAGATCTGATAATCAGAAAGCGGTACTGGATTCCCAACTGCTTCCAAAAAAGTCTTGGTTTTTAGGATGGTTTTATTCATATAAATTATAGGAAAATTATATCATATATTAATACTTTTGTGGGTTTTCAATAATGTCTTCGACTACATCTCCTAGTTTTTCTGCAAAATCCTTACCCCACTTCTTTTGTTGAGTTTCCAACACGAGGCCAAAATCATATCCATATTCATTGATCATTTTCTTAAGCTCTTGATCAGTTGCATCATTCAACCAGACTAGTCCGACTCGTATACGCTTTTTTCGTCTCTCCTCACGATTATTTTTTAAGAGATTTTTGAGTTTTTCAGCTGAATCATAATTTGGAGAACCATCGGTAAAAGTTAATAAGAAATTACCTGTTTTACCTAAGTTTTTATTCACATCTTCCAACGCCTCAATTGTTCCTTTATAAGTATCCGTACCACCATCTGTATTTTCAACAATAGTTGCTAATTTTTTTTCCAAATCCTCAGAAAAACGCTTGTTAAAATCTTTATAATCAAAAACTTTGTCATGGAACCCCTTAATTGATTGGTGGACCTTTATTTTTTCTGAATTGAAATCTTCCAGCCGATCCAAGGCTTCACCTACAACCACAAATCCCTTAAAAACCTCTTGTATCGGCTTTCCTCTCATTGAACTAGACATATCAATCAAATTCATAAAGCGATAATCTCGGAATTCTGGCTGATCCTCTCGAATCCATAATTTTGTCTTTTGATTGAAATCATAATCGGATTGCATGACTCGAACCATATCCAGTGTTTGACCACTTGAAAACCCAGAATCTTCTTTCCCAAAATCTTCAGGTTTTAAAACTTTTTTCAAGCGATAATAAAGATTATCAATCTGCCCTGAAACTTCAGAACGATACTTTTCATATGGGGTCATCATCGATTTTCTCATTTCCTCCAGCTTTTTTTCTTGAACTTTTTTATTTTCCTCTTGTTTCTTTTCTTGTCTTTCTTTTTTCTGATGTTCCTCGTTTTTTCTTCTAACCTCTTGATGGTTTTGAACTTTTTCAGGATTAAGTTTTGATTCCAGGGACTTATTAAGAGCATCTTCAAAATTCTCAAGTTTTTCTTGAGCCTTTTCTTCAATTTTCTGTTTTTTATCTTCAGGAAGAGAATTTAAATATTTATCCAACTTTTCACCAAGCTCTTCCAATAAATCCTCATTTTTTTCTAAGTTTTTTTCCTTTCCTTCTCCTTTTATATCGTTATCTTTTTCTTTTCTATCACCAGAATCCATATCTTCACCTGACCCTCTCCCTCCAGAGGATTGTTTACTTCGCTGTCCTTTCTCTGGTTTTTGAGATTCCATCATTTCTTTCAACCCTTTAATATCCTCATCAGAGAAGCCTGAATCTTTAAGTTGTTTTTCTAAGGAGTTTGCCTCCGTTTCTGGAACGCCGTTTTCACTAACACCATCCTTATCTGAGGAGTTTTCTTGTGGATTTTGCTCTTTTGTTTTCTTGGATTTATTACTTTTACTCTCCTTCTTTCCTGAATTATCTGCGGATTTCTGTTGCATCTGCTTTTTAATATCCTCCAGAACCTCGTTTCTTTTTGCATCTTGTAAATCCTCCTCCGCCAGTTTCTCTACATGAGGCCACACCTCTTCTGTATTTATCTGGAAGCGTTTTTGTGCCTTTTCTACAACATCATCTTCATTTAATGCTGAACTGGGAATGGTTGCTATGCTCGTTTTGACGAAATTTTCAGTTTTCTGTAATGCTTCCAGGACTTCCGAATCTAACTTATTCGAGTATCTCCCCTGGTGCCAATGACGAATAACTTCACTGCCAAACTTTGCAAATTTCGGCATAAATCCAAGCTGTTTTGCATAATCCATGACTTCTGGTGTCGACAAAACGACATCTTCACTATTAAACTGCCCATCATAATTTTCTTTCACATATGATTTAAGTCCCGCAAATTTTTGCGAAAACCAATCATTATCTGCAGGATCTTCAATGGCATTCTGGATAAAGCCAAAACCTGGCTTTGAGTAGAGCTCGTGCACAGTTTCTCTTGGTACACCAAGATCTACGGCGGACCTGGTGATCGCTCGATGTCCTCCTTCATGAGCAACAATGAATTTTGTTTTGTTCAAATTTTTGGTTAAGTGATCTGGATCAATCGTAACTGAAACCTCTTGTGGATTAAAAAAGCTTCCACGACCTTTCTTGCCGATTGCTACTTTCATTCCAAAATCACCCCCTACGATTTGGGCAATGATTGATACTTCGTCGAAAGCCTTTAAGACCTCGGCAGAATGATGCTCCTCGGTGGAGTTATTTTTTATAGCGAAGGATTCAACACCCATAGCAACTTTCATTCTATCACACGAAAACCTCCCTGCCTATTTGACAAAAAATTGAACTCTGGCAGTAAAGACCGAAAAATCCCCTAATATGGTAGAATGTTCACAATATTCACGACATTCACGTAAATAATGGGTGTCTTGATGCAAATGCATATGGAAAATATTGATGACGACTACATAAGAAAAACAGGCCTGTTTTCAACGGGTGAACAAATACTCAATATGAAAGTGAGTAATCTTGACGAATCAAAGAAATTTTGGGCTGACGCAAGAATTTATACCTCTGAAGTACTAGCGAACGCACCACTTTTCGAAGATGTCTCTTCTTGGATACACTCTCCAGACGTTCGAGATCATTCCAAAACAACCTTTAATTTATGGGATAATACAGGAACCACTTTACCAGGCTTGGTTGGAGATGGGACAAATCTTGATTATTTAAAATCTATAAATGTGGGTGGTGCTAATCTACTTACTGAGAACGACTTATCTGGAGGTTTAGCAAAAATCATTGGATTTGGTCAAACTATACAAGACTCCAGTATATTTAGTGCTAGTAATATTGATAATCATGTGTTTTACAGTCCAACAACAGGCGAAATAAAGCCCTGGTGGGAATCTTCTGATATTGCGACACTTCCTTCACGGATTGAAGAAGGTCAGGTCGTTGAAATTATTGGAAGTTTCCCTACGGTAAAAGAAAAACTTGATGTGGCTACCGCCAAAGAACAGAAAGATGGTCGCAAGCTCCGTGCGTACATTGATGAACTTGGTGAACGTCAGGGGGTACTCATAAAGAAAAACCTCGATGGATTTATTAGTGACATGGTTTTGAAACAGCAACTTGACCTCATTGAAAAAGAAATCACTGATGCGCAAATAAAACTTGCATCATTACAAGAACGAGAGCTTGATTTCAATGAACTTTTAGACCATGCAGAAAAATATCTTGAAAATCCAAGTTCAGTATGGAAAACTGCAAAACTCGATAAAAGATTGAAGCTTCAGTGGTTCGAATTCCCTCAAGGTTTGACAGGTACCCCAAATCCTGCACACCCCTTCTACCCATTAACCACATAATTTG
>CAYYES010000009.1:16621-21305 GCA_964471025.1 uncultured Candidatus Saccharibacteria bacterium | reverse complement strand
ATTTGGATCGCCTTACCTTCAATGAGGACCGGGTTGAATGCCTGGATCGACAAACGGTGCAAGGTTGGCGCACGGTTCAACAGTACGAATTTATCCTGGATCACTTCTTCGAGGATTTCCCACACTTCCGGGGTGCCATCCTCGATCAATTTTCCTGCGCCGCGGATGTTGTACGCCAATTCGCGCTGGAGAATTTTTGAAATGACGAACGGGCGGAACAATTCAAGCGCCATGTATTTCGGCAATCCGCACTGATTCAATTTCAAGTTCGGACCGACGACGATTACGGAGCGTCCGGAATAATCCACGCGCTTACCGAGGAGGTTCTGGCGGAAGAGACCCTGTTTACCCTTGATCGAGTCGGCCAAGGATTTCAGCTGGCGTCGCTGTGCCTGTGACATGGCAACGGAACCCGAATGCTTGCGGATCGTGTTATCGATCAATGAATCGACGGCTTCCTGCAAGATTCGCTTTTCGTTGCGCAAAATTACGTCTGGCGCTCCGATTTCTTTCAGTTTTTTCAAACGGTTGTTGCGGTTGATTACGCGTCGGTACAGGTCATTCACGTCAGACGTTGCATGGCGGCCGCCTTCGAGCGGTACCATCGGACGCAGGGCCGGCGGAATGACGGGAATCGCGGTCAAGAACATCCATTCAGGGCGCTGGTGGGAATGGATGAGCGCGCGCACCATGTGCAGGCGTCGTTCCAATTTTTCGCGACCCGCTGAATCCTTGCCGAGTTTTTTCTCGATATCATTAGCAAGTGCCGACAGATCGAGTTTTTTCATCACATCATAGACAGCCTCGGCGCCGATGCCGGCTTCGAATACGGTTGAAAATTTCGTCGAGAATTTGTAGTACTCGCCTTCTGACAAAATGCGCAGTGGTACCAAATCAACCAGGTCTTTTTTCGTTGCCGTAAACAATTCTTTCAATTTTTCCTTGTCCGCGTCCGTTTCGAGCGTCTTCATGCGGATCTTGTATTCGCTTTCCAGTTCGCGCAGGATGCGGTCTTTTTCGTTCTGATGCACTTCAGTCACCATGTACCCGGCAAAGTAGATTACTTTTTCGAGCTGGTTGATCGGAATGTCGAGGATGGTCGCCATGCGTGACGGGATGCCGCGCAAAAACCAAATGTGCGCAACGGGTGAAGCCAGTTCGATATGGCCCATGCGTTCGCGGCGGACGATTGATTTCGTCACTTCCACGCCGCATTTTTCACATACGATTCCAGCATAGCGAATGCGCTTGTATTTACCGCAGTAGCATTCGTAGTCCTTTTCAGGGCCGAATACTTTTTCGTCGAACAAGCCGCCGCGTTCTGAACGTCCCGTGCGGTAGTTGATCGTTTCCGGTTTTGCCACCTCGCCATAGGACCATTCCTTGATGCGTTCCGGGGACGCGAGCGAGAGCGAAATCGTATCCGGAGTATACGTAATGGTGTTTGTTTTATTCATAGAGAGATGAAGGTACAAGATACAATCACCAAGATACAAACGGAAATAAATCTTGTTTGTATTTTGTTTTTTGTTTCTTGTGTCTTCCTTTAGGCTTGATCCTCGTACTTCTGCTGGTAATTTTTGTTCGACCCTTCGATTTTTACGTCGAGTGAGAGACCGCGGAGATAGTTGAGCATTACCTGGAACGACGCGGGCGTGTTTGGTTTTTTCAAGTTCGCGCCTTTGATGATGGCGTTGAATGCCTCGGTGCGGCCCAGAATATCGTCGGATTTTACCGTCAACATTTCGCGGAGCATGTGCGATGCGCCATACCCTTCGAGCGCCCACACTTCCATTTCCCCGAATCGCTGACCGCCGGACTGTGATTTACCACCGAGCGGCTGCTGCGTGATCAAGCTGTACGGACCGATCGAGCGGGCGTGCATTTTATCCTCGACCATGTGTTCCAGTTTGAGGATGTACATGTAGCCCACGGCGACGTCCTGATCGAACGCTTCGCCGGTGCGACCGTCGAACAATTTTACCTTGCCGCTTGCGTTGAATCCTGCGGCCTCCAATTCATTTTTGATTTCTTCGGGCGTTGCGCCGGCAAACGGCGGAACGACTGCCTGGTAATGGAGCGTGTTTGCCGCCAAACCAAGGTGCATTTCCAAAATCTGGCCCAGGTTCATACGCGATGACACCCCGAGCGATGTGAGTACCACATCAACCGGCGTACCGTCGGCCATGTAGGGCATGTCTTCCTCGGGCAAAATTGTCGAGATCACACCCTTGTTACCGTGGCGTCCGGCCAACTTGTCGCCGACCTGAATGTTACGCAGCTGAGCTACCTCGATATAAATTTCTTTGATAACCCCTGATTCCAATTCATGTCCAGCTTCGCGCGAATGCACGCGTACGCCTACCACGCGGCCTTTGCGGCCCATGTCCATGTGCATTGACGTGTCTTTTACATCGCGCGCCTTTTCGCCGAAAATTGATCGGAGCAAGCGTTCCTCGGGCGTCAGCTCCGTCTCTCCTTTCGGAGTGATTTTTCCGACCAAGATATCACCTTCGCGAACTTCTGCGCCGATGCGGACAATGCCGTCTTCGTCGAGGTTTTTGAGGCGCGCCTCACCTACGTTTGGAATGTCATGTGTGGTCATTTCCTCGCCGAGTTTCGTATCGCGGACGACACACTTGTATTCGTCAATATGGATCGAGCTGAAGATGCTGTTTTTCACCAGTTTTTCGGACAGGATGATGGCGTCTTCGAAGTTCGCGCCGCTCCAGCACATGAATGCCACGAGCACGTTCTGACCGAGCGCGAGCTGACCGTTTTCGGTCGCCGCGCCGTCAGCCAATACCATGCCGCGTTTTACCTTGTCGCCTTCGCGAACAATCGGGCGATTGTGATAAATCGTTCCCTGGTTCGTTCGCATGAAATTGGCGAGGTGGTACGTGCGGGTTTTACCTGATGCGTTTTTCGTTTCAATCGTGCGGGAATCCGCGTAGGTGACCGTTCCATCCTCGTCAGCGACGATCAAGCGTCCTGAATCGAATGCGGCGCGTTCCTCCATACCGGTCGCAACGAGCGGTGCCTGGGTAACGACGCATGGCATAGATTGTTTCTGCATCGATGAACCCATCAACGTTCGTTTCGCGTCATCGTGTTCCAAGAATGGAATGAGGCATGAAGCCACGGAAAATGCCTGGTTTGGTGCAATGTCTACGAAATCAACTTCCGTTTTCTTGACCATGCCCGGGTTCGTTTTGACGCGAGCTTCTACGACATCGTCGAGGATTTTGCCATCCTCGTCATGGCGCAATCCGGCATGCGCAATCGTGTACTGTTCTTCCTGGGCAGCGTTCAAGTAAACGATTTCATCCGTGATTTTGCCTTTGACCACCTTGGCATACGGCGTTTCGAGCATGCCGAAATCGTTTACGCGCGCGTAAATGGCCATGTGCAAGATGAGCCCGATGGTTGGACCTTCCGGCGTATGGATCGGACAGAGGCGTCCGTAATGGGACGGGTGCACGTCGCGAACTTCGAACCCTGCGCGTTCGCGGGTCAAACCGCCGGGACCGAGAGCGGACAAAATGCGGCTGTGTTCGATTTCTGCCAGCGGATTGTGCTGGTTTTCAAACTGCGATAACTGGTTCGTGCTGAAGAACCCCTTGATGAGTGCCTGCAAGGGACGCTGGTTCAACACCTGGATCGGAAGCGTCGTTTCCGTGTCGATCGTCGACATTTTATCCTGTACGTTGCGGCGGATGCGCAACATACCGACCGAAACTTCGCGTACCAGCAATTCGCCCACGAATTTCACGCGGCGCGATGCCAAATGATCGATGTCGTCGGCTTTTGATTTTGGATTCGCATTGAGCTCGGCGATTTTTTCCACAATCGTAACCACATCGTCAATCGTAAGTGTCATGACCGACAGGGTTTTTGCATCCATCGGCTTGTTGAATCGCTGGTTGAACAGATGACGTCCGACGCGTGACAGGTCATAGCGTTCTGCGGACAGGATGGAATCTACGAATTCCCTGGCATTGTCAGGGGATGCGATCTCACCGTCGCGCAATTTGCGGTAGATTTCCACATAGGACTCGTCAGTCGTCGTCGCGGGATCCTTCTTGATCGAGGCCTCGATGTATTTACGCGCTGATTCGTTTTTGAACAATTTCAGCATGGATTCGTCATCCTTGACCCCGAGTGCGCGCAACAGCGACGATACGGCGAATTTTCGCTTCTTGTCAATGCGCACGTACAACACGCCGTCTGATTCGGATTCCATTTCAATCCACGCCCCTTTGGCAGGGATGATTTTCGCGCCGAAAAAGCGCCCTTTGCGGGTTTGGCGATCTGAAAACGCCACACCTGGAGATCGGGCAAGCTGTGCAACCACGACACGTTCAGCGCCGTTTACGACGAACGTACCGTTGTTCGTCATGAGCGGAATTTCAGACATGAAAATTTCCTGCTCTTTTTCCGTTCCGAGGACTTTGTTTTTCAATACGACGCGAGCCTTGAGTTCGGCTTCGTACGTCAATTTGTTGTCCTTGGCATGCTGCTCGTCATGCAGCGGCTCGTTGATGTGGATCGACTTGATGTCGAGTTCGAATTTTTTCTCGGAATAATCCTTCATCGGGAAATAGGACTTGATCGTTTCGAACAAGTCTTTCTCGACGAATTGTTTATACGACGCTAATTGATTTTCGACCAAATGCGGGATCGG
>CAYYES010000009.1:0-16521 GCA_964471025.1 uncultured Candidatus Saccharibacteria bacterium | reverse complement strand
TTCTTTTTCTTCGCGCTCCTCGCTGCGGGTCTTTGCGCCATACATGAATACCCCCACCAACGAAGCAAGCGTTCCCACTCCGATAATCCCGCCCGCAATTGCATTGCCAAAAATAGCGATGAGGGCGGATGCGACCAATCCAACTATGGCAATCAAGAACCCCAAAACCTGCCCCCGTTTTGACCGCTCAATATCGGATTCTATAACCTTTCGCTCCAAAGCTGTTCTGTGTTCAAACTGACCCTCGGCCATTTTGATAATGCGTTCCGCGGCGCCGGGAACAACTTCATCGAACTTTTTCAAAATATCAGGGTGCGGCAAAGGACCGGAAAACGCCTGCATTGAATGCTGGCGAACCATCATGCCGCTTGGATTATTATCGGACAATTCCTTGTTCATATTTTTTGATGGAATTTGATAAATCCTGGCCAATAGCGCGCCAATCATTATTCAAGGAAACTGCATCAGCCTCATTATCGGATGATGATTCGTTATAAACCTGAAGCGTGCCGGCAATATCCAAAACACGTGCAAATCCCTCGATAAACGAAGGCTCTGCAAAAAGTCTGTTTTTGACGTAGGTTTTCTTCATATTCTAAAGTATACCAAAATCATCAAATGGCTACAATCCCTGTTTCCACGCATCAATTTTTTTCGGATCTCCGGAAAGGAGTACCGGCGGAACCTTGTGTTTTTTACCATTCCAGACCAAAATTTCCGGGCGCGTATACACATCCGACGAAGCAACCCGCTCTTCTTCACGCGAATCAAAATTACCCAAAACGCCCGGGATTTGGCGCGCGATGCAATCGATCAAAACCATCGCCGGCAATTCCCCGCCCGTCAAAACGTAATCCCCGATCGAAACCTCCTCGGCTTTGAGAATTTTCTTTACGCGCGCATCAATTCCTTCGTATCGGCCGCAAATCAGGATGATGTCCGTAAACTTTTTCGAATACTCCTTGGCAACGCCTGTCGTGAAATGTTTGCCTGCTGGTGAAAAGAAAATGATTTTTGTTTTTGATTTTTTTGCCTTGGGATTTGTTTGTTTTTTGGTATTTGTTTTTTGGATGTTACTGATCGCCGCTTCCACTGCTTTCAAAAACGGTTCCGCGCGCAATACCATTCCCGGTCCACCGCCAAAAGGTCGCCCGTCTACGTACGTGGTGACGTTTCCGTCCGGCCATTTTTTCCGTAATTCTTTTGGAGCGTATTTTCTGAGCGGGTAAAACGAAATCTTTATTTTTTTGTCGGCTACTGCGCGCCCGATGATAGATTCATTGATGTAGGAATCAAATGGTTCGGGAAACAGCGTAATCACGTGAAAATGCATGTGATTACAATACCATTTTTTATATTTTTTGCAAGAAACCACTCCTCTTCTGGAGTGGTTTCTTGCATTTATGCGAGATCTGATTTCAAATCCTCGATAGCGGCATCCATATCTGCGGCTGCAACAGAACGGCGTCCCAAAGGCTCGTTGATTTTCATATTCACGCGCTGGTTATGCTTCATACCAACCGTGCGCAACAGTGTGCGAATTGATTTTGCGGTCGCGCCCTTCTTGCCAATCAATTTACCCATGTCATCGCCGTTTACGTCAACGGTCATGAGCACTCCCATTTCGTCGATCGTTTTGACGACTTTCACTTCGTCGGGTTTGTCTACCAATGCCTTGATGGTCGTTTCCAGATAATTTACAACAGGATCTTGCATAACAGAATTTCATTCGCAAAGGAGTAAGAGTAAAGACTCTGCGATGGGTGCATCGTAGCAAAAAATAAAACGCCTGGCAAGGCGATTATTTTTTCTTGCGCTTTTCCGAAACGCGTTTCGGAAGCGATGAAATCTTTTTTCCTTCGATGATCTTGTGATCGATGAGGAAATTGTGAACCGTGTCGGATACTTGCGCACCCTTGGCAATCCAATCCTTGATCAGGTCGGATTTCAGTTCGATGTTACCCATTTTAGGGTTGTAGGAACCGACGATATCGATGAACTTGCCGGATTTTACCCCGTTTCGCTTGTCAGTTACGACAAGGCGAAAATGCGCTTCGTTCGCTCGGCCTACTCGTTGTAGTCGCATGGTTAGCATAGATAGGTGCCATGGTAGCAAATGGCCTAATTTTTGTCAAGAAAAAGAGCCTGCACTTTGCAGGCCCAATAGCAGGAAGAAAGTCGCTACTAATTCTTCGGAGGTTCTGTACGGAATAGGAGTCGCCTTTTAGCGATCAAAATCAATGTCAGCAGGATGAGGAAAATTGCAATAATACCCCTCCTGCTGTTATTGATTCCCTCTACCGTTGCCTCCCAGGAACAGGCTGCTGCCTCCAACAGCGGGAAACGGGAACGTGATACGCGTTCGCGTATCGACATATCCTCCGGCATAGCCTGCGGTCCCACGTAGCAGTAATTATTTACTACCGGTGTCACCGTGTTTGGGTAATGTACCGTCGCAGTCTCCGGTTTCTGTACAGTATTTTTTGGTTTCACTGCTTTTTTAATGTTTGCTTTTATCAAGCTGTCTACCTCGGCACGCGTTGCGTACCCCTGGTCGGCAGTTTGTGCGAATGCGGTTGAGCATACCATTAATGCGGTAATAGCAGCAAAAAGGAACAACTGTTTCTTCATGGTTTGTGGTTTTGTTTATTAAATTATGAATACATAGTAGCATAATGGTATGACTTTGTCAAGTATCGATAATGTCCATATTTTGTGGTAGTATTTTGTCACTAATCCCCCATTCATTTCATGACCACCGATTCAGGCCAGAAAGGCTATCAGAGCGATTACCCGCAGAAAAACCAGCGAGCTTTTCAGACCCACAAAAAAAACGATTTCATTAAAAAACCTCCGCTACGTCCAGGCTTCGCGGGGCAAGCTCGTCCGGTCGACAATTCCGGCGTAACTGGCGACGTCCCTGAACATTTCGAGGGGACATTTAAAGTGGGCAAAAACGGCATTGGCTATGTCACCCACAAAGATTCCGGGTTTGCTGTGATAGTGGAACCGCAGCACAGCATGCACGCGATCAACGGCGACCGTGTTGCAATTCATATCACCAAGAAAAAAGAAGGCGTCGGTGAAGTGACTGAAATCGTCAAACGATCGAAAACGGCTTATGCCGGTGTCATTTCTGAACGCGCCGGAGGCATCTGGTTTACCCCGGCTGATGCGCGCGAACCGGAAATGAAAATTGCTCCGATTAATCCGCTCGCCCAAAACAACCTCAAGAAAAAAGTGCTGGTGAAATTGGGAACTTGGATCGGTGATGTTCCGACAGCAGAAGTGATTCAAATCATTGGCACCCCAGGTGAAAACGATACAGAAATGAATTCGATCGTCCTCGAAAAGGGTTTTGACGGTGCGTTCCCCGAAGAAGTTCAAAAAGAAGCCGAGTCGTTGCACGGATCAGGCATTCCTGCAGATGAAATTCCAAAACGGCGCGACATGCGCGGCATAACCACGTTTACCATCGATCCGGTGGATGCCAAGGATTTCGACGACGCATTATCGTTTCGCGTGCTGGATGATGGCAATTATGAAATCGGCGTACATATTGCCGATGTGTCATTTTATGTGACACCTGGATCAGCATTGGATGATGAAGCGAAAAATCGCACGACATCGGTATATCTGGTAGACCGCGTCATCCCAATGCTGCCCGAAGTATTGTCGAACGAATTGTGTTCCATTCGCCAGGACGAGGAAAAGTTGGCCTTTTCGTCAATCTTTACGATTCACAAGGACACCGGAGCCGTGCTCGAATCATGGTTCGGTCGCACGATCATCAATTCTGATAAACGATTTACTTACGAGGAAGCTCAGGAAATTATCGATAACGGTTCGGGCTTGTTTTACAACGAACTATCCGAACTGATGCGCATTTCAAAAATATATACCCAGGAACGCTATGAAAATGGTGCCATTTCCATGGATACGGATGAAGTTCGATTCATTTTGGATGAAACAGGACGCCCGATTCGTGTCATGATCAAGTCACGCATCGATACGATGCGCATGATCGAGGAGTGGATGTTGATGGCCAACAAGCAAGTAGCGATAAAATTGTCGGATAAAAACGCTGCGGGACTTGCCGTGTATCGCGTTCACGACAAACCGGCGCCGGATCGTGTCGATGATCTGCTGACCTTTTTGAAATCAATCGGCTATGGTCATATTAAATTAAAAAACGGCATCATCCCGCCGCACGAATTGCAGAAAATCCTGGACGAGGCAGCAACAGACGATGCGCGCGACACCATCCAAGGATCCATTGTGCGCAGTATGGCCAAGGCGATCTATTCCACGACGAACATCGGCCATTTCGGATTGGCATTCGATTACTATACCCACTTCACCTCCCCGATCCGCCGTTATCCTGACGTCATGGTGCATCGCTTGCTGCAGCTGACGCTCGACGGGCAGAAAGTGGATCCAGCTGATGTTTCCGAATACATCCGCATGTGTGAATATTCATCCGCGCGCGAAAAAGACGCGCAGGATGCAGAACGAGAATCGATCAAATACAAACAGGTGCAGTACATGTCCGAACGCATCGGCCAAGTATTCGACGGTGTTGTGACCGGCCTCGGAAAATTCGGCGTATTCGTAGCCGAAGCGCAGTCTAAATCAGAAGGAATGATCCGTTTGATGGACCTGGGATCTGATTTCTATGCCTACGACGAGAAGAAAAACGTGATCGCTGGGCGCAATTCAAAACAGGAGTTCCGATTTGGTGATAAAATCAAAATCAAGGTCAAAGAAACGAACTTGGAAAAACGCATTATTGATTATGTGCTGGTAACCGATACACCCAAAGACACCACTAAAAAAGAGGCGTAGCCTCTTTTTTAGTGGTTCCAGTTCGTATAAATTTCCTGCAGATTTTCACGATAACTATCTTTGCAAATATCGTAATCGTAGAGCGGACCGAGCGACGCGTTGCATTCGCCAGTTCGTTCGCCGCTTTCATTATAAATGGTCGAACCGCTGCCGGTGGCATTATTTGTTCTGGTTTCGTAATATTTTCTACCATTGTAGTTGAAGGAAACAATGCTTCCCGTATCACGGTTCGTGATCATGGTTCTAATTGCCCAAGGATATTGTTCGGGGTTCACGGGAATCTGTTGCGTATGCTTGAGCGATCCAGACATTACGATCAGTAGCAAAATTCCTCCGATGATCCATAGCATCTCGTTATCTAGGGTTGCCATATTGACTAACTATATCTCGTTCAAATGATTGATGCAAGATAATAATGATACGGTTATGTCAAACTGATTCTTTTTGGTACACTGGACGCCATGAACAAACCCTGGCATATCGCCCTGTTTTTTATTCTCTGCATTGCGGCAGGTTCTGCTATCGGCTTTGGCTTGGCTCATAGTAAAAAGAGCTCATCTGGCAATCCTCATCCCCCACTGGTTATCATTCCAAAAAAATCTGAACCGGTAACGATTACTTTTGTCGGCGATATCATGATGGATCGCGGCGTTCAAAATTCGATCACGCGCAATTTCGGCGGGGATTACGACAAATTCTTGTCATTTGCAAAAACGATTTTCACCCCAACCGATATTGCGTTTGGCAACCTCGAGGGCCCTGTCGGCACCAAGGGTCCCAATGTCGGCAGTTCCTATTCGTTCTAAATGAATCCGTCAGTGATTCCGGCATTAACATCTGCAGGACTCGACATAGTATCGTTTGCGAATAACCATGTGGGTGATCGCAGTACGACCGGATTTACGGAAACGCTCGCGAATCTGCGCAATGGCAATTTATTATTTACGGGTGCTGGTGATACGAAATCCCAGGCCGAGCAGCCGACCATCATCAATGTTCGCGGCAAAAAAATCGGATTCATCGGGTTCACTGACGTAGGTCCAAATTGGCTGGCTGCCAAGGATGCGTCGCCTGGCGTTCTCTTGCTTTCTGATCCGAACCTTGAATCTATTATCAAACATGCGAAATCCCAGGTAGATTTCCTAGTTGTGTCGGTGCGTTGGGGTGTTGAATACAACCCTGCAACGGCCCATCAAAAAGAATACGCCCATACATTAATTGACTGGGGCGCCGATACGGTTATTGGACATCATCCGCATGTCGTTCAGGCTACTGAATGGTACAACGGGAAATTCATCGCGTACTCATTGGGCAATTTCATATTCGATCAATATTTTTCTGATGCCACCTTGCAGGGATTGGTAGTCACTATGACGATTTTGGATAACAACGAAACAACAATAGATCAAAAAATCGTCGAACTATCGCGACACTATCAACCCGTGTCGCTTCGCGAACCGACTGATAAAGATTATTTGACCAAGGGAACCGTCGCCGCGCAGACGTGCCCCGGCGCCAAGGATGCCGAAACGGATCTGTGGCTTGCTCCGGTCGGTCCTGACAAAGACATCGGCAGCTATATTCCGAAAAATTTGGTTACCATGACGAACCGAATCGATGCGCGCGGTTCAGCAACCTGCCTGGTGTCCAAAGCCGCGGATGCTGTCGAGTCAATGTTTGCCGATATGGAATCTGCCGGATTAAAACCAGTCATGACATCCGGATTCCGCAGCCGCGCGACTCAGGAAACGGTGCATGATGGCAGTGAAGAAACGGCAAATGCCGATCCCGCCGCCGGAAAATATCCATCCGTCGCCCTGCCTGGACATTCGGAACACCAGCTCGGCATCGCACTCGATATGAAATCAGGCACTGCTGACGAATTGTCGTATGATAATTTTTACGCCTCGGCCGAATACGCATGGCTCGTCAAGCATGCTGCAGATTATGGATTCGTACAAAGCTACCAAAAAGGCAAGGAACCCGTCACCGGTTACCGCAGCGAACCATGGCACTGGCGCTATGTAGGCACAGATCATGCCAAGGAGATCGTAAAGCAAGGAGTTACGGCGTATGAGTATTTGAAAAATATTTCTAAAAATCAATGAGGACTGCAGGCGTGGCCTGCATTTTCGTTGATTGACAAGTGTTATCCTATGAATTATCATACAAACAAAACAAAACATGATAGTTTACTACATAGAAAGGCTCGAAATTAATCCGGGCGATAGCTACGCATTTGCTCAGGCGTTAGAACAAAATCACTTACACCAAAACGACATCGTTGCCTTCATTAATGAGGCTGCTGGTTTAGAGAAATCAGACTACCAACCTTTAACCATTTTAGAGCTTGCAACCAAAATAGGTTCAATGAATTTTCTTTGGACGCCTATCTACAAGGAAACTCTAGGACTCCTTGTGAACATGGTATTGCAAGATAGCAAAAAGGGTCTGCTCGTGCGAGACTATCCTTACGGAGCAGAAAGGGAACGGATTCCTTTCCCTAAAAAGCTCGAATGCTCACTAACGGCAATACTAAGCAACGATATCTCAACTCCCGAGGAAAAGAAATGCCGGCTCCGAGAGTTATTTAGTAGTGAAGATTACTCTGCGTTACGCATAAAAGAACAGGAAACTTTGAATTATTGGAATGCTGGAGATTAAAACCTGCCCCAAGGAGCAGGTTTTTTATTTTGCCACTTTCACTGCTTCATCGAATTTAATCGAAAGAAGTGTTGATGCGTCATCCGAACCAAGCGTCACGCCATACAGAATATCTGCACGCGACATGGTTTCGCGGTTGTGGGTCACCACGACCAGCTGGGTCTGTTTCGCCAGGTTTTCGATCATGTCGCCATATTTCTGGCTGTTCGCCTCGTCGAGTGCCGCATCCGTTTCGTCCAATACCAGAAACGGCGGCGGGTTTACCTGCGAGAGCGCAAAGAGAAGAGCAATGGAAGTCAGGGATCGTTCCCCACCTGACAGCATTTCCAAATCCTTCACCTTTTTACGCGGCAGTGACACATCAATGTCGATTCCCTGCTCTTTCTCGCCCTCTTCCTCTATCCCTTCTAACTCTTCCAGCTCATCTTCGTTCTCGGTTCTTGGTTCTTTGTTCTTGCGTCTCTTCTCAATATCCACAACGGCGAGCCTTGCCTCCCCGCCGCCGAACATCAGTTTGAAAAACGTTTCAAATTCGCGGTTGATTTTCACGATACCCGCTTTGAATTCACCGGCCAGTTTGTCCTTGAGTTCGCCAATGGTGGATTCCAGGGTCTGGATCGCGCCGTACAAATCAGTAATTTCTTTCTCTAGATACTGATCGCGGTTGACTGTTTCATCGTATTCGCTCATCACATCCCCGCCACCGCCACCGCCCATATCCTCGAGGCGGATTTTCATGCGCTCGATATCATGTTCCATGGTTCGCAATGCCGATTCGTCGATCGGTTCGGTGTGAGGCAAAAATTGCGACCGCAGGTCGAGGATCGATGACCCCACCAGGCGTTCTGCATGCTGGTATTCCTCCTTGAGCCGTGCAATGCGATCCGTCAGGTTGGCAGACATTGCGCTGATGATCGATTTGCGCGAAACCAGCTCATTCTTCTGGGCCTGCGTTTCGTAAAACGCGCGTTCGCGGTCGTGCGTTTGCGCACGGGCATTTGCAATGTCCATTTCAATCGCCTTGATTTCCTCGTCGTACGCCTGGTATTTCTGGTCATGCTCCGCGATTTGGCGTTCCAAGTCCTGTTTCGTTGATTCAAATTCAGCAGTATCAACGGCGACTGTTTCGCTTGGCGTTCCTTTTTTGCTCGCGATATATGATTTCAGTTTCGCAATGATTTGTCCATGACCCAGATCGGGGTCAGATTCGATGTCGCTGATCAGCTGTTCGATATCCGCAACGGGAATCGATACGGCGTGTGCCGGTGATTTTGGCGCCATGCGGGTTGCGGCCTCGATCATACCTTCGATTCGCCCCAACTGGCGGCCCAATTCATCACGGGATCGCGTACTGTCGCGCATCAATCCGCGGTATTTTTCAATTTCCGCCTGCAGGCGCGCAACTTCACTATCGGCTGACGGATCGCGCAAAACCAACAGTTCGTTATCCAGGCGCGCAATGTCTGCATCAATCGTTTTTAGTTCACGATCAGCATCCAATTGCTTGCGAGCGATCAGACTTTGTTCCTGTACCAAATAAACCTGATAAGCATCACGGAGTGCAATTTCAATTTCGCGCACTTTTTCGATTTTCTCGACTTGTTTTTTCAAAAACTTGATATGCGGCGCAAGTTCCCGGCGCAACGATTCGGCCTCGCGCACATGTTCGCGCGTTTTTTCCAATTTGCGCTCGCCTTCCTTGATACGGTAGTGGTACAGTTTCAATCCCAAGGATTCCTCGAGCATCTCGCGGCGTTCTGCAGGTTTGGAATTAAGCAGGCGGTCAGCCTCGCCCTGTGAAATGATGTGGTGTCCTGATGATCCGATGTTTACCGACGCGATCAATTCATGGATATCCTTCATGCGCACCTCGTTGCCGTTGATGGAATATTTATTGGATCCATCCGAAAACACTTCACGGGAAATGGTAATTTCATCGAAATCCAGTGAAAGATTATTATCATCTACCGCAGGGAGCGAGAAAATGCGTTTTGAATTATCGAATGTAATCGAAACACCCGCGCGCGACATTTTAGGAATTTGTTTTGAGCCCTTGAAAATCAGATCGGCTCCTGATTTTGATCGCAAAGATTTCGTGGACTGTTCCCCTAATACGAATCGAATCGATTCAACCACATTTGATTTCCCTGAACCGTTTGGCCCCACGATTGCCGTAACCGGTGCAGCGAAATCGAAAACCGCCCGCTTGGCGAACGATTTGAATCCGTGCATTTCGAGGCGCTTCAACGTCATATTATCGATATATTATAACGCTTTAATATTTCCTCTACAAGTACCTTTCGAATTCACCATTTAAATAAAAAAGTAAAAATAAAAATGCAAAATGACAAGGAAAAATTCAAAAAGGCTATCTTTTGCCTTTTAGTTTTAAAATACTCGAAGCGAATATATTTGCGATTTGTGATAATTCGTCCAATAATGGATCCGTTGCTTTTGCGGTGGTTCTACCAGTATCACGGAGCATGGCAAGCCAAACCTTGGATTCATTTGCGGACTTTAGAGAATACGTGAAAAAATTAGTAAAATCCTTTTTGGAAGCAGCGGACTGTCCTTCGATATAATTCGCAAGAATACTCGTACCGCTCCGCACTAGCTGTTTCTTCATGGTTTCAGAAATGGAATCCTTCGGGGCGGCGTCAAGAAATTTAATAAGCAAAATAACAAAGCGATAAAGCCGCTCTTTGAAAGCCTTTTTGAATTTTTCCTTGTCATTTTGCATTTTGCTTTTTCATTTTTCAACCAGTCTTAACTCCACCCCCTCGCCTCCAGTGCATTCCGCGCTGCGCTCGTCTCGGCTTCTTGTTTCGAACTTCCCTTGCCCTCGGCGATTTTTTTGTCGCGGAAATAAATGCCTACGGTGAAAATTTTATCGTGATCCGGACCGGTTTCGTGCAAGACTTTGTACGACGGGGTTGCGCCTTCCTCTTCCTGGGCCTTTTCCTGAACATATGATTTCGCATCGCGCCACAATCCATGCTTGATGATTTTTGCAAGTTCAGGCAACAAGTGCGTATGGATAAAATCCTTGGCAGCCGCATATCCCTGGTCCAAATAAAGCGCCCCCGTAAATGCCTCGAACGTGTTTGCCAAAATGTAGGCACGGGCCTTGCCGGTATCCTTGGCTTCTCCCTTGGACAATAGCAAATAATCCTCGAACCCCAATTCGCGGGCTTTGTCGGAAATCGTATTCGTGTTTACCAATGCTGCGCGGTACGCCGTCAATTCGCCCTCGGGCTTTTCCGGAAACTGAGCGAACAAATAATCCGTCACCACCAATTCCAAAACCGCATCGCCCAAAAATTCCAAGCGCTCGTTGTGCGGCAATTTAATGCCGGCGTTTTCATTCAAATATGAACGGTGCAAAAACGCCTGGGTCAAAAGGTTTTTGTTCACGAAAGTAATATTAAGTTTTACTTCAAGTTCAGAAAATTCCTTCATATCAAGTAGTTAGGCGTTCGGCGACAGGCATTAGCATGACTAACGCCTACTGCCCAAGGCCTAGAGCCTAGAGTTTTGTAATTTTTTCAACAGCCATTGCCATCAACTGCGTCACATCGTCGTACATGGTCAGGTCAGCAATTTCTGACATTTCGAACCATTTCGCATCATTCAATCCGCCGGATTGCTGTTTCAGTTCAAGTGGTACATACGGCGCCTGTGCCAGGAAATATAATACATGCTTGCGAATCTTGCCTTTTTCCGGGTGATTCGCAATGTATTCGTTTTCCCCGATTTTCTCGAGGATGTCGACATCAATACCGATTTCCGCTTTGATCTTGGCTTTGGTGCCTTCGATTTCTCCGAGTGCCGGGTCAATCCCGCCCTTGGATAGGGTCCAATAACCGAACACATCGTGCACCATCGCAAATCGAATCGCGCCGGCATCATCCTTGGAGAAAATGACCGCACCGCCTTTTACCTCGACTGGATATTGTGATGGATCAAGCGGTTCATGCGGACGCTTTTTCTTTGAGACTTGATCCTTGCCCGGTTCGCCAATTTCCTTGTAGATCGCGCCCAATACGCCGTTGACGAATCGCCCGGAATTTTCACCGCCGAACGACTTGGCCAATTCAATGGCTTCGTTGATAGCAACCTTGGGCGGAACCTGTTCACGGTCACCGAATAGCAATTCGTACAGGCCGAGGCGCAAAATATTGCGATCCACCATTGAAATTTTATCAATCGGCCATTCAGGCGCAGCCTTCTCGATCACCTCGTCCAAAATTTTGCGTTTTTTCACTACGCCGGTCACCGTTTCGCGAATGAAATCAGGATGATCGATTCCTGCGCCGAATTCGTTCAGGCAATGGTCGAGCGCCGCATCGGTTCGCGCGTCGTCAAATCCATTGAAATCAAGTTCAAACAAGGACTGCAGGACTATGGATCGTGAAAGGTGTCTGTGTGACATAAAAATGCGTAACGAAGGTACAAATCTGATATGGGATAATAGTAACAAATGCCTCTATAAGGCACAAGACCCCGCATTGCGGGGTCTTGGTGATTATTTGCCTTTTGCCTGTTTCTTGGCAACTTTTGCGGCAACATCGATCACCTTGCGGCCGCGGTACATGCCGGTTGACATGTCCAAACGGTGGCGCAGGTGTGACGAGCCGGTTTTCGCGTCGACGGTAAACTTGGGAGCCGTCAATGCATGATGGCTGCGGCGGTTTTTCGTGTGCGATTTTGTGTGGCGCATTCGTACTACCATAATGTGTTTATCTTAGCATATGAATGAATAATGTGCAAGTGCCTAGTTTGCGGATTCCAAAACATCGATATCGGACTGGATCTGCGCCTTGATTGCCATCACCGAATTGCCGTAAAACGCATTCGATACTGACGGGTCCGAACAGGACCGTCCTGAATAGTATTTACATGCCGCGTCTTTCTGTGCCGCCGGGTTCTGGGCACCCAGATCACGCACATACATGGCCGTTGCCATGATGGCATGTTCCGGGTTCCATGGATTGGCGACCTTGGCACCAAGCGCCGTTTCGATGCGCTTGGCAAACAATTCCCAGGTTGATGGAATGAACTGCGAAGGCCCCATCGCACCCCCGTAGCCGCTGTAGGCGCCGCTTGCGGTTTTAATCGGGCACGATACGGGCGTGTTAGCGGTGGATCCGATGCCGAGTCGGCCCAGGATTCGTTTGAACGGTTCTACGTCGCGCGTCGGCTTCATAATGGCCGCAATTTTTTCGCCGGTTGAAATGCGGTAACCGCTGCCGGTTGAGGTGTCAGTGACGACACAACCGCCGACGTTTTTACCGATGCCAGATTCCTGCTTCAAAATAGCAAGGATGAACGCCGCCTGAACGCCGGTTGCCTGGCTGGCCTCCTTGGCATATTTGTACGCATCACCGAACGGAATGCCGCCTGATGAAATGCCGGTCAATTCGAACAATTTGGCGCGAATTGCGGATGCTTTGGCCTGGCGTTCGGCCAATTGTTTTTGGTAGCTCGCTTCCTGGTTCTTGCTTTCGTTGAGCAGGACTTTCTTGTCGGCCTGTTGGATTTCGGTTTTTTTCTTCTCGGCCTCGATCTGGTTTTTCAGGTTTGCTTGTTCAGTTTTTTTGTTTTCCAAATCCGTTTTTTCCGTATAGGTTTGCTGGCGGACGTTTTTCACGTTGTTCATCGAATCCTCGAGGTCGGAATTGATGGACTGGAAATTATCGATGTCGATCATGAAATCTGAAATGCGCTGGTTTGACAGCATCATTTCCGCAAGCGTCATGTCGTCAATTTCATTTTTCTTGCGCAAGATTTGTGCCAATGACTGATGTTCGCGATCGAGCTTTGACGAAAGTGTCTGAATGGTTTTTTCCTTCTGGTTGATTTGGCCACCCAACTGTTTAATCAATTGGTTTTTAACTTCGATCTGCTGGCCGGCCTTTTTGATCAAGGAATCAAGGAGCGCTACGTCGGATGCGATCGATGACGATTTCGCGCGCTGCGCCTCGAGCTGTTTTTGCGTTGCGGCGCTTTCTGCCTCGCATTCGGACAATAATTTGCGCAGTTCCGCATCGGTTCGTTTTACCGACAGGTCGTACGACAAACAATCCGCCGATGCGCGGTACGGCATAATGAAACATGCGCCGATGAACATGACCAGTAGTATGTTTTTGAGAGAAAACAATTTCATAGAGAAATAAAGTCGATCTTGCAAACCTTATCAGAGGACGTCTGTTCCCGAGACAAATTACATTCTATCAAAAAAAAGTAATTAACCAAAATAAAAAGCCCCGTTTCCAGGGCATAATTTAGGCCGCGTTCGTGCTTATTTTTCCTTCGGAAAGTATAGGGAGCTTTCCCGTTCGTGAATATTCAGCAAGCCAGTCTCCTACCGTTTTTTTAGGATCCTTTTCGGTATTGATTTCGTTTAAAAGAGCATTCACCTGTTTTAACATCAGACGGCAGAATTCTTCTGCTGCTGATGAGGCATTTCTGTAACGCCCTGGTTTTTCTAACATCCTTTTCAACTCATTAATTTCAACCACCATATCGGTCATAGAGCCATTTTTGTGAATGATATTTAATGAATTAAACAGGACAATAGAAAATCCTTCGCTTTGCAAAATTTTCCCGGTAATCATGAATTTGAGTTCAGGAATTTTAAAATCAAAAGGTTCAAAAAGGCCGAAATCGTAGGCGTTCCTGAGCCTCGATAAAACAGTTTGGAGGGTGTTCAATTTCCAATCCCCTGTAATCATTTTTACCAGAATATCCGCAAAATGTTCCGTGCATTTTGTTTCTTCAGAAAGCGTTTTATTAATCGTCGGAATAGCAACCAGTTGCCTATAAAGCTCAATGAGCTGGTGATTACTTAGTCGGTCCTGATAATAAACTATATTCGTATATTCAGAACCGAGCAGGCGATATGCCAATCCTAATTGTAATTTAGCCACTTTTTCATTTCGGCGGCTTCGGTAATAAAGGAGCATATACCGCGCAAGTAAACCTACCAGAATCAACAGAATCAAGGCTGGGTAAATGACTTGAGAAACGTTTTGTCCTCCTAATAATTTATTCATACTGTATTTTTTTTGGTGATGGAATATTAAAATAATAATACCATCTATTTGCATTCTTTGCAACATCTCGTTTACTATCTCCATATCGACATCTGTCTGGAAGGTTTTATTTGTTGGGTGCACAATAAACGTGATTTTTAGGATGATTTACATAATAATGCAAAAAACTACCCGTCGGGGTAGTTTTTTGGGGAAAATTATTCAGCAGCAGCTTCTTCGGCAGATTCATCCTTGCCTTTCTTTTCAACTTCAACGGCGTTCGGATCAAATACCACCTCTTCTTTTTCTTCCTTGATGGCCGAGATCACCGCAACGACGTCTTCGGCTTCATGGCCTTTCAATTCAACGCCTGATGGAATCGCCAGGTCCTTGATATGGATTGCAGAACCGACATCCGTAAGTCCAGCAAGGTCAACGACAATTGATTTCGGAAGGTTTTTCGGCAACGCTTCAACCTCGATTTCGTGAATTGGTTTTTCCAAAATTCCGAGGCCTGATTTCGCAGCCGGAGATTCGCCGACGAATTCCAAGTGTACGACAACCGTAACCTTGGTGTTTTTATCGAGCGCGAGCAGGTCAGCATGAATTACTGCGTCTGTCGTTGGATCAATCTGGAAATCATGGATAATGACGTCAACGTCTTCGCCGATACCATCGAGTGATACGGCCGTTGATGAACCGGCAGCGGCATAGGCTTTCTTGAACGCTTCGCGGTCGATCGCAATGTTCAAGTTCGCTGAAACTCCCTTGCCGTAAACTACGGCCGGGATTTTGCCCGCAGCGCGCAAAGCTTCTGCAGATTCATTCGTTCGGGGGGTTGCAATAAGGGTTGTCATAGCCGGGTTACTGTACCCTATTTTTAAAAAATATGCAAGTAAAAAGGCCCTATAGGGCCTTTTGAAATTAGGATTTAATATGAAGCCTTTATTTCGCGAGTATAGGGAGCAAGCTTTTCCCTAAGCCACTCAAGTGCTTGTTTAGGTGTGGAAATGTTTTTTGACTCATCACCCCTGCAAGACACTTTGAAAATATTGTTGTCTTTTTCAGTAATTGAAATGGAGCGGCTGCATTTATGGCCAGTGCCTGTTTTCCATTTTACAGCTGCAGTAAGTGTTGCGGTTTCCTCGTCATAGCTTGGCGGTATATTAAAAGGTTTTAATATACCCATTGCCATATTGATGAGCTTCGTCATTTTTTTCGATGCTTTCATATACTTTTGTTTTTCAAAAAATACCACCTCCGTGGCATTTTTGCAATTATGAAGCGTATCCTCCTGTCCCTTCGTTCAATTTCGGATACGCCATAGCATATAGGTCTGCGGCTTCTTGTTTCGTGAGCGTTTTATCAGGGTGGCGCAGGATGATGCGCACCAGGATGTTATCCTGTCCTTCCTTGGCCCCCAATTTTTCGCGCGCGATGGGCGGCAAATCATGGTACGAGGTGCGGCCCATGATTTTTACCTCCTCGAGCAAATCCGCATGGTCACCGAACGCTTCGCGGATTTTTTCGCAAATGTCTTCCTCGGAATAATTTTTATCCACGCAGTACGACATGTCGCGCGACATTGCCGGCTGGTCTGAAACCGATTTAAACGGTTCCATATTCGTCATCTGCTTGACGATGCGCGGATCCGTCGAGCGGATCAGGCGAATATCAGGCAGGTTTTTGCGCGCCATGATCAAACGTTCAACACCCATGCCGAGTGCGAGTCCTGCAAATTCATCGGGATTGATCCCCGCGTTTCGCAATACCTCGGGATGCGCGAGGCCGGCCTCGAGTACCTCGATCTGGCGGCCGCCCTCGATTTCCGCGTAAACCTCGATACCGTCCAATGTATACGGATGCTTCGCTTCCAGAACGATCATTTTCGCACCAGGACATGCGGCATCAAATACCGTCTGCGCCAATTTCAGCAAATCTTCGCGCGTGGTTTTTCCATGGGTAGCAACCTTTTGCA
>CAYYES010000008.1:0-21691 GCA_964471025.1 uncultured Candidatus Saccharibacteria bacterium | reverse complement strand
GCAGTATTATTTAGAGCAGTAGAGAGGGTGTGCAATGAAAGGGGTACATTCCAAAGAGTTTCCAGCAACAAAGAAATCAGAAATCCTTGAGCATTATCTTGAGATGACAGGACTGAAAGACTTTAGAACTACCTATCCTAAAAATCTCTCTGGTGGTATGCAACAGAGAGTAGCAATTGCGCGTGCCTTAGCGAATACCCCCAAGGTTCTACTCATGGATGAGCCATTTGGATCGCTAGATTCACAAACGAGATCTCAAATGCAAGAACTACTGACCAGAATATGGGAGAAAGAAAAGATGACGGTGGTATTCGTAACGCATGATGTTTCCGAGGCGGTTTTCTTGTCAAATAAAATCATAGTCCTGTCCAAGCGACCTGCTCACATAAAAAAAGGTTTTTGAAATTCCTTTTTCAAGACCACGAAATCATGAATTGAAAAAAGATAAAACTTTCTTTGAGTTTGTAAATCAGGTTCAGCAAGAGTTGGAATCCGATTAAGATTTTATGGAACTTGTTGTTTAGTCTACATCCACATAATCCCTGTAGTAGAGAGTACTATTATCATCGCCATCTCCAAGAAACGCCATGATCCATGTCGATTCGTTCGCATGGTGATCAAGCGTTGAATTCACCAACAGCGAAAACGCGTCCGCAAGGTCGTCATGTTTCTCAACCCTGGAGTTTTTCTTTGTTTTTACTGTATAAAAATAGTTACAGTGTCATGTATCAAAACAACCCCAAGTAGTGTCACTTTTGTCACTTTTTGAAGCGCTCGAGATGCGTCAATTAAGATTCAGAAAAAGTGCTAAAATAACCTTACTGGGCTTATCCTCGAAAGGTCCTAACACGAGGCACCCCGCAATTATCTTGGCATTCCCCAGGGGCAGTGGTATACTATCCCCGTTATTATTTAATTCACATTTCTATGCCAGCGAAAAAAGCAAATTCAGCCTTCATGAAACCGATGACCCTTTCCGCAGAATTGGAAGCGGTTACCGGCAAAGGTCCGATGCCTCGTTCAGAAGTCGTCAAAGCACTTTGGGCGTACATCAAGAAAAACAAACTGCAGGACGAGAAAAACAAGCGCAACATCAATGCCGACGACAAACTCCTCAAGGTATTTGGCGGCAAAAAAACGGTCTCGATGTTCGAAATGACGAAACTCGTTTCCAAGCACTTGTCCTAATCAACAATCCGCTGACGAGCGGTTTTTTGATTGTTCAATTGGCAACCGTGATCGCAACCACATGTCGCGCCCCGGCGCGCAGCAGCGTTTCGCGCGCTTCGACCAGGGTTGAACCGGTCGTGGTGATGTCATCGACGATAATGATATCGCGCCCGCGGATTGCTCGCGGATGGTTCACCACAAATGAATTTTTGAGATTCGCCAAACGTTCCGCGCGATTTTTCGTGGTGCCTTGTTTTTTCGTGGTGCGCGATTTTACCAAGACATTTGTTGCGATGGTGCGACGTAATTGTTTGGCGAGCGGACGGGCGAGGAGGAGCGATTGGTTGTAGCCGCGCGAGCGATAGCGAGCGCGGCCGATCGGGATCGGAACAATGATGGCGCGCGTGATCGCCGAAAATGGCGTAGCGGGATCGCGCGCCGCCTCACGGAGCTTGGCGCACATGACCGGTGCGATCAGGGTGGCAATCCGGCGATTCGGATTGTTTTTCACATGGCGCATGATTGTTTCGACGTGCGGGTCGCGATAGTTCCATAGGCTGATGATCCAGTCATGATTGGACGGCTTAGGGTCACCCAGGCTCGCCATGCAGCGGGCACACAAATCCTTGCCTTCGGTTGTGCAGACCAGGCAGTGCGTAGGGAACAGGTAACCCAGCATGCGATCCAAAAATAGGGCAAGCGACATCGTCCAGATATAGCACCTGGCACCTCAAGAAAACCTCAAGGCAGCCGGATGTGGATGACACGGGCAAATCCTGGTACAATGGCGACATGTCATTCATCACCGATATGTTCAGCAAGGTTTCAAGTGTGCTGCCCGGAAAATCCACGAATTCCGTGGTGGGCATCGATATTGGAACGAGCTCGATCAAAATTGCACAAGTAAAATTGTCAGGAGGAAAAATCGAACTGGAAACTTACGGGGAATTGTCGCTCGGCGCATATGCGAACCAGGAACCGGGGCGCGCAACGACGCTTGCGCCCGATGTGATTGCCAAGGCGCTTGGCGATTTGCTGCGTGAATCCAATGTCACGACGCGCGCCGCGGCGCTTTCAATCCAGTCTCAGGCAACGCTTGTGTTCATATTGGAAATCCCACAGGTGTCGCAGGCGGAACTCGCGACGCTCATTCCGAACGAAGCGCGCAAATACATTCCCGTACCGCTTACCGAAGTCGCGCTTGATTGGTACGTGGTCCCAGAAAAGGTGACTTATGCCGAGGAGGCTGCGGCGGATGCCCGCAAGAAAATGGAAATCGTAGTAGTTGCCGTGCGCAACGAAACGCTGTCCCAGTACAAGCAAATTTCGGAACTGGCGAAACTCGACGTCCGCGGCGAGGAGATTGAAATATTCAGCGCGATCCGTTCGGCATTCCATCGAGAAATTTCACCGACGCTCGTCATAGATTATGGCGCATCAACGACCAAGGTTTCCGTGGTGGAATACGGCGTCGTACGCGCGCATCGTGTCATTAATCGCGGATCGTCATTCGTGACGGATGCATTGGCTCGTTCAATGAACATTAAATTTGAACAGGCCGAAGCATTGAAAAAAACGGTCGGCATGACCCAGGTTGCCGGGCAGGAAACGGTTGCGGAAACGATTGCGGCCGATACACAATACATAGTCAATGAAATTCAGACGGCACTCCTCGAATACGAACGGTCGTCGCATCAGGCCGTAACGAAAATCATCCTTGCAGGCGGGGGATCGGCCATGCCCGGATTCAAGGATAAAATTCAGGCGACGTTTGGCGTCGAAACGGTAATGGCGGATCCGTTTTCAAAAACCGAAGCGCCCGCATTCATGCAGCCCGTGCTTGCCAAAGCAGGTCCAGAATTTACGATCGCGGTCGGACTCGCGCTCAAAGAATTTGCATAATCAAATCGCAAACGCTGTGCATAACTTGCTTGGCGTTTTGTTTTTCATGTATAATGATTTCATCATATGGATCAGGGATCATTTACGACAACGTTCGTTCCCAAAAAACCCGTCATTGAACCCGTGGCCGAATCTCGGCCGGTTTCGCGTCCCGCAGGATTTCTCTCGAGCATTTCCGTCGTGTTGTTTTTGCTGACGCTTTTATTGTCGGCTGGCGTCTATTTCTGGGAACGCGCCGCACAGGCGCAGGTGGCAACCCTTGCTGATTCGGTTGCCAAGGTAGAAAAAACATTCGAACCTGAATTGATCACGCGCCTCCAGTCGCTCGACAAACAATTGAAAAACGCGAACCTGTTGTTGAAAAATCACAGGGTGGTTACGCCGATCTTCAGCCTCCTTGAAACATCAACCCTGAAACAGGTGCGGTTTGCAAAATTTGATTTGACGACGGACGACAGCAAGGGAACGCTCGTGAAAATGTCCGGCGAGGCCGATGGCTACCGATCCATCGCGCAGCAGTCCGACGCGATCGGGCAGAATGCCTATCTCAAGGACACCATCTTCTCGAACTTTTTCTTGACGCCGAAAGGTCGCGTGTCGTTTGACTTGTCGTTTGGCGTGCGCCCGGATTTCGTCGATTTCGAGAAGGCGCCTATTAATCCAACCCTATGAGACTTTTCTTCTCGATAATTTTATTGGTTGCAACCATCGCGGGATTCGCGCTGTTTATCGTGCCGCATTATAATGCCGTGCGCGCGCTCCGCGCCCAGGCCGCCGATTACAATCAGATCCTCGACAATGCCAAAACGCTTGCCCGCGAGCGCAACCGCCTCGTTGAAAAGTACAATGCATTTGATGCGTCGCAGCTCGCAAAACTTGATGCGATGCTGCCGACGAACCCGCAGAACGTCGCCCTCATCCTTGAATTGGATGCGGTTGCAACGCAAAACGGTTTGTTGCTCCAGAATGTGAAAATTGATTCGAGCGAAAACCAGCCGGCACCGTCCGCGCGCCCCGGCACTGCGACGAACAATGACATCGGCACGTTGTCGATCACGTTTACGGCGACCGGTCCGTACGGCGGATTTGTGAATTTCTTGCAGTCCATGGAACGCAGCCTGCGCATCATCGACATTACCAAGGTTTCATTCACCGCTCTTGAGGACAAGGCCAATTACCAGTACACGGTCGGCATTAAAACCTATTGGCTCAAATAATATGAAATCGAAAGCATTCATTTTCATCATCGCGATCGTAATCGTCGTAGCCGTGGCTGCCTATTTCACGATTGGCAAAAAAAATGAGGCTCCCGTTGCGAATTCCGGTCTGGTTTCGCAAGCGACCGGTGCAGCTCAGGGACTTCCGTCATCTAATGTATCTGCCTCGGCATCGCAAACGGGGAATCAGGTAGTGACGATTCTGCGCAATTTGTCCGTTATCGGACTTGATGATGCGGTATTCCGCAATCCGGCGTTTGCGTATCTGTCGGACATATCGATTATTTTGCCTCCACCGACTACTCCTGGCCGCCGCAATCCGTTCGCGGCAATCGGCAGCGACCTTGGGGCTGCTCCGGCGGTAACCCAACCGTCAACGACAACTCCCGCGTCGGGCACGCCTCAATAAGTCTGTGCAAAAAAGCCAGGCTTTTTTCTTTCTTTAATTTTTTATTCCTGCTAAAATTTTTGTATGGATTTTCTCAATAATCTGGTCACCAAGGGAATCATTAATCGCTACCAGCTCGAGGATGTTTTAGAGGCCGCAAAAACATCGGACATCGATCATGCGCTTGCAACGGCGGGTGTCCCGGCAGATCAAGTGCGCCGCGCACGATCGGAATTTTTCGGCATTCCCGAACGCGAAATCGACTTTCAAAATTTCTCGTTTGATGCGCTGAAATACGTTCCCGAGGATGCGTCGGCTAATTATCAAATCATCCCGATCGGAATGAACCGCGGCGTGCTCGAGATCGGGATGCTCGACCCGGGGAATGTGGCGGCGCAGGGCGCGCTCCAATTCATTGCGTCAAAAATAAAAATGCCGGTTGACCGGTTCGTCATTTCGTATGACGATTTTCAAAAGGTGAGCGAGGGATATCACGGCGTCGCGACCCTATCGACGGATACGGGCGGCGGACAAAACGCAGTGTCCGATGAAATCCTGGACGTTCCTACCGACGAGGCCGAGGGGAAGTCGCCGATCGCGGCTGACGGATCGATTATCGAGGATGCGCCTGCGACCAAAATGATCGGGGTGATCGTGAAAAACGCAATCGATGGCGGCGCATCAGATATTCATATCGAGCCGACCGACAAGGAGGTCCGTGTGCGCTATCGCGTGGACGGCGTATTGCACACGTCGCTTCGTCCGAACAAGTCGTTTGCGGGTGCGCTGGTTGCGAAAATAAAAACTTTGACCGGCACGATGAAATTGGACGAGAAACGCAAGCCGCAGGACGGCCGATTTGTCGCTGTCGTAGACAAGGGGACGACCCGGGAGCGCAAGGTCGATTTCCGCGTGTCTACCATGCCGACGTTTTACGGCGAGAAGGTCGTGATTCGTATTTTGGACCCCGAACGCGGCGTGCGCACGCTCGAGGATGTCGGATTGTCCGCCGAACATTTGGCGACCATTCGCGAAATTTTAAAACGCCCCCACGGCATGATTCTGCTGACCGGTCCGACGGGCGAGGGTAAAACGACAACACTCTATGCCATGATCAAGGAAATCGATCGCGAGGGATTAAATGTCGTATCATTGGAAGACCCGATCGAATATAACATTCCGGGCATGAACCAAACCCAGGTAAAGCCGGAAATCGGATTTGATTTCGGCGACGGATTGCGCAGCATCCTGCGCCAGGACCCCGATGTCATCATGGTCGGGGAAATCCGAGACAAAGAAACGGCGAAACTGGCGATTCAGGCGGCGCTCACCGGGCATTTAGTGTTCGCGACGCTCCACACCAATTCCGCCATCGGCGCGATTCCGCGATTGATTGACATGGGGGTTGACCCGTACCTGATTGCTCCGACCTTGCTCATGTCGATGGCGCAGCGATTGGTGCATAAACTGGTGCCGAATAGCGGCGCGCCAATTCCCGTCGAGGGTGCCGTGGCTGAAATCATCGCACGCGAATTTGCGGATCTGCCGGATCAGTTCAAATCGAAATTACCGATCGGCCAATCGGTGTACGATCCGCAAAAATCCGCCGCCTCAGAATCGGGCATGCGCGGCCGAGCCCCGGTTGCGGAATTGTTTGTCGTCGACAAGGAGCTTGAAAACTTGATCCTGACGAAACCGAATGAAAACGACATCTATCAATATCTGCGCAAAACGCAGGGAATGCTCACGCTCAAACAGGATGCCATACTGAAATCCATGGCGGGGATCGTGCCGTGGAGCGAAGTCGGGGGATTGTAACATCGCGCATTGCGCGATGTTTGATTGCGCAAAATTTTCACACATGCCTGTTGGTAAAAAAAACTGGACAGGGTAGAATGAATGCATATGGAACAAACGCACGCGCAACAACTTGAAACGCTGTTGGACATTGTTTATCAAAACAACGCATCGGATCTGCATCTGTCCGTCGGTCGGCACCCGTTCATCCGCGTGAACGGCGCGCTTCAGCCTGTTGAAACGTATCCCGAATTGTCGTCGGATGATTTGATTGGATTGGTAACGGAACTTGCCGGCGAGGAAAAGGCGTCGCGACTGGCAGATTCCGCAGAAATTGATTTTGCTTATGACTATTCCGGAAAACTGCGCTTGCGCGGGAATGCGTATGTCCAATCGAATAAAATCTCGATCGCGCTGCGCACCATTCAGAAAATCAGATCATTGTCAGAATTGCGCTTGCCGGAAACCTTGATGCAATTTGCCCGCGCGAAACAGGGATTTTTCCTCGTCGTGGGGCCTGTCGGATCCGGAAAATCAACCACGCTTGCGGCGATGATTGACATGATCAATTCCGAACGCCGCGAACACATCATTACGATCGAACACCCGATCGAATATATCCATCCAGAAAAACAATCCATCATTGAACAGCGCGAGGTGGGGTTGGACACTAAATCGTTCCACGCAGCGCTCGAATCCGCGTTCCGCGAGGACGTAAACGTGATTTTGGTCGGGGAAATGCAGAACCCTGAAACGATTGCGACCGCGGTGACGGCCGCCGAAACGGGTCATTTGGTGTTCTCGACGCTCCACACCAACAGTGCTGCGACGACGGTGGACCGCATTATTGATGCCTTTCCACCGGAACAGCAGGGCCAAGTGCGCATTCAATTGGCATCGTCGCTTCTCGGAATATTTTCCCAGCGCCTCATTCCGAGCCTCAAGGGAGGATTGGTTCCTGCCTATGAGTTGCTCATCAATACCAAGGCGGTTTCCAACCTGATCCGCGAGGGGCGCACGCATGAAATCGACACGGTCATTGAAACGGGCAGCGAACACGGAATGATTTCCATGAACCGATCACTTGTCGAATTGGTCCGTGCCGGTGAAATTTCCATTGACGATGCGCGCAAATATTCAATGAACCCAGACGGATTAGAGGGGATGTAAAACAAAAAGGCAAAACTTGCCTTTTTATGTTTATGTGATATAATACAAAAAAATCAATATGTCACATCTGCAATATTATGCACTAAAGGAATATGTGAAATCGCATACACCAAAAGCATGCCTTCTCCAGGCGATAGCTATCGAGGAGCTCTGCGCCACGCTAGAAAAATTCTGTGGGAGGGAATTATGGCTCGCAGTAACAGGGTCAGAGTCCAGGCCGGACCTATCCGTTACCGCAAGGCCCTACCAAACCCTATCATCAGAGTATGTTGAGGATGAGGTGCGGATAACACTCAAAGGAGTTACCAAACTCCTTGGTGATTGGGTAGCGGATTGTACCATTCCTAAAAAGGAGGTTTCAAATACCGAAGAGCGCAACCTGGAAAGTATTGTGCTCCTCATTAAAAAAATGGGTGACGAAATAAGAGACGACTCCTTTTATATTGGAATTTATTACCCGGGAACGTTTCAATTAAAAAAATCCTTTTGGTATAAAGAAGGCCAACAGGTATTCGTTGCAAAAATGTAACGGTCCAGGCGCTCACGCAACGAGCGCCTTTTTACTTGCTATCGGTTGTTGGTTATTTGTATAATAATGGCAGTATGAATTTCAATTATAAAGTCATCGATCCTGCCGGACGCGAAGTAACCGGACAAATTGACGCCGCATCGAGCGATCTGGCGATTTCGTCGCTCCAGCGCCGCGGATTTATCGTGGTATCCGTTACCGCTGACACGCAGAAAAATATCCTTCAGAAAAATTTCTCGCTCTTTGACAAGGTTCCTATGAAAGAAGTGGTGGTCGTGTCGCGCCAATTGTCCGCACTGTTTGAGGCGCAGGTTTCCGCACTCAAAGCATTCACGCTGCTTTCGGGGAATTCTGACAACAATATGATGAAATTCGCCCTGCAATCCGTCGCGCAGGACATTTCTGGCGGTATTTCGATTTCCGCTGCCATGGAAAAACATCCGAATGTGTTTTCAAGTTTCTATACGGCCATGGTTCGCGCGGGCGAGGAGTCCGGTAAATTGACGGAAACCTTCAGATACTTGGCGGATTATTTAGAGCGCCAGTATGAGCTCGTTTCAAAAACGAAAAATGCACTGGTCTATCCTGCATTCGTCGTCGTGACATTCGTCGTAGTGCTCGTACTCATGTTAACGATGGTAATTCCGAAACTCTCTGCGATTCTCATCGAAACAGGGCAGGAATTGCCGATCTATACCAAGGTCGTTATCGGATTATCGAATGTGTTTGTAAATTACTGGTTCATCATCTTGGCGGTCGTGATCGGATTTGCTGGGTACCTGATCTATCTGTCGCGCAGGGCAGCAGGTCAGCGCAAAATCGATGGGTGGAAAATCACCGCGCCCCTGTTCGGTCAGCTCTATCAAAAACTTTATTTATCTCGCATTGCGGATAACATGAATACGATGCTGTCGGCTGGTATTCCGGTACTGCGCGCGCTCGACATCACGTCGTCAGTCGTGGACAATCATGTTTACGAAGACATCCTGAAATCAGCCGTCGACGATGTGCGCGGCGGGCAATTGATATCGCAATCACTTGAAAAGCATGAGCCGATCCCGCCCATTATGGTTGCCATGGTACGCGTCGGCGAGGAAACCGGATCGCTCGGACAGATCCTCTCGACCCTTGCGCGGTTCTACAAACGCGAGGTGGACAGCGCCGTTGACACGCTCATCGGACTCATCGAGCCGATATTGATTGTTGGGCTTGGCGTGGGCGTCGGGTTCTTGCTTACGGCGGTACTGATCCCGATTTACAATATTGCAAGTAGTTTGTAAGAGTTCAGGGACGCCATGGTATGGTTTTGCTCCCAGGGGTCCGTCCGATCAAGCGTAGGCTAGCATAACCAAATTTCCGAAGGTATCGATAGTCCTTTTTTCTTCGCGCGTCGGGTTCGGGGCACGGGCGCGACTCGAAAATAAGGAGCGACCGATGCCTTCGGGGTCGGTTGTACTCTTTACGCTTGCTTGATATTGCTTACCCTTGCTATACTTGTTCCATTATCAAAATGCGTTTCTAATTATCCTAACTATGTTTTCATTTAAAAAATCCTCAAAAGGTTTCACCCTGATCGAACTCTTGGTGGTAGTTGCCATCATTGCGCTCTTGGCGGGTACGATCCTCGTCTCATTATCAGGCGCCCGCAAGCGAGCCCTGGTATCGCGCGTAAAATCTGAATTGTCATCATTGCGCGCGCAGGGTGCCCTGTATGAGGCCAAGACGGGCCACTACGGATCCGCATTCGCAGGCAGCGGAACGAGCTGTACCGGTTCGGGTGCCGGAATCTTCGGCGACACGAGCGAGGAAGGCATGAGCCGCCTCATGACCGACATTGTCGCAAACGGAGGCACGGTGTACTGTTTCTCGGTTGACAACAATTCGGATGGTAATGCCGATGCGTGGGCCGTGAGCGCCGATTGGGGAGGTGGCGAATCATGGTGCGTGGACTCGACGGGCAACTCGAAAGGAACGACCGCTAATCAAAACGGTGCCTGCAATTAATAGCCCAAGAAAAACATCCGCTTGGCGGATGTTTTTCTTGGGCTATAATGGATGTATGAAACAATTTTCTCTGCGACGCATTACGAACCGCCAGGCGAATGGATTCACGGTTCTGGAGCTCCTTATTATTATTGGAATTTTGTGCGTGCTTTTGGCCCTCGTGCTTGCCGGACTTGATGGTGCGCGAAAAAATTCTCGCAACGAAAAACGCGTTGCCAACATCCAAACAGTCGCACTCGGTCTTGCGCAGTATCATGATGCGTGCCGCAGCTATCCTGCATCGCTTGATGTGTCGGTTACTCATGATTGTCTGGGAAATCAATCGATTCGAGAACTGATGCACGACATTGAAACCTATCGATTTAACCAATCGGGATCCGAATATGTGTATGTGTCGCTTGCTGATCCGTCTGATCCGACGACGTGCATCGGATACCATCTGGGCGTGGCGCTCGAGGGGCAGAGCGCCGGCGCATCTGCTGGAAAAGCGGGGTTTGATTCAACAACGGCGGTGACCTGTGACGACAACCAGGGTCATCCATTTAACGGAGCGGGTGATTGGTTCGATTTGCATAAATAGTATTTTCATGGAAATGATGCACGGGGTATTGATCGGCATAGGTTTTGTTTTTGGAACTATCATCGGTTCATTTTTAGGCGTAGTCGTGTGGCGCATGGGAACAGGACAAGGATTCGGCGGGCGCTCTATGTGCTTGTCATGCAATCGAACCCTGGCCTGGTACGAACTGGTTCCGGTCGTGAGTTTTTTGATGCAGCGCGGCAAATGCCGCACCTGCAAAACCAGCATCCCCGCCGGAGACTTTTGGATTGAAATCGCGACAGGACTTGCGTTTACGGGAATCGCTTGGCATTTTGGATCAGCTGCGTTAGTGATGCCGTCCTATGTTGTAGAAATGGTTGCTACGGCTGCTGCCACATGCGTGGCAATAGTAATTGCGGCATACGATATTCGTCATAAATTGATCCATCTGCCGTCACTGATTGCGTTGTTTCTGCTCGGAACGCTTGCGATCGCTGCGCATGGGATGGTAGCCGGCGAACCAGTTTCAATTACCCATGTCGGTGCAAGGATCGTTAGTGCGGGTATCGTCGCAGCGCCGTTTTTCTTGCTGTGGTTGGTATCACGCGGCGCATGGATTGG
This sequence comes from uncultured Candidatus Saccharibacteria bacterium, assembly GCA_964471025.1. GTDB lineage: Bacteria > Patescibacteriota > Minisyncoccia > Phycocordibacterales > UBA1006 > CAIXMG01. Next base: position 10,352 of record CAYYES010000008.1, on the reverse strand, counting down.
ATTTGGGGACATTGAACTGATGTTGCTTGCCGGGGGATGGTTTGGCATTGTCGGCGGATACAGCGCCGTAGTGCTAGGATTTTGGATTGCATGCGCTGTGGTAGTGCCGACCAGTCTGTATTGCCGGATAGTTGGTCGGCGCATGGATCGAGAAATTCCCATGGGGCCATTCTTACTTGCTGGCATGTATGCCGTCGGTATTTTAGGGTTGAATATTTTTGCTTTCGTAATGGGAATGGTACACTAGAACTATGAACAAGGGATTCACGCTCATTGAATTTATCGTCATTTTGTCTATTTTTGCGATCATGGCCGCAGTGGCGTTGTTTAATTTTTCCGGATTTCGTGCCAACGTTGGCGTAAACAACCTCACTCATGATATTGCGCTTACCATTCGCCAAGCCCAAGTGTTCGGGTGGTCCACGACATCAGGGGTTATTGATGCGACCGCAGATCCTGAGCGCCGTGCGCAGGGCGTCGTGTTTCCGTATCAAAATGGGGAATGGGCGCGCAGTTTTATCCTATATTCCAAGGGAACGCCTGGGAGCCTTGCCGCCTATGAGGGTACGCCGCCCGACGTCGTTGCCGACACCATTTCCATCCAAGGACCCAATCATATTGCTGACATTCGCACCGCCGATTCCCGGACAGATTTGTTGATCGATGACACCAGTCATCAACTGGCAACGGGCAATTCTCAGCCGGTTACCCAGGATTTTTCGGTCGCTTTTTCGCGCCCACGCCCCGAGGCTATGTTTTTCTCGGCATCCAACCAACTGATCGATCCCTCGAGTGACTTTGTCGGCATTTATGTCGCCGCTGACGCTACGCCAAACCAACTGGAAAAGGTAATTATTATTTCGAGGCTCGGGGAAATTGAGGTACAATAATCCTTGACCTATCATATGCAGCACCATCCTAATTTACAATCGAATCAGTCAGGGTTTACCCTCATGGAGGTGATGGTTGCCGTGTCTATTTTTGCGATCGTAGTTACGGTTGGTATTGTATCGCTCCTCACAATCAATGATGCCTACCGCAAATCCCAGACCGAACGCCAGACGATCGACAGTTTGACGTTCGTTCTGGAATCCATGAGCCGTCGCATCAGAACCGCCGCATCATGGGATGCGGGCACGGCCTACGGAAGTCCGGCAAACTCATTTACGTTTGTTGACCAGGACGGGGTGACGATTACCTACCTATGGTCGCCGCAGGATAAAAAAATTTATATGGATTATCAATGCAACGGCTGCCAAAATCCGACACTTGGTGACGGCATGCATGATATGACGCCTGCCAATGTGGCGATTACCGACGTGCGTGGCGACGGCAGCTCGTTTCCGGGCGGTGGGCTGACGTTCGTACCTACGCGCCACCAGGGTTCCGGCCAGGCGTATGTTCAAATCAATATTGGCGGAATCGTCACGAACGGCAAACAATCCTCGGAATTTACATTCCAAACGGGCGTTTCAAAACGCGTCAGCGATTAACAGAACCTATGAACATTTCCCATCGACCAATTCAACAAGGATTTACGCTGATCGAAACACTGATCGCAATTTTGATATTCACGGCTGCGCTGGTGTCGCTCATGACGATTGCCGGCCGCGGTATTTCCGCGACGTCGGGTGCGCGCCAACAGATTACTGCCCACTATCTGGCGCAGGAAGGTATCGAGGTTGCCCGCAATATCCGTGATTCCAATTTCAAATCGGGGAACCCTTGGGATCTGGACCTTGCATTGTGTAGCGCAGGTACGCCGTGCAAAGTCGTGTACGGCAATTTGACCGTGACACCGAAACTTGATGTGTGCAGCAATGATTGTGCAGTCTACCAGTCCCAGGGGGCGTTCGTTGATGCGCCCGGTGAAAGCCGATCACCGTATGTTCGGGAAGTGGTGGCAACACCCCATACCAATGCGCAGGGAACCGTCGACGAGTATGAAATCGTTTCAACGGTTCGATGGAACGCCAAGGGTATCGCACGTACGGTATCGCTCGCTACTGTGTTAAAATTATGGCAATGACAGATTACCGTCCACAATCAGCGCGCGGGTTCGTGATTTTGTTCACGATCCTTATTGCGTCCATCATCCTCCTGATCGGGTTCGGTATTTTCTCGATTGCGACCCGCGAAACCGTATTGTCATCCACCTCGCGTGAAGCGCAGACTGCCTTTTATGCGGCCGATGCGGGTGTGGAATGTGCTTTGTTTGCACAGGGTGCAAATATCCTAAGCGGAGGCGGAGGAACATTTGACTGCGGTGCCATACCGGCAGTAGTAACGGGAACAGGATCATCCTCCTTGCCCTATGTGTTTGATGTTCTCGTAGATGCAAAATTGAAAACCTGTGCGCACGTGACCATATTTGATATCAATGCCGGTGCCGCACGCCGCGTCGTATCACAGGGGTATAATATTTGCACAGATACGGGGTTGCCAGCCCAGAACAATCCTATTTTGGTCGAGCGCGTGCTCGACACGATTTATACGCTCGATGGAACGCCTGCTAATCCTGCGGTCCTGTCACCGTCGGGAATATCACCCGGAACCATCAAGGTATTAGATACGGGCATCCAGCCGAGTTCGTCCGTCCTGCCCCAGTCCGGAGGTTCTATGCCGGCTACCCTGACCCCGCAATTTGACGCATCGCTCGGAAAACCCCTGTCCCAATAGGGGTTTTTGATTATGGTACAATAGCGACATGACGTCATCCCAGGCACACCAGCGTATTCAATCGTTGCGCGAACTCATCCGGCACCATGCCGCCCTGTATCATACCCACGATGCCCCTGAAATTTCAGACGAGGCGTACGACGCGTTAGTGCGCGAACTTGCGGATTTAGAAACCCGCTACCCTGAATTCACGGCGCCTGTGTCACCCACGCAGCAGGTGGGCGGGAAAATTCTTGAAGGGTTCGAGAAAACCAAACATTTGGTACCGCAATGGTCATATGACAACGTGTTCGGGTTTGATGAATTGTCGCAATGGGATGAACGCAATCGGAAAATCCTCGACAAGGAGGGTCATCCTGCTGCGCGAAAGCCCTGGAAGTATTGCTGCGAATTGAAAATCGACGGCCTGAAAATCATCCTCACGTATCGGGATGGAATCCTGGTCACGGGTGCGACCCGCGGGGATGGAACGATTGGCGAGGATATTACCGAAAATATTAAAACCATCCGAAGCATTCCGCACGCCATTTTTGATAAGCGCACGATCGTTGTCATCGGCGAGGTCTGGATGAAGAAATCGGATTTGGCGAACATAAATGCGGAACGCGCAGCTGCGCAGCTGCCGCAGTATGCCAATCCGCGCAATTTGGCTGCTGGGACGCTGCGTCAGCTGGATACGAGCATTGTCGCGAGTCGCGACCTGCAAACCTATTTTTATGACTTGGAAGTGTTGGAAACCCCTCACACCAGCCCTCTCCCCGAGGGAGAGGGATTCGCAGCATTCGCTACTCACGAGGATGAGCTCTTGTTTTTAAAGAAATGCGGATTTTCGGTAAACCCTGAAACAAAAATAGTGGGCGCGCTCGATGCGATACAAAAATACGTGGACAACCACACGGCGCACCGCAATGATTTTGAATACGGCGTGGACGGGGTGGTGATCAAGCTCGATGATACTGGCCTGCGCGAGGGGTTGGGCTACACGGCGAAATCGCCGCGGTTTGGTGTGGCCTATAAATTCCCGGCCGAGGAGGTAACCACGGTAGTTGAAAATATTGAAGTTCAGGTGGGACGCACGGGCGTACTAACGCCGGTTGCGCATGTGCGACCGGTGTTAGTCGCGGGTTCGACCGTTTCGCGCGCGACATTGCACAATCAGGACGAAATTGATCGGTTGGATGTGCGCATCGGCGATACCGTGATTCTGCGCAAGGCAGGCGATATCATTCCTGAAATTCTCCAGGTGCTCGTGGATCTCCGTCCGGCCGGTACCAAAAAATTTACGCTTCCCGCGAAGTGTCCTGTGTGCGGTGCGCACGTTTCCAAGAAGAAAAGCGGATTGGGTGATGATTCGGTCGCACTGTACTGTACGAATAAGCACTGCCCGGCGCAGTCATTGGAAAACCTGATTCATTTCGCATCGAAAAAGGCGATGAATATTGTGGGTATGGGCGAAAAAATTGTCGAGAAATTATTGAACGAGGGATTGATTAAAACGGCGCCTGATATTTACGCGCTCCGCAAGGAGCAATTGGAAGGTCTCGAAAAATTCGGGGAACTTTCTGCTGCGAATTTAATTGAAAGCATCGAGGCGAGCAAAAACGTAACGCTCCAAAAATTCCTGTTCGCGCTTGGCATTCATCACATCGGCGAAGAAACGGCAGATCTGATTGCGCAGTCGTTGAGCTTCAAAAACAACCGCGAACTCAAAGAAAAACTTTTTAATTTAACCGATGAGGATTTGATAACCATAAACGGCATCGGCAACACGGTTGCGGAATCGTTCGTCGGATATTTTGCTGATCCGGAACGAGCGGATGTTGTTGAAAAACTGCTTGAAATTTTGCGCATCGAACCGCAGAATCAAGAACAAGAACAAAAAACAAAAGGGAAACTTTTTGGTAAAACATTTGTGCTGACGGGAACACTCGCAACCATGTCGCGCGACGAGGCCAAGGCGAAAATCAAGGCTGCCGGGGGCAAGGTTTCGTCGTCGGTTTCGAGCAAGACGGATTATGTGGTGGTGGGGGATGATCCGGGATCTAAATATGATGACGCCAAGCGATTGAGTGTTTCAGTGATTACCGAAGATGATTTGACAAGAATGGTAAAATAAAGTACCCTTTTAAAAAAGAGTCAATGGAAAAACTAGTTAACTTACAGATACTGTGTCTTGTAGGCACAGTACTATGTCCTTTAGTGGTGCATTTTTCAAAATGGCTTAACTTTAAGAAAGAAGAAGCATGGGGCAATCTCGGTGATTTCCAAAAAGAGCTCAAAAAATTTCAAGAAGAGCATTTTTTGGGAAACCTAGAATTTGTGAACTCTTTTTTTCCAATAATGTTGTTTGCGGAGATCGGTTCATGTATTGCGTCCTGTCATTTCTGGCTTTTTAATCCGCCTTTTTATTTACCGTTCAGTGTCACCCTTTACTTTCTTACTTATTGTACAGCTAGGTATTACCTTCTCGGCTGGGCAAAAAAGAAAGTAAATGTTACAAATCAAAACCTTTAGTGGTAAACTAGGGGTTTTTTTATATGAAAATTCCTACTTTTCAGTAGGAGCCGGCGTGGATTTTGATATTTATTGTCGTCGGCTCAGTTTTTTCGATTTTATTCATTGATCAGTTGATAGGTTTTTTGATGTTTTGTTTCGAATTATCGGCGAATTTCCGAGGATATGTTTTCTTGTAAAGGCGAAAATCAAGGCTGCCGGGGGCAAGGTTTCGTCATCAGTTTCGAGCAAGACGGATTATGTGGTGGTGGGGGATGATCCGGGGAGTAAGTATGATGAAGCGGTGAGGTTGGGAATTAAAACAATAAATGAAGAATATTTGACAAATATACTGATTTAGTGTTTAGTTGCTTTAAACAAAACAAAAAGTCATGAAAAGAAAAACATTAGAGCTTATTTACATCTCTCCCGCGATTCCGTTAATGCTCATCTTCGCAGGAGCAATATTTATTATTGTAGACCAGCAACAAATTGGTGTGGCTGCGGCGATATTTTTTCTGATAGGCCCTGCAGTGCTTTTCGGAGTCAATTATCTATTTGTAAAGAAAAACGCCAAAAGATTTCTTTTAAAAGTATTGGATAACGATAAGGAAACAATGCATAACAAATTTCTGGCTGCCAGAGGGTATTGCAGGGACTGGGACGAGCTTGGTGCCGATATTAGAAAGAGATTGCGCTCGAACAATTATTGGCAGGGGGTAGTCCCTACACAAGAGATTTTTGAAAATATAACAACGTAAAATTTAAAGCGGGTGAAACCGCTTTTTTCTGGGAAAAATCCATAAATCACTTCGACAAAATCGGCATAAAATGCTACGATACCCCCATGTCACTTACTCGCGATGAAATTAAAAATTTGGCACATCTGGCCCGGATTGAAATGACGGATGGGGAAATGGACGCGCTTGTTGCGGATTTTGCGTCCATTTTGGGCTATGTGGACCAGGTGAACCAGGTCGAATTGCCGGACGTTTCCGAAAAGCCGATTCAGGTGAATGTCACCCATGCGGATGCCGAACCATACGCATCGGGGACGTTTTCAGAAACGCTCCTTGCTGCCGCGCCTGAACGCCAGGATGGGTTTTATAAGGTGCAAAAAATTCTTTAAACCTCACCCCCAAACCCTCTCCTGCAAGGAGAGGGAGCCGAACATTATGTCACTCGACCTTAACAACCTCACCATTCACAAGGCGCACGATATGCTCGTCGCCAAGGAAATTTCCGTCCGCGAATTGGTAGATGCGCATCTTGAACATGCGAAAAAACTGAATCCTGAAATTCACGCGTTTTTGGAATTGTTTGATGAATCTGACCGCATTTTAAATGCGCAAAAAATGATTGACGAGGGTCGCGCGCATCTGCTGACCGGTATTCCGTATGCTGTAAAGGATAACATTCTGATCAAGGGTCACATCGCATCGGCATCATCCAAAATGCTTGAAAACTATCAGGCAAGTTATTCCGCAACCGTGATTGAAAAATTAGATGCCGTAGGAGCCATTCCCGTAGGTCGTACGAACATGGACGAATTTGCCATGGGTTCATCGACGGAAAATTCCGCGTTTGGCATGACGAAAAATCCAATTGATACGACGCGCGTGCCCGGTGGGTCATCGGGCGGCAGTGCGGCGGCCGTTGCTGCGAATATGTGTTTATTTGCGCTCGGTACTGATACGGGCGGATCGATTCGTCAGCCCGCAGCGTTCTGCGGAATTGTCGGAATGCACCCGACGTATGGATCAGTTTCCCGATATGGTGCCATTGCCATGGGTTCGTCGCTTGACCAGATTGGTCCGTTTGCAAAAAATGTCGAGGATGCACAGTCAGTGTTTGAAGTCATTTCAGGTTTTGATCCGCTCGATGCGCAAACGCTTACCCATGATGCCAAAGAAAAACTCTCGGCAGCACCTGCCGGAAAAATAATCGGGGTACCGCGACACCTATTGGATATGGAAGGCATTGATGTAACTGTAAAGGAAAATTTTGAAACATCTATCGAGAGATTGCGTGCCGCGGGTTACGAAATTCGGGACATTCAATTACCGAATGCGCACCTGGGCCTTGCCGCCTACTATATTGTCATGCCGGCTGAAGTTTCATCGAACTTGTCGCGTCTGGACGGTATGCGCTACGGGCTGCAAGTGAAAGGAAAAGATTTGCTTGAAACGTATATGAAAAGCAAGCATGCAGGATTCGGTCCTGAAACCCGCCGGCGCATCATGCTTGGAACGTATGTATTGTCTGCCGGATACTATGATGCCTACTATGGCAAAGCGCTCAAGTTGCGGCAGGTTATTAAACAAGATTTCGAAACCGTGTTCGCATCAGGGGTTGATGCGGTTATGGTGCCTACGACGCCCACGACTGCGTTTAAACCCGGCGAAAAAGCAGATCCCTTGTCCATGTACATGGCCGATATGTTCACCGTGACCGCGAACCTGACCCATATGCCTGCTATTTCCGTTCCGTCGGGAACTGATACAAACGGTCTGCCGTTTGGTATCCAGTTCACGGCAAACCAGGGCAGGGAGGATATATTGTTTGCCATTGCCCAGGATTTTGAACAGCAGAGGTAGCAAACCAAACAAGGAGGCGCCGTTCAGTGTCTGACGAAGTGTGGTTTGCCGACATATGCTATAATACAACGCATGAACGAAGTGCGTTTTATTAATCTCGAATATATTTTCTCGAAAATTTACGATTTCTTGATTTACGTCAAGAATATCATTATTGGTCGCGGGGATTTAAATGTCGCATCAGGCGGAACCGATTATGCTGGGATCATTCATAACGTATCGTCGGTTATTCTGACGATCCTGAGCATTCTGACCATCGTATTCATTATCTGGGCCATTTATCTGCGCATCCGCATTTTTGAAATTGACGAGCAGTTGGACGGGTCGTACAAGGAACATTTCATCAAGCCTGTCGCTACCGAGGCGCGCCGGAACGAGCGCTGGGAAACGATTGTGCGCCATTTCGCGTCGCCGAATCCTAATGATTGGCGCGCGGCGATCATTGATGCGGACAACATGCTCGAGGAACTGATTACGAGCCTGGGATATTCCGGGGAAACGTTCGGTGAAAAATTAAAAGGCATCAATTTGCATGATTTCCCGACGCTCAATTCCGCCTGGGAAGCCCACAAGGTGCGCAACCTGGTCGCCCATGAAGGCATCAATTACAACCTGACCGAACGCCAGAAAGACATCACGCGCCGCCATTTTGAAACAGTGTTTCGGGATGCGGGGGTGATATAGCAAGCGATTCGGTTACGAGTTGTATCGTTGTTCATTCCGCAACAAGAAAGAAAATAAGCCCTTTCGCTCCCGGAGATCCGTCCGAACAAACCGCAGGTTTGTTCGGTAGAAGGTCGAGGAGAGCGAAAGGGCTTATTTTCTTTCTTGTTGCGGGGGCGCGATTCGAACGCGCGCCTGCAGGTTATGAGCCTGCCGAGCTACCATTACTCTACCCCGCGATATAAATATGGGACAGGGAATACTGTACCTCAGGCGGCGCAAAAAGGCAAGAAATCTTGCCAACGGTTGTTGGGGATATCACGATTCGCCTCGTTCCTTGAAAATATGGGCCTTGGCGCGGATCAGGGCATCCAAAACCAGCCGCATGGCCTCGGCATCGTTGTCCGTGGTGGGCAAATCCAGGTTGCCCAAATCCCGAGACCGCAGCCTAAATTGTTTCAGGGATTGGCGGAATAACCGTTCCAGTTCCGGATGGCGATCGCGCGCATCGCGCAGCACCCAGGCCCGTGCAAATGGCGATGAACGGCTGATGAGCCATGTATCTGAAAAAGTATAAGTAATAGTATTCATAAGGATTTTGCGGGGTGCATAATACTGCGGAAACCGTTCGACGATACGATGACGTGGTCAACCAGAGGAATGCCCAAGAGCGTACCTACCGCGACGAGTTGTCGGGTAATTTCACGATCATCGGCGCTCGGGGTCAGATTTCCCGAGGGGTGGTTGTGCACCAATACGACGGCAACGGCCCCGTATTCGATGGCAGGCCTGAATACATCGCGGGGATGAATAATATGCGCGTCGACGGTGCCGATCGACAGGGTTTCATCCCGGATGATTTTATAGGAACTGTCCAGATAGATACCGCGCAAATGTTCGCGGGGCAATTCCTGCATGGCACGTGCATAGCGATATACGTCGTCCGCAGTCCTGATGGTTGCGCGCCCGGCATTACCCCGTTCGAACAGGCGCCGCCCCATTTCCATTGCGGCAATAATTTGGGTTGCCTTAATCAAAGGAATATTGAGGCTTTTTGCCATACGTTTTGGGCTTCGTTCCGCAACGATTGATTTCTCGCCGTATTCCCGCATGATGCGATTGCACATGGTCATGATATCTTCCTTGCGTGTGCCTGCAACGAGCATGAGGGCGAGCAGTTCCGGAGTCGTTAAAATTCCCGGACCGTGCTCGTTTAATTTTTCCCGCGGTTTCTGATGATTGGGCAAATCGCGCAACGTCAATACATAGGATGGGGATCCCGGATGATCATGGACTATAGGAACCGATAGGGGACGCGTATACCGAACGTGCGCGGTTTTCATATATCGAGTATAGCGAAGTGAACGATTGTTCACCATGGTGCTACCCTCGATTTTGTGTGGATAACTTTGGCGCGCTCTCGTGGACGCTGTTGGAACTGCGATACGCAACCATGATGGCTACATTTTCATAGCAAATGTGAAGGACAAGGTGGTTTAACACTCAATGCCGACTCTGAAAAAAGTACGCCCACAAATCTGACGCACCCTTGTTGGCGAAACGTTGAACTTTCTACCTACCTCTACGTAAGTTTTGCTTACACCGTCTTTGATACCGAATTTTTCCTCAAAAATAACGCGGTCCCGCTCTTGGATTTTCGCAGAGCGGTTCAGTCTTTTGTATTGTTCGAGGGCAGTAGGAAGGTCTATAGGGATGTCGTTTACCGTTAGGTTTCTCATACTATAAAAATAACAATTTTTACCCCACACTTCAATGCACTATTTCCCATTTCCAAAATCTGCTACAATCTGGGGCAGGGTAGCGAGAATTGGTAGTCTGTGTCTTTGATGCAGACAGTATTGTGTAATAAGTCTCGCCTTGTGCGGTTAAAAGCAATGCTGGCCTACGGGTCTACCGACA
>CAYYES010000007.1:0-23309 GCA_964471025.1 uncultured Candidatus Saccharibacteria bacterium | reverse complement strand
CCTGTGCGATGAGTATCTCTTACGAGAACAAACCCTTCGGTTGTAAAGAAGTATCCGATGCGGATGTGGTTTTTGAACCACTCTTTATACTTTTCGCAAAAGGCAACAATTTCGTGGTAGTTCAAAAGTAGCTCCTCAGGATTATTCAGAAACTCTTTATGCACATCCTCGACATGAGTCTCTGCTGGAACCCTTGCGAATTCCATATAGGTTTTTGGTGCAGAAACTTCTTTTTTGTTCCTTATTGCCTGAATTTCTCCATCACTCAATCTTACAAAAGTCATTCCAGCAGGAAAGACATCTGTTGCATCTTTCAAGGGGCGCGTATCAGGTTCGATAAAGAAATACCTGTTTAAAACCTCAGTAGCCAAGCTTTCTGTTTTTGAAATTTCTTTTGTTTCCTCCATATTTACTTGTTTTTAACTTACAAATTTATTTTTCCACATTATATCATACTTAATATATTTTGTAAAGTATTTCATAGACGCTCGAGAGGGGTCGGCATGATACGATTAAACTATTAAAAATAACCTTTTACCCCAAAGAATCTCGTAACTCTCTCTCGAGAAGGCCCACCAACTAGAGCTAGCACGAGAAACATATGAATTACCTCTATCACGGTTCAACAGTCCAGAACATCAAGACGCTCGAGCCACGACAGCGTTTTGTTCCCGCTGGAAAGATTTCATACAAAGCAATTTACGCTACACCATTTCCCGCTTTCGCAGCAGCGCAAGGGTTTCCTTGGAGCAGTGATGAAGGCATTGATGTAGATGAAAAAGACGGAAAAATAATTTTGCTTGTTCCAAAAGATCTAAAGGGTCGCCTTCTTACCCCCATTTCTATTTACAAGGTTTCAGCTGATGGATTTTCAAAAACAAAAGAAGAAAATACCGGGCTTACTTGGCACACCATAAAACCAACTTCTGTTTTGGAAGAAGTAAAATATTTGAGCGTCATTGACGCAATTGACTCGTTAGGAGGAAAAATTATCTATACATAAAAATTGGGCGTAATTTATGAGGCGCACAAGAATCATTACTCTGACATGATGATTTCATTAGAATTAACTATACAGAGCAAGGAACCGAAAGGTTCTCTCTCGAGAAGGCTCACTAATTCGTGCTAGCACGACAAGTGTCGGGCTTCTCTTAAATTCTTATAAAAAATGATAAAATTAATTTATGGAATCACCTATTGAAAAAATTGATTTGTCTCATACCGAGGTTCAGGATTATGATCCAAAATGGAAAGAACTCTACGAAGACGAAGCTCGAAAAATCAGAGATTTGCTTGGGGACAAAATAACCTCAATTGAACACATCGGAAGCACCTCGATCCCCGGATTGGCTTCCAAGCCGATTATAGATATGGCAATTACCATCCCGTCATGGAAAGACGCGCAGGACTTAATTGAACCGCTTTCTACGATTGGATACCCTTCTGATGCGGCACAAATAGATGAAACAAATGCGGGTGAGCGATGGTTTTTCAAAAAAAGGCAATCCGACCCAATTTCACCTTTCGATCGCCTATGGCGACAGAGGAAGTTTTTTGGAGCGGCAAATTTTGTTCAGAGATTATCTAAGAGCGCACGATGAAGATAGAGATGCATATGGAAAGCTCAAGAAAGAATTAATTGCAAAAGACCCTTCAGGAAAGGAAACATACATTGCAGACAAAACAGATTTCGTAATGAAAATATTGAAAAAAGCAGGGTTTCAGAATAATTGGTTTGACCTGAGTAAGTACTAATTCAAAGGGTTCATTATTTTATGATAACCTACTAACGCATGATCCTAACCATCCTCGCCATTGGCAAGAAAAAATCTGACTATGACCCGATGATCCGGGAATACCAGAAACGCATTGGTGCGCCGTTTTCGCTTGAAATTGAAATCGTTGAACCGCTAGGAATCGACCACCCGGACGAATGCCGTACCAAGGAATCCGAAAAATTGCTGGCGAAAATCAAGCCGGGCGATTATGTCATCGCGCTCGATGAACGCGGCAAGGAATTGGACACGGTAGGATTTTCGAACCTGATCGACAAACACCTGCAGCAGTCCGCGAAACGCATCGTCCTTGTCATCGGCGGATCGTACGGACTGAGTGATGCATTCAAGGAGCGCGCGCATGTCATAGTGCGTTTGGGTGCCATGACCATGCCTCACGAATTGGCCCGGCTGGTTATCGCGGAGCAATTGTATCGCGTCACGAATTTGCTGGGTGGCGGGAAATATCATCACTACTAAAAAACCGGCCCTAGGGCCGGTTTTGGTTTTTTGCGATAAATTCGTCTCCGAGTTTTGTTATTGTGGAATCAAATTTCAAAAATTTAAACCCCAAATCCAGGGCGGCTATAATATTTTCAATTTCTTTTTCCTCTTCTAGCGCATCGTTACTGCTCTTAAACCAAGTAAAAACGGGGAGAATTTTTTCTGAATTTTGAAGGATGAATTCCATCCAAAATAGCGCACGAACCAGGTCAACATAGTGTTGAATGCTTTCAAGTTTGATTTGTTGCAGCCTTTTCACTGCAAGCAACCAGAGCTCGGTCGAGCGGGCATCGGGATATTTCTCCTTCACCTCATTAAAAAAATTGCCAAATGTCTTTATGGTAACATCCAGGGAGGTGCTTTCCGTTTTTTCTGAAGTAGTTCGGAATGAAAGATACGCAACCTTGCTGAGTGCGTTCATTTTTTCTGAGGTTATATTCTCTCGGAGAAACCGCAGGTGTTCCGTGATTTTTTCGGGGTTATCAAGAACTTCATCAAGTCGTGACTGCAAATCTGCTTTCATAAAAAATATTTTTTTGGAGTGAACTATAGTTGGCTAGTTCGCCGGTTTTAGATTGAATATCTAAATATCATAAATTTTATTTCTTGTCCAGTTTACAAAACAGATAAGGTCTGGTATTTTGGAAGTAATTACGTAACTCAAAAACAACATACTATGCAACGATTTCAGAGCCTCACCGAACAGGAACATCTCCATGAAAAAATATTGGGAATGCAGCCTGTGCGGGACCTTGAAAAAACCACTCCTTTTCATCACCTGCCGGCGTTTATTTTTTGGGAATTGTTTCAAAAATACGGAAAGAAAAATTCTTTAAGAAAAAAACAGTACACCGGGCCTGGTGTCATGTTTACACTTGACCCCGAAAAAACCCAAGGTATTGCCGGTACATTTATTTGTTACCCCACTTGCAAGGAAAAACTGTCGTTTTCTCTCGAGTATTTTACTTCAAATGACCCCGATTTTTCTGAAAGCAGCACAGTCCAGTATTTTCGGAGATTCACACTCTCTACCGGATACCGTTCAGCTACAGGGGTAGGTTGGCAAGGTCTTGCGCACCAGAAAGAGCATCTGACCTCGGGAAACTATCTTACTTCCGTATCTGTGAACCTTTCACCGTTTGAAAGCAGTATCCATTTCGATGATCTTGCGATCCCTTTCTTTTTAGCCCAGGTGATTAAGGATCACTACGTAAGCCGGAAAGACTGGATACAATCAAAAGAATACCAGGCAATGCTATCAAAAGAATACCATGCAAGGCTTATGAAGAAATAGCACGATTATTACCTCGCGCAGGATACCCTGCGTTTTTTTGTTATACTAAATTCATGACTTTCCCTGAACTCGTCGAGAATATCGAACATCAGTGCCGGACATTGGTCTGGTGGTCGCCCGACCAAATTGCGCGCGGCGAGGATGTTTTGAACGATCCGAAAAAGGGCGAACGGGCATGGGCGGTGCCGAGACAAACGGCCCAGTGGCTGCACGATACGATCAGTCGGCACCGCCCCATGACCATCCTCGAACTTGGCACCTCGATCGGCTATTCCACCGCATGGATGGCCCATGCCGCATCTGCATACGGAGGCCACGTACACACCATTGAAATTCGGAATTATAAATATGATATTGCCAAACAGAATCTGACTGACGGCGGACTGGTGCGGTTCGTGACAATGTATAACGCACCCATCATCGATATTTTAAATAATTTAGAACTACACCTGTCAGGACAAAAAATAGATCTCGTATTTATGGATGCCGACCGTGGGCACTATCACGAATATTTTCCCCTGATCGAACCCTTCCTATCCCCCGGGGCACTCATTGTGGCGGACAATGCCATCAGCCACGCTGCGCGCATGCAGCCGTTTATGAACCTCCTCGACGAGCACGGATGGAAACGGGATCTGATTGGCATTGATAACGGAATATTAGTTGCACATAAATAACCCCGAATTTGTTCGGGGTTATTTATTATCGGTCGGGCGGCAGATCGTAATAATTGATCAGGAATTTTGCCAATTCCGTAAACGGCGGGATGAGCGTCTGCGATGAAAACTGAGCACCGTTTTTCGGATATTCGTTAAACAGAAATACGACGAATTTTGGATCATATGCCGGGAAATACGCCGCGAACGTATGCAGGTTGCGATCGGCGTAGTAGCCACCGGTCGCATGGTTCGGGATCTGCGCCGTACCGGTTTTTGCGGCAATGGCATAATGATCCAGTTTCAACTTCCCTTCACCGTAATTATCAAATACCGTCACCAGCATGTCCGTAATCGTTTTGGATGTTTCAGGTTTAATCACCGTCGATTCCGAAACAGGCCATTCCAGTTTCCTGCCGAACCCGCTCGGGTATTCGATGCTCTGCCCTACATGGGGCGTAACCAGATGTCCGCCGTTGGCAAGCGCCGCAAATGACCGAATCATTTCAACCGGCGAAACGGCAATTCCCTGTCCGAATGACGCGTTAGCGTATTCCACATCGCGATTCGTATTGAGGTTGGAAATGAGGCCGGACACTTCGGCAGGCAAGTCGATTCCGGTTTTCTGACCAAACCCAAACGATTCCCATTGCTTTTTAAACGCAGCCTTGTTCATATGCTGCATCACAAACACCATTCCCGTGTTCAATGATTCATTCAGGACGCGCTGCATCGTCGCCTGGCCGCGTCCGCGTTTGTCAAAGTTGTAGATGGTACGGTCGGCAACCTTGACCGATCCCTGGTCGAAATACGTCGTATTCGGGGTTACTGCACCTTGGTCCAACGCAATCGCCATGATGACCGGTTTCATAATCGAGCCCATTTCAAACACCGAATCAACGAGCGGATTGTTAAACTGCGACACGTCGGTCACCTTGCGCGTTTCGTTCAAATCAAATCCATTGCCGATCGCCAGCGCATACACGGCACCTGTTTTCGGATCCATCACCATGCCGCCGACGCGGTCAGATCCCCATTTTTCCTGCGTTTCGGAAATCACGCGTTCCAGGTTTTCCTGTACAGACGGTTCAATCGTCGTCACCACATCGCCCTCGGTCTCGTTTGTATCGTTCCACAATTTGCGCATGTCGGAAAACACTTCTGCAAAGAAATTCACATACAACCGTTCATCAATGCGCGACAGCGTATCATTGTAGGATCGTTCGATCCCATAACGGCCGGCAAACTCATCACCCTTGTACGCCATAAATCCAATCGCATGGGACGCCAGTTCCCCGGCGGGATAAAACCGCCAGTTCATGCGGTAGGCCGTCACGCCGGGCAGTTTCATCGAGGTAATTTGCGACGCGATCGATTCGGGAACCTGCTGCGCCACCTCCTCGTACGGATCATTTTTTTTCGTAACCTGTGCAATGAACGCATCATGTTCGGATCCGAGCAGCGTTCCTACGAGTCCATATAGTTCTTCGGGATCCTTGACCTGGGTAGGATTCACGGCGATTTTAAACCCTGATTTAAGCGTTGCGGCGGAAACCCGATTCCCTGATTTGTCCGAAAAATAAATGGTACCGCGGTCAAACGAACCGGACGTCGGCGTCACATACTGGCGGTCCGCCAATTTTTCATAGGTTCCCCCGTGAATAATTTGCACGTAAAACAACTTCGCGACAAACACGAGCGCGATCAGAATTACGGCACCAGAAACAACATAAAGGCGGTGTGCGAACGTTTGGTGGTCCATCGAGAAAAAATTATAGCACAAGAAAAATCCCGAGCGGGATTTTTCTGCTGACTATCGCAACGCAACCGCATCCTCGGCGCCGGGATTCGTATAAGCGAATGCTGCCGGCTGATCCTTGAACCCCATTTCCGTCGCGCGATTCAGGTCAACACCCTGAGCCAGTTCGAAATACTGGATTTCGAGTTCCGCAAGATGCGCCTGCTGGGCCCGGATTTCGGAATACAGGTTTTTGCGTTCGTTGATGGAAACCACCGTCGAACCGATCAAAAACGAGTACACGACAAACAGTGCGGCAAATGCGCCAAGCAGCGTACCGTTATGCGAGCCGGAAATGAGGTTGGTAAGGATGCGTTTCATAGGTCTTAGAGTTTCTCGATGATGCGTAACTGGGCGCTGCGCGAACGAGGGTTTTCATCGATTTCCCCATCGCTCGGCGTGATTGGTTTTTTGGTCAAAAGTTTGGCACGTCCCTCGTACGCGCGGTCGCGGAAATAATTTTTCACGATGCGATCCTCGCCACTGTGGAACGTAATGATGGCGAACCGCCCGCCCGGGCCCAGTTTTTCAAAACCTGACTCGAGCACTTGCTTGATCGCGCCATATTCGTCGTTCGTCGCGATGCGGAGCGCCTGAAACGTTTTCGTTGCGGGATTCGTTTTCATCCACGGCTTGCGCGGCAGGACGCTGTGAATCACATTCACCAATTGAAACGTGGTGTCAATCGGCGCCTGCTTGCGGGCATCAACGATGGCCCGGGCAATTTTGCGCGATGCGCGTTCATCGCCATACAGATACAGGATGTCCGCGATGGTCGATTCTTCCCACGTGTTCACCATGTCCCACGCGGTCAGAATTTCATCCGCCGGCGCATCGGATAATGTCATCCGGAGCGGTCCGTCGTGCTGAAACGATAATCCGCGTGCGGCATCCTCGATCTGAAATGACGAGAAGCCGAGATCAAGGAGAATGCCGTCGACATGGCCGAAGCCCTGTTCGTCGAGCACGCGCGCCAGATTGCGGAAATTTTCACGGACGAGGATTATGTTGCATGAAGCGCCGGATAATTTTTCCTGGGCGCGTGCGATCGCATGCGAATCCAGATCGAAACCAATCAATGTTCCATCTGGGCCCAGATGCGATGCGATTTCTGCCGCATGACCTGCGCCCCCCAATGTCCCGTCGATATAAATACCACTTTGTTTAATTGAAAGAGCGCGTATAGATTCTTGGAATAAGACAGGTATGTGCATAAGACGGGACAAGATCCAAGAGCCAAATCACAAGATCCAACCACCGGACAATGCCTTGCTGCGCCCTGCGCAGCTTGAGCGAAGCGGGGTTTGGTTCTTGGTTTTTGGGTCTTGGTGCTTGCGATAGCTATATCATTCCAATATCTGACAATTTCTGCGCCAGCGTGTTTGCTTCCTTCTCGACGCCGGTGGTGTATTTAGTCCAGTCTTCCTCGTTCCATAATTCCACGCGATTGTGGATGCCGGCCACTACGACCTTGGTCGCAAGTCCGGCGTAGGATTTCAGATGATCAGGCACCAACACGCGTCCCGCGGCGTCGACCTCGACCTCCATTGCCCCGCCAAGCATCGCGCGGGAAAACGCGCGACCCTCTGCGGAACCGATCGAAAGGCTTGCCAATTTATGAGAGAACTGTTTCCACTCGTTAATCGGATACACGAATAGACAGCGATCGAGACCTCGCGTCATGATGATTTTTTTGCCGAGTTCCTTGCGGAATTTCGCCGGAACCGACAATCGATTTTTGTCGTCCATCGTGTGACGATATTCGCCGATTAACATAGTGGAATTTTCGGGGTGAGGGCTTTCCCACTTCATCCCACATCTATTGTATTTCATCCCACCGCCCCACACAATAACCTACGACATCCCATTTGGGGATAAGTGGCACAGATTTCGTAAAACAACACAAATGAGTGTTTTAGCAAGTCCTTCTGTATGCTCAATGTTTTGAAAACATAATAAAAAACAGCCTTTTGGCTGTTTTTTATTACCCCACTGCGTTGACCTTGACCTTCGCAAATGGCTGGCGATGACCGCGCTTCTTGTAGTAGCGGGATTTCGGCTGGTATTTGATGACGTCGATCTTTTTTGATCGGCCGGCAGCCACGAATTCCGCGTCTACCTTGCCACCCTTGATGACTGGCGTGCCGATCGTCGTTTCGGTGCCGTTATCGATCAACAATACGTCAAACGATACTTTGTCCCCTGCCTTCAAATCGCCGGCGAGTTTTTCAATCTGGATCGTGTCGCCTGCGCGGACTACGTACTGTTTTCCGCCCGGTGCGATTACTGCGAACGCACCGTCCTTTGCGGCAGCCTTGTTAGCCGCCGGAGCCTTTTTAGAGGTTTTTTTAGCTGTTGCCATAGTGGGACGATAATAGCATATCTTAAACCGGAACGCAAGTCTTTTCCGCGCCCTACGCGACGACTTCGTGGCGGGCGTTTTTGTTCTTGGTTTTTAGGACCTGGTTCTTTATAATAGACCCATGATCACAAAATACTCGCATAACAACCTGACCTGGATCGATATTGAATCGCCAACCGGTGACGACATCGCATCCATCGTCCAGGAATTTTCAGTGCACCCCACTTGGGCGCAGGAACTCCTTGAACCATCGGCGCGCGCAAAAACAGATTCTACGGAACATACGTTTTATGCAGCGCTTCATTATCCCGACCACCCATCACGCACGCGCGACGGCAACGAAATCGAAGTCGACTACATCATCGGCGAACATTTTCTGATCACCGCCCATTACGGACCGATTGACATTTTCACGTACCTACAAAAGCAATTCGAGGCCGCAAGCACCCTGGGCACCGTCGAGGCGCACAATGGGCCCGAACTGTTTTTGATCCTCAATAACGAACTGTACCGAGGATTGCGCGAGGAATTGGAACCGATCCGCAAGGAAATCAAGGATATCGAATCAAATATTTTCAAGGGCCGCGAATTCCACATGGTGCGCGAATTGTCGGATCTCCAGCGCCGCCTGCTTGATTTCAAACAATCGATTCGTCCGCATAAAATCATCCTGAAATCGCTCCACTTGCAAGCGTCTCACCTGTTTCCGAAATATTCGATCAACGAAGATAACATTTTCCGTGACTATTCCCGCGTGGAAAACGCACTCGAAAACGCACGCGAACTGCTGAAAGAATTGCGCGATACCAATGACTCGCTCCTCACCGCAAAAAACAACGATGTGACGAAACGGCTGACACTGATGGCATTTGTCACGTTCCCGCTCACGCTCGTGGCAACCGTATTACTGGCTGCAGAATCCCCTGCCATATTCCACGGGGAACACGGATTCTTTATTGTTGTTGGGGTACTTATCGCAATGTACCTGGTTATGCATATTTATTTCGCATACAAAAAGTGGATCTAGCAAAATAAGGTCATAGGTGATAGGTTATAGGGGATAGGTATGGCACCCAAGATCCACGATTATAAAGATTTGATTGTTTGGCAAAAATCTATGCTTCTCACCAAGCAGGTTTATTTGCTTACCAAAAAACTCCCTCCGCAGGAACAATATGGGCTTTGTAGTCAAATTCGAAGATCTGCCGTTTCGATACCATCAAACATTGCAGAAGGTCACTCGAGAAAAACAAGAAAAGATTTTTGCCAATTCCTCTGCATATCACGCGGATCAATCGCCGAACTCGAAACCCAACTTATTCTTGTAGAAGATATCTATAAAATTGCTTCTATTGAACTGAAAGAACTCATTTTGGAAATTCGCAAAATGCTATCCGTACTCATCGTTAAAATGTCCTAGAACCCTATAACCTATCACTTATAACCTTTTCCCTTCTATGAATATTCAGCTCACCAATACCCTTTCCAAGAAGAAAGAGATCTTTGAACCGATAAAACCAAATACGGTTGGAATGTACCATTGCGGACCTACGGTGTATGACTATGTTCATATTGGAAACCTAAGGGCGTTTCTCCTCGCTGATATTACGCGCAGGGTTTTTGAGTATAACGGATATGAAGTGAACCAGGTCATGAACATCACCGACATCGGCCACCTGGTTTCCGACGGCGATGATGGCGACGACAAAATGACCAAGGGATTGAAACGCGAAGGCATGGCAGTAACCCTTGAAAACATGCTCGCGCTGGCGCGCAAATACGAGGGCTTTTTCCTGAACGATATTGCGCACATGAACATCCTGCGGCCGAAAAATGTAGTCCGCGCGTCTGAACACATTGCCGAGGATATCGATATCATCAAAAAGCTCGAGGAAAAAGGCCACACCTACCTAACGTCGGACGGAGTGTATTTCGCAACGGACACGATGCATGATTACGGCAAGCTCGGCAATATCATGCAAACGGCGCACGACCATGCGCGCGTCGAAAATTCCGAGAAAAAAAATCCCCGCGATTTTGCGCTGTGGAAATTGGATGCTGAAAAAGGCTGGGGAAGTCCATGGGGCAAGGGGTTCCCGGGTTGGCACATTGAATGTTCCGGCATGAGCATGAAATATTTGGGCGACCAGTTCGATATTCATACTGGCGGCCACGACTTGGCATCCGTGCACCACAATAACGAAATCGCGCAATCTGAATGCGCGACGGGACATGCACCGTTTGTAAAATACTGGCTGCACAATGAATTCATAAACATTGGCGAAAACAAAATGGCGAAATCAGGGGGCAATTTCATCACCCTCCAAACCCTTCGCGAGAAAGGAATTAATCCCCTCGCCCTGAGGTATCTGTATCTGCAATCACACTATCGATCCCAAGTTTCATTTTCATGGGAAGCGCTCGAGGCGGCTGAAACAGCGCTCACGAAACTGAAACGCACGGTCGCAAACCTGCCCGATGATGGCTCTATGAATCAAGACTATCAGGTACTGTTTCATGAAATGGTAAACGATGACCTGAATACTGCCGGAGGTCTTGCAACCGTGTGGGAGCTTTTGAAGAATTCAGAGGTTTTAGATGCAGATAAAAAGGCGACGATTCTGGATTTCGACCGAGTCCTCGGATTGAAACTGGACGAGAACGTCGCTGAACGAGAAATACCTGCCGCAATTCAAGAGTTGATGAATCAGCGCAAGGCCGCACGCGATGCCAAGGACTGGGCTACCGCCGACCGATTGCGCTATGAAATTATTGCGCAAGGATACGAGGTTCAAGATAAATAAAATAAATAAAAAAGCGGATCCGCGAAGGGTCCGCTTTAAACTTCAATGATTCCCGACTGCATCATATCAAGGCGTCTCGCGTACCAACAATAACGCACTATAAAATGAACGTTGGTAACCAGTAAAACAAAATAAATAACTATGGGTCCGATAATGGGAATAGAGTCGATGAATGACATGAGTTGTCGTGGCAACCAAAGCGCCACCCGCTTTCCCCGTGAAAAATGAGAGCGAAACATGGTTTTCATGTCCGCTACCGCACCATCATGGGTCATGCCCTGCAACAACCTTTTATAGCCATAAACCGGTAACGCGGTAACTATCGCAAATACCCCAAAGAGTACGAACCACACTCCTAAATACGTAAGACAGATAAGCAGCATAAGAACTATTTTTGCGAGTATACCATGCGACCCTATCCAAGCAAACTATTCTCGGTATTCTACTTGACATTACAATATTGATATGATATAAATAATATCAACCAATCTCATACACGTTAGTTCACTCAACAACCATACTATGATCAAACAGAAAATTACAAACTTTGCCGGTCATGACGGTATTTTATTCGCCAGCATCATTGCATGCGCGCCCTGGATAATTTTTATGTTAACTCCGGCTATTGCAACATTTTGCATAAGTCTTATCAGTTCAGCAACTTATTTCGCCGTAGGATTAATGACTGCAGCACTTTGCAAAAAGTGCTCTAAAAAACCTGCCTCCTAGAGACAGGTTTTATTTTTTATTACCACTCGCCGCGCAAGCCCTCGATGATTTCGCGGGTTTTTTTGGAAAGTTTTTTGGGCATCTTGACCCGAATGGCAACGACAATGTCCCCGCGGCTGCGGCCGTGCGGCACGCCCTTGCCCCGGATTTTCAGCTGATCCCCCGTGTTTGAACCCTCGGGGATATGGAGCGTTTCCTTGCCATCCAATGTTTCAATGTCGATCATTTTGCCCAGGAGCGCATCCGTCAAACTGATTTCCAGCGGCATGACCAAATCATTCCCCATGCGTTTAAATACGGGATGCGGTTCAACCGCCACATGAATGAACAAATCGCCCGGTTTTCCATGTGGCACCGCCTCCCCCGCACCATCCATGCGAAGCGTATCCCCCGTATTAATGCCTGCAGGAATTTTAATTGATAATTCTTCACGATTACGCACGACGCCCGCACCGCGACATGTGGTGCATTTTTCCTCAGGGATTTTTCCTGATCCAAAACACTCATCACACATCTCGGTAGTCTGCATGTTCCCTAAAATAGTTCTCTGCATGCGCGTCACACGCCCCTTGCCCTTGCAGGTCTTACAATCATGCATTTTTGAACCGGGCTTTGCGCCAGATCCGTGGCACGTTTTACATTCCGAAACCTTATTCAGTGCAATCTTTTTCTCCACACCAAACACCGACTCTTTAAAAGTAATTTTCATCTGCGTTTCGATGTCATTTCCTCGCGGCGTGCGAGATCTTCCGCCGCCACCGAATGCTCCGCCAAACAAATCGCCCAAATCGAATTCGAATCCTCCATTAGCGCCTTGCTGGAATTGCGAAAAGTCAAAGTTCGAGAAGTCGAACCCACCAAATCCCCCGCCCTGTCCGAATGGATTTCCGCCGCCATTAAACTGCGGCCCTGCAGAACCGAACTGATCATACTGCGCGCGTTTGTTTTTATCCGACAGTGTCTGATACGCCTCGTTAATTTCCTTGAACTTCGTATCATCCCCACCGTTTTTGTCGGGGTGGTGTTGATGGGCTAATTTTCTGAACGCACTCTTAATTTCCGCTTCGGTAGCGGTTTTCGAAACACCTAGAGTTTTGTAATAGTCTTTGGACATAGTTATTTCCGAGCAATACCCCCTCCGCACGGCAAAGCCGTGTCGGCTCCCCCTAAGAGGGGGAGATTTTTAATCTAACCTTTGAATTGTTTTTTGGATTAATTCCAAAACGTCTTTCAATCGATTGTTAATATCATTATTTGAAAATCTCATTACCGTGCAACCGTGGCCTGCCATAAATCTGTCACGTTCCGCATCGTATTCCCATTGGTTGTAATGATGAGTGCCGTCAATTTCAATGACGAGCATCAATTCCATGCAATAGAAATCTGCGATGTAGGGACCGATACTGAACTGCCTTCTGAACCTTTTGCCAAGATTTTTATTTTTCAAGTAATTCCATAACACGACTTCCTCGCGAGTGCTGTTGTTACGCAGTTGCCTGCGCCGCTCTTTCAAAGAAGGATCATTGTTAAGGAATGGCATGCGAGCAATTATATCATACCACCATGCAGGGAATTCATACCCCCACGCGCGGCAGAGCCGCGTCGAATCCCCCTAGAAGGGGGATTTTCCGCACCATTCATAATTCTAGATAAAATCTAAATGAAACTGGCGCTGATCTCCCCCTCCTAGGGGGAGCCGACTGCCGTAGGCAGCGGAGGGGGTATAAGGGCTTCCGCCCTGTACACCCAACAGATTTTATAGGAAATCCGTTGGGAAACAAGGAAAATAAGAGTTATTTGGAGAAATGTTGACATTTATACACAATTATGCTAATATAAACTTTATAAAACTTAATAATACATGTATATACAATTTCAATCGCAGATCCCAGGCAATGCCTGCACTGCGTATAATTTCGAAGATCAGAAAGCTTTTCTCAATTCACTTGCTTCCGGTTCTGAATTTAAAATCTACGAAGGTACTGGAACAAGGGTAGGAATGTCAATCAAAAAAGTTCTGAAAAAGCTTATAATCAAATCTGTTAAACCGATAAATCAACCAGGAAAAAGTTTCTATTTGTCATTCACTGCACTAAACGCAGAGAATGAATCTGAAACTTACGAAGGAATGATTTGTTGGTAATTTTAATCGAGAGTGTTCATTTGAACACTCTTTTTTATTTTGTCCCACTTCCCTCTTCTGAAGTATTTCCTTCTTGATTTGGAGGAGTATGCTGTTGCGTCTCTTGCGTCGCCTTCTGAATCACCTCGTAAATCTTCATCATTTCGTTCGACAATTCTTCCGTCGCTTTATGAATCACATCTGCATCATCCTTGTCTTTCACTTCCCGAAGGGCTTTTATTTTATCCTCGATCGCGGTTTTCGTTTCCGCAGGAATTTTATCGCCGTATTCTTTCAATGATTTTTCTGCGGCGAAAATAGACGTATCAGCCGTATTGCGTTTATCAACCAATTCTTTTTTCTTCTCGTCTTCGGCTTTGTATTTTTCTGCGTCTTCCTGCATTTTTTTGATATCTGCATCTGACAATCCGCCACCTGCCTGGATTTTGATCGACGCTTCCTTGTTCGTCGCCTTGTCCACCGCTTTCACATTCAAAATTCCGTTTGCATCAATATCAAACGTTACCTCGATCTGCGGCATGCCGCGCGGTGCGGGTGCAATGTCGCCCAACACGAATCGTCCGAGCGATTTGTTATCAGCAGCCATCGGTCGTTCACCTTGAACAATGTGAATTTCTACTGATGTTTGATTATCCGACGCCGTTGAAAATACCTGCGAACGTGATGTAGGAATCGTCGTATTGCGTTCGATCAGTTTCGTCGCAACGGCGCCCATCGTTTCGATGCCCAATGACAATGGGATAACATCCAGGAGGAGCACATCCTTCACATCACCCTGCAAAACGCCGGCCTGAACCGCCGCGCCGAGCGCTACTACTTCGTCCGGGTTAATTGAACGATTTGGTTCTTTACCAAACAGTTTTTTCACTTCCTCGACAATTTTCGGCATGCGCGTCTGACCACCAACCATGATGACCTCATCGATTTCACCAATTTTAAATGGTGACGCTTCAATAGCACGTTTCGTAATTTCAATTGATTTATCAATAAAAGGAGCCGCCAATTCCTCGAGTTTCGCACGCGTCATTTTCATGACCAAGTGCTGTGGCACACCGTCCACTTGTGCGATAAACGGAATGTTAATTTCGCTTTCTACCGCCGTCGACAATTCATGTTTTGCTTTTTCCGCAGATTCTTTCAAACGCTGCAGTGCAAGCACGTCCTTGGTAACGTCAATTCCCGATTCCTTTTTAAATTCATCGCCGATCCACTTGATGATTTCGCGGTCGATGTCTTCACCACCCATGTGCGCGTCGCCATCGGTTGATTTCACCTCTACCAAATCTGCGCCGACTTCAAGTACCGAAATATCAAACGTACCGCCTCCGAAGTCGTACACGGCGATCTTCTGATCTTTTTTAGAATTAAATCCGTAGGCCAAGGCCGCAGCCGTCGGTTCGTTGATGATGCGTTTCACATCCAGTCCGGCGATCATTCCGGCGTTTTTCGTCGCCTGGCGCTGGCTGTCGTCGAAATACGCAGGCACCGTAATCACGGCCTCGGTGATTTTTTCACCCAGTTTCGCCTCGACATCTGATTTGATTTTCGACAGGATCATCGCGGAAATTTCTTCGGGTCGGTATTCCTTGTCGCCCAATTTTACCGACACGCCGTCCTCGGCGCCCTTGGAAATTTTAAATGGCGAATGGGCAATGTCCTTGGTCACGACTTCATCGCTGAACTTGTGACCCATATAGCGTTTGATTCCGAAAATGGTATTTTCCGGATTCGTTACCGCCTGGCGTTTCGCAAGCGCACCAACCAAACGATCCCCGTTTTTTGCGAGGGCTACGATCGAAGGTGTCGTTCTGGCACCCTCTACGTTTTCAATAATTTTCGGCTGACCACCCTCGATGATTGCCACCGCAGAGTTTGTCGTTCCAAGATCGATTCCAATGATTTTTGACATATAACTAAATATTTTTAATCAAATTTAATAATGTTTAGAAATTAGCGATAATCAAATTGAAAATTATAACGCTCACTATTTTCTGATACTTCAAACAATAATTTTACTGTACAAGGTATATCTGGTTTAAGAATCAACAATTTTGGTTCAATATAAAAACTTGTAAAATTTGAATCACAACTTTTCATGTAAGATGGATAATATTGTCTACCTGATTGATCAATAATTTTAAAATTACCGAGAGTAATTGACGAGGTAGATAATGTTTGATTATTCACCGTTAATTTAACACCCCAAAAAGCCCCTTCCGTATTCCTATCTGAAATAGCCCAATTAGTATCACCAAAATATTTACCAAAATTAGTACTAGAACTAGAAAACGTAAACCCACCATCATCCACATTCCGATCTCCCAATACAACAGTTTTCCAAGGGGAATCTGTCATGGACAGGTCATTACTATCAACATTTAAAAACGGATTGGAGTTCTTAACAGAAGTTAATATTCCACCTACTATTAAGCTTATTACAAAGAAAAATAGGACTACTAAACAAATATTAATCAATGTTGTTTTTTTAATATTTAATATTTGCCCCCAGAAATAAAAATTTACCTCCTTTTCTGTTTCCTTATTTGAATAATCATTACGGTATTTTTCTTTTGTTTCTTTCTCTTCATCTTCCTGTTCAGAATACTTCCGGTTAGTTTTACTAGCTGTGTAGTTTAAATCATATTCCTGTTTTGTTTTAGAATAAGAAAGTATTCTGTACGCTTCGTTGATTTCCTTAAATCTTTTTTCATTTCCATTGTTTTTATCAGGGTGATATTGATGAGCTAAAATTCTATATGCTCTTTTAATATCCTCTTGCGAAGAATTAAAGGGGATTCCTAAAATTTCATAGTAATCTTTCATAGTATTTTAACAACTATCTCGCGACCGCGAAATACTTGTACAATCGGTAGTATAGTGCTACTCTTTTTTTGTGTCAAGAAAATAAGGTAGGCTTTCGCCTACCCAAGAACAACCCTAGAGAATTTAACGCGTAATGGTGACCCCTGCCTCATCAGCATGGGCTACTCGATACCTTTTGGAACCTAATCCCTTCCTCACAGACAAGGCCTTAGATTGCTCTACGGAAAGAATACTATAAAACCCATGAAAAACCAAGACTATTCAAAAAAAATATTGAAAATCCTGGCTGAAAACCGGGCGGTTTCGGTGCCTGAATTGGTTGAGCAAATAAACAGACCCCTCCGGCCTTCGGCCACCTCCCCTTTGCAAGGGGAGGATTCCCCGCTTAAACCTTCAAAAATGGCTCCAAAACAGCGGTATGCCGTCAATCGGGCACTGCGCAACCTGCAGGAATCCGGCATGGTAGAAAGCCATTTTTCAGGCCAAAACGACTATGCCCGCCTGACCCCAACCGGCCGCCGCAAGGCCGTCAGTTTGAAACTGGAAGCCGAGGATTGCCTGGTCCCCAACTGGGACGGCAAATGGCGCATCGTACTCCTTGACCTGCCTGAATCCCGCAAATCCGAACGGGAATCCTTGCGCTATTTGCTGAAAAAGGCTGGTTTCGTCTGCTTGAAAAACTCGGCCTGGATTTCCCCGTTTCCGTTTGAACATTTGTTTATGAATATTAAAAAGGATTTAGGGTTTACAACCGAAATGATGGTATTAGTAACGGAAACGATAGATTCTGAAACTCAAACTGAACTTATGAAGGAATTTGGTAAATAGTAATTAGTGATGATACTATGATAGCGTATGCAAAATAACACTCCTCGCAATATTATTATCGGCATTCTTGTTATCATTATTATCGTTCTTGGATTTTTACTTGTCACGCAAAAATCTGATACTAATGACCACTATCCGCCCGGGGATGTCGTCCTTATAGATACAAGCACACCGGACCCTACACCCAAGCCTGTGCAATCCGAATCAGCACCCTCAGCCTCTTTGGAAAACACAACCACTCCATTGATTGTTAAAAAGATCTATCAGAAGAACAATGTATGGTGGGCAGATGTTGATTATGTAACACATATATCTGGTTCTGAGCTACTCAAATTTCAAATTGAACGAGGCGAATGCACTGTTCCTAACATGACGAAATCTCAAATGCTTGCGTATGCAGCAACCCTCAATTCCACAAATGCCGAAAATAACGCATTCATTGGTCATTGTAGTCCAGACCTAACGAGCGATCCATATGTTTTATTTGAATTTGGAGCAACATTGAATCAAAATTCACAAATCCGATCATTTCCATTCGCCCAAAACTTTAAGACAACAAATTACTGCCCGGCCGATAAAAACCCATCAGTGACTGAATATCAGACGCTCGCAAATAATTCACCCTATAAATACGGTATTTATAATACAAGTGGTTTTTATATAAAAAGTGTGACAATAACAAATGGCGAAATTAGCTTATTCAATTTCGTAAACGGTTGCGCAGGATAATTTGATTCTCAATTAAACCAAAGCAATGCTTTGGTTTTTTGACAATTACATATACTTATGATAAAATCATATGTAATAACTCTAAAAAACTCCATACCTATGCAAACATTTTGGTGCGCAAACTATACAGTCATTAACATTACAAATATCAAGGAACCCAAAAGCTTTCTACCTGGTGTGCATTTAATTGCATCAAAAAATAAGTTTTTTCCGATAGTGAACACTATTGAGGAAGTAAAGAAATTATTGCCGGCAGATATTCAGGGCAACAAGGACTACAGGTTTTTTGAAACTCCTTACGAAATCAGCCTAGAAGATTTCAAAGAACTTACTAAACCACCATAACCTAAGTGAGTGGTTTTTACTTATAACAAAAAAGCCATATGGCTATTTTGCTTTCCAAACTACTACGCGCGCCGGACGAATTACTTTGTCACCCATTTTATATCCTTTCTGGATAATGCGTTCGATGGTGTGATCTTGCGACGCATCATCCGTTTCCTTGGTCTCAATCGGCTCGTGCAGATTTGGATCAAATTCGACACCCGTTTTATCAATCGATTCAATGCCGTGATTTTCGAGCGCCGTTTTCAACTGGCTGTAAATATATTCAACGCCCATGCGCCAGTTTTTATCTACCGCATTCCACGCATCCGTATTCCCCATTGCCATGTCAAACGAATCAAGTACCGGCAAGAACTCGGAAACAACGCGTTCGGTCGTTTTCTTTTTCGTAACATCACGCGTTTCATCCAATTCGCGTTTCAAGTTTACATAATCCGCGCGCGCACGCTGCAGTGCCGTCAGATGATCGCGCGCTTCGGTCTGCGCCTGTTTCAATTCATCGCGCAGTTTTTTCAATTTCGCCTTGTCTTTCAATTCGTCACCCATTTCATCAGTATCGACGAATTCAATCGTTTCCTCCTCGATCGGTTCATGTAATTCCTCGGGACGGATTTCCAATTCTTCATTATTCAAATTTTTGTTCTGATCATCGTTCATACGGCCGTATTATACATAATTTTGGACAAGAAAAAAGCCCCTAAGGGGCTTTTATTACTCTGCTTTTCCGGGGTAAGAACTTTCTTCCAGGATTTTTTTCAAATCGTTAATGTCTCGGTTAATATATTTCATAGACTCATATTCCTCGTTGAAATTATCCCTATTTTGCGTATCAATTCTACTCAGTCTTGCTTCAATAAAACAAAACCTGTTCTTGAGCGGTGAATTATTATGCAGTAATTTGATACGGTCCCGCAATAAATTCATTTCCTGTTCCAAGGCAATTTTGATATCTGGAACTTTTTGAACATTTTCAATAGTTTCTATCAACCTTTTTAGATTTTGCTGTTCTTGATACAGCCAGTAGAATTTGTTTTCCAGGCGGCTTATGGTGGCCTCTGAAAGAATTCGATGCTCCATGCGATAGGCGCACCAATCAAAAACTTCACGATAGTTCGTGAAGAAGATTTCGTAATTTTTACGCGCCCAGGCTGGCCAGCTATCGTCGGGTTTTATATCGGCACATTCTAATTTTTCGAATATGCATTTCAGCTCTGTCGACCTGCGGCGCAATTCATTCTTCTTGCTTATGATCAAATAAGTTAAAATTCCAGAAATAATGATCGCGAAGGAACCGAGTATCGTGATAGGTATCATATTTTATTGGTTAAGAAGGTTAATGAATTGAAAAGATTCTGGCATAAAAGTCTATTGATGTCAAATCAAAATCCCCTTGCGGGGATTTTGCGGGTCATTAGCGTTTTGACCACTGAGAGCTCTTGCGGGCTTTCTTGTGACCGAACTTGCGGCGTTCCTTGGCGCGAGCGTCGCGTTTGAGGAATCCGAGCTTTTTGACTTCGGTTTTCATGTCATCGCCGAGCGTTGCAAGTGCGCGCGCAATGCCGTGGCGAATCGCCTCGGCCTGGCTGTGCACGCCGCCTCCCTTGACTACGACCGTTACGGCGTAATCCTTGACGTCAGCGGGTTTCTGCAATGCTTCGGATGCGACTTTGACCAATTCCTTGGTGGCAAAGTACGCATCTACCGGCTTGTCGTTGACAACGATCGTCGTTTTTTCGGCGGGCGTAATGCGTACGCTTGCCGTCGACGTTTTACGTCGGCCGATCGCTGCAATATATTTTTCAGATGATTTTGCCATATATTATTCAGCGACCGTCAGATTTTTCAGCATCTGCGTGCGCAATTTATTTCGAGGAAGCATCCCGCGCACGGTGCGCACGATGACTTCCTTGATTCCGCGTCGACCGATCAGGTGTCCGCGAGTTTCGTGTTTCAAACCTCCGGGGTAACCTGAATACGTTTTGAACGTTTCTTCTAATCGTTTCGGCGACAAATCGAGTTTCGATGCGTTTGCAATCGTCACCTGTGCCGTCGGAACCTTATTGGGTGCAAAATCCGCTGACGCTTTGCCGCGCAAAATTGCTGCGGCTTCGCTCGCCACGCGGCCAAGCTTTTTCCCTGTTGCATCAATAATGATCATATAGGTAAATGACTAAGTAATAATTACACGAATTCAATCAATGCCATTTCGCTGCCGTCTGACATGCGATTTGGCAACTTGATGATGCGCGTGTAGCCGCCGGTGCGGTCCTTGTATTTAGGAGCGATGTCCTTGATGAGCATGCGCGCGACATCAATCTGTCCGCCCATGTCGGCTGCCAAGGTGCGGATCGCGGTCAAATCATCGCCGCGGCGCGCCTTGGTAACCATTTTTTCGATCGCCGGGCGCAATTCCTTGGCGCGCGGCAGGGTCGTTTCGATGCGGCCGTGCTCGACGAGTGCGCGCACGAGACCTCGCATAAACGCCTTGCGCACCTTGCGCTCGCGTCCGAATTTTCGGTTTGCTGAATGGTGTCTCATAGGTTATTTCTTGAGTGACAATCCGTAGCTGGAAAGCACTTCCTTCACTTCGTTCAATCCTTTTTCTCCGAATCCATCCAGGTCGAGGAGTCCCTCCTCGGTTTTCTGGATCAATCCGCCCACCGTGCGAATGCCCGCGTCGCCGAGCGCGTTTAACGTTCGGGTCGACAGCTGGAGCGAATCGATGCGCGTCTTGAGGATTTCCGTGAGGTCTTCCTTGGACGCGGCAGGGGCTTCAGCTTCCTTGGCAATCGTTGCGGCCACCGGTTCGATGCGCTCCATTTTTTCCGCGATTTCCTTGAGGTCAAGGATCGCACGGAACTGTTCGAGCATGATTTTCATCGAATCCTCGAGCGCCTGTTTCGGTTCGATGGAACCATCGGTTTCAATCGTGATGCGGAGGCGGTTGAAGTTCGTACGGTCGCCGACGCGCATATCCTCGACATCGTAGGAAGCTCCTACGATTGGCGAGAATCGTGCATCAGTCGTGATCGTTCCGATTTCAACTTTTTCCTTGGACAGCATTTCGCGGGAAACGAATCCCATGCCGCGAGCCACCGTAACTTCGATGTCGAGGCTTCCTTTTCCGGAAACTTCGGCGAGGTACTGGTCGGTATTCATCACGGACAACTGGCCGGACGTTTCAAAATCAGCAGCCGTTGCAATTCCGGATTTCACCGAAAGCGTCGCCGTCGCAGGTTCGTCGCCCGTCAATTGAAAGCGTACCTTTTTAAGGTTGAGAATGATCATCATCACATCCTCGCGAACACCTGCAAGCGTCGCAAATTCGTGATCGGCTCCCTTGATTTTAACGCTCGTAATCGCGGCGCCCGGAATGGACGACAATACGATGCGACGAAGCGAGTTTCCGAGCGTATGACCGTAACCGGGGTACAAGCCCTCGATTTCGTACACGCCTTTGGTTTTTTCTTCCAAAACAGTTTTGAGTTTTGAAGGCAACACGATGGAAAGTGATGACATAGGATGATAAAAGGTGGTTGGTATCTAATAATGATTAACGGCTGTAGAACTCGATTACGGCCTGGAAGTTCAGGAACGGGTCAGGTTGCTTTGGGTCGCCGGATACGACGGCCGAAAGGTTTTTGTCGTCCCATTTGAACCAGTCAGGTTTTTTAATCGCGTTTACTTTCGCAGAAGCTTCCTTGAAGAGTCCGGTTGAACGAGATCCTTCGCGGATGGCGATTACGTCACCGGATTTTACCGAGTATGACGGAATCGTCATTTTCTTGCCGTTTACCGTAAAGTGTCCGTGGGACACCATCTGGCGAGCGAGTGCGCGCGTATGCGCGTAGCCCAATCGATAGACAGCGTTATCAAGTCGTTCTTCGAGCTTGCGGTACAAGAGGTCTGCCGGGATCACGCCCTTGCGCGCGTGTTCCATGGCATATTTAACGTAGTTACCGAACTGCTTTTCGCGAACGCCGTACATGAAACGCACTTTCTGCTTTTCAATCAACTGATTGCCGTAATCTGAACGGCGAGGCGCCATTTTCTTGGTCTTGCCGGTCGCTTCGCGAGCTGCGAATTTCTGCGTCTGGCATTTTTCGTAAATGCCCGAACCCAGACGACGACAAAGTTTGTATTTTTTCTTGGTCATAATAGTGGTACAGAGAACGAAGAACCGAGAACGGGCGCTATGGCCGAAGTTCGATGCTCTTTGTTCTGCATTCTTTTACACGCGTCGCGGCTTTTTCGGACGAGGTCCGTTGTGCGGAACCGGCGTTCGGTCCTTGATGGACAGAATTTCGATGCCACGGCTTGAAAATGCCTTGATTGCTGATTCTCGACCGGATCCCACGCCTTTGACAACAACGTGAGCTTCCTTGAGTCCGATCATCTGAGCCTTTTCAGCGAGTACTTCGCCGATTTTAGCCGCTGCGAACGGAGTTCCTTTTTTCGCACCCTTGAATCCGAGCGCACCGGACGACGACGCCATGATGGCATTGCCTTCGAGGTCGGT
>CAYYES010000006.1:9901-25699 GCA_964471025.1 uncultured Candidatus Saccharibacteria bacterium | reverse complement strand
TCATTCCATTGTCCAAGCCCCATGTCACGTACATTTGCCATGCGTATGATATTTTAAAGGTTTTCCGAAATCTGTCGGAGCAGTTCCCAAGAATACTTGGCTAGTAATGACTAGCCATGAAGATGCTTATTTGTCAATAACTATCCCTCATTTCCTTTGCTCGCAATTTTACGAACATGCCGCGTTCACCTTAAATAATTAGCACTCCCTCTCCCTTTTTCATTTTTGCTATACTACCCGACATGACTTCCCTTTTCGTAAAAAAAATTTATCGACTTGTTCCTTTTTGGCTGTTTCTCGCATTTTTCAAATTTGCGGCAAGCGTTCATTACACGCTCATGTCGCCGCTTGGCGAACAGGTATTCCCCTTGTGGCTGGTCGGACTCTTGATCGGTGGCGCCAGCTTGCTCCAACTCTTGCTTGATGTTCCATCGGGATATCTTGCGGACCGATTCGGATATCGCAGAAGCCTGATTATCACAACCGTTTGCTTCATCGGCGCAGCCTGCGTGCTCTTTGCGGGGCTCACGCCTGCAAGCTATGTCGCTACCTTGTTTTTTGCCGTATTTGGGTGGCTTTTCTACAATTCAAGTTCCAATGCCTATATCATGAGCCAATCCCACGAACACGAAGTCGGCCGCCTCGTATCCATCAAGGATATCTTTATGTCGATAGGCGTCGTGCTTTCGGGTGCGGTGATTTTGTTCGTGGTCGCATGGCGTCCGGAAATGCTTGCCATCGGGCTTGTCGGACTTTTTCTGGTTGCATTGTTATTGATTATCATAACGCCCCGCGAAGTAAACCTTGGAAAACAGCCTCGTGAAAAAGCTGGTTTCTCATTCGTGCGTGAATCATTCAATGCTGCACACCGGTTAAAACCGGCGAGCTATCTGCTTATGATCTCAAATTTTACGGGGGCATTGTTTTATGCGATCATCTGGTTCGTCGTACCGCTCTTGATTGCTCATAATATAAATGCGGCAACGCTCAGCCTTGGGCTCGGAGTGTTTGATTTCTCTATTGTACTGTTAGGTTTTTTCCTGGGAACCATCGTGGATTCCTACAATAAAAAATTGCTCGTACTGTTTGGAATGGTGCTATTTTCGGTTGCGGGAATACTCCTGGGTGCGAATTTCGGATTTGTGTTTTTGCTCTTGGGATTTCTTGCGACAACTGGCGACGAGCTTGCAGGGCTCTCGCTTTGGTCTTGGCTCTACGCATCAGGCGGAGACCGCCGCCACTACGGACTCGTAACAGGAATGGTGGAATTGTGGAGCGATCTGGGCTGGACCGTCGGTCCCATGCTTGCCGGAATCCTCTATACCCTGATCGGACCATCGTTCACCATCAGCATTGGCGGAGCGCTCATTCTTGTAAATCTGGTTCTGTACTTGGTCATGCTCAAACATCCTCTGCCGCAACCGATTGCATCACTGGTTGCTGGTCGTCGCCCCCATCGGCATCACCACAAAAAATAGGAGCCAGGCTCCTATTTTTTATTGCTGCGTTCTTCGAATGTAAAAAACGCTTTCTTGATCGCTTGGCCGACAACGATCAATACCGCAATGCCGATGACGACCAAGATAATATTTTTTACCGCACCGATGCCGCTGAAAATGCTTTCAATGCGATTCTGGAAATAGTGACCGGCCCACATGAGGACGCTC
This sequence comes from uncultured Candidatus Saccharibacteria bacterium, assembly GCA_964471025.1. Classification (GTDB taxonomy): domain Bacteria; phylum Patescibacteriota; class Minisyncoccia; order Phycocordibacterales; family UBA1006; genus CAIXMG01. The sequence goes on along the minus strand of CAYYES010000006.1, from coordinate 24,032 downwards.
AGGTAAATCGCAAGTGCAATCGAGTCCCACAGCAAAAATGTTTTGTAGGTCGTTTTCGCCTGGCCCGCGAGAAACGGCCCGATAAATCGCAAGTTTACCAAAAACCGCGAAACAAAAATGATTTTTTTCACGTGCGCGCGGATGAATTCGTCGCGCATCGGAACGATTTTTGCAAAAAACTTGTCATAGACCGCGCGCACGATTTTATTGCCGTGGAGCGACAACGAAAACATGATCACGTCGGATAACAATGCGCCGGCGAACGTTACCGCAAGCGCCAGCCAGAAATTCAAATGTCCCGTGCCCGCAACGTATCCGATCGACAAAATAACCACTTCCTCGGGAACGGGAACGACGATGTTAGCCAAAAATCCGATGCCAAAAATCCCTGCATAGGACAGGGCGCTTACTTGCCGAATGATTTCGCTGGTTGCATCCATAGGATAATGGTATCACGAATCCCGGTGGTTCGTCGCCCATGATTTGAGCGTTTTATAATTTACCTCGCCGCACAGAAAATCCCCGGTGTCCGGACGATAGAAAAACGGCAGGCCGCGGCATTCCGTATCGCCGGTTGCCATTTGATAATTTTCAAGGAGGCGGAAATCAGATTCAGATTTCCATACGTCGCGCTCGTCAAATACAATCCCCGTTTCAAACTGCAGTTTCGCAACTAGTGGCCGCATCGCGTCGCAGTGGGGGCATTCGGTTCCGCTAAACATCATGGGGTTCATGGTGCCGAGTATAGCGCCCCCGGGGCCGTCGTGCAATTTCATGGGGGTGTGCTAAGCTTGACTGACGACTCTTTTGCAAAACTCAGCAGTATGGCAATAACATTGGACGAGTTTATTGGGAATGTCATGCGCCGGGAGGGATTCCGGATTTCCGGAATCGGTACGACCAGCATCACACTGGCGCAGATCAAGGTAGGGCGCGGCACCCCTTTCATCCTTCATCTCGACCTGGGCGACGCATTGCCCCACGGCTCACTATGGTTTAAAGTGCCGCGCATACCGGGACACGGAAAAAACGATCCGACGTCCCGATTCAGAAAATGTTTGGTGATTACTGATGTTGGGGATCAGACGGTGCTATTGCACTGGGCGCCCTATGGTCAGGATTTCGAACGCGGGTTTGATGTGTTACTGGACTATACCCAGGGAGACAACCCAGTGTTCGTGCTTACGATACGTCAGCCTGAAACGTTTCCCGAATGGGCTGATCAATTGAACCATGTGGAATGTATGGCGGATCCCCGCTAGGATTCCAGCAAAAAACCCTCGACGAGCGGGGGTTTTATTTGGCTGCCTTCAATCCTTTGACGAGGCGGGATTTCTTGCGAGCGGCGGCGTTTTTATTGATGACGCCTCGCTTCACGGCCTTGTCGATCGCCTGGTAGGCCAATGACAGGGCTTCCTTGGTTTTTTTCACATCTGACGAGGCGATTGCCTTGACGTCCTTGATGCGTTCCTTCATTGCACGGCGTCGCTTGTCATTGATGACACGCTTGCGGGCCGATACGCGGAGGGCTTTTTTAGCGTTTTGCAGATTTGGCATAAGTGAGGCTAGGGTATCATATTTTAAAAATAATGCAAGTAATCCCGAGCAGGCTTCCGTGCGTGTGGCACGCTTCCGAGTGAGCCAGGTTCCCTGTGCTATACTAGTATCTATGATTGCCCGCATCACCGGCACCACGATTGCCATTACCGACAAATACCTCATCATTGAAACCGGCGGAATCGGTTACCGGGTCTTTGCAACCGCGGAAACGCTGGTGAAACGCAAGGCGGGCGACCAGGCATCACTGTGGACCGCGCACATCGTCCGCGAGGATGCCCAGGAATTGTACGGGTTTGAAACGCAGACTGACCAGGAACTGTTTGAACTGTTGCTCGGCGTATCTGGCATCGGACCGAAATCCGCGCTCGCCGTCATGAATGTCGCAACCGCAGGCACGATTGCGCGTGCCGTAAACACGAACGACGTTTCCTACCTGACTAAAATTTCAGGTATCGGCAAGAAAACCGCCGAAAAAATCATCCTCGAGCTGCGGGACAAATTGTCCGTCATCCTTGCCGATGATGTGGCATCCGACAGCCACGATGCGCTCGACGCCTTGGTCGCACTCGGCTATGGCGAGGCGAAGGCGCGCGAAGCCGTTCGCGGGCTGGACCCCAATCTGTCGACCCAAGAAAAAATTCGCGAGTCCCTGCGCATCCTCGGCCAGCAATAACAAAAGCCCGCTCGGGGCTTTTGTTCATCTATTGCGTTTCATAATTGCGAAGCGCGGGATTCTGCCAGACGCCTTTTTCGGGATCCCATACGCGTTCGTCATAGGTTCCGGTCGGATGAAGCGGATCAAGCGGTTCGACAAATTTATCATTCGCGATTCCGATTTGCTTGGCATGTTCCGGACCACCGGATGCAATCCAACCGATGAATAACAGCACGAGCGCACCGACAATAATATATAAATCTTGCTTGAGCGTCATGGGATCAGTATAGCAAATCGACGCCCCGTGTCATCGGTCCAAAATCCTATACAGCACGATTCCCGCGGCAACGGATACATTGAGCGACTCCTTGCTCCCTCGCATGGGAATTTCTACAACCCTATCACACAGCTTAAGGAGCGCTCGAGGCATTCCTGTCGTTTCCGTGCCCACAACAAACGCCATTTTCGACGTGCATGGTACGCGCTTGTAATCAACAGCACGGGCGTCTTGCTCAATCCCCACCACCACGAAACCTTCTTGCTTGAGGTTTCGGATCGCAACCGCAGGTGATTTTATATATTTCCATGAAACCGTCTGCTCGGCGCCCAGTGCCGCTTTGGCAAAATCTTGGCGCAGGCGTCCGAACCGGTCAACGGGCGTCGGGGTGTACCCGCACATGATGACGCGCGAAATACCGATCGCATCGGCCGTCCGCATGAGTGCGCCGACATTAATGACGCTCCGAATGTCAGGCAGTACGAGGATGTATTCTGATTTTGCCTTGGGGGCGCTTGATTTTTTAGGCATTATCCGGTATAGTACACGACGTTTCAGGTTTGTAAACAAACCCAAGCACGCGTCCGTAGCTCAGTCGGTAGAGCACCTGCCTTTTAAGCAGAGGGTCGTTGGTTCGATTCCAACCGGACGCACAAGGAGGGTAAATTTGGCGTTCAGGCAAGTTAACGCTTTGTTTTGGAATACATCTCCCTTTAAGAGAGGGTCTGCATAATCTTGGCACCTTGAGGTATACTAGGCCGGCTAGAAACTCCGTGAGTTTGACTTTTTTAAAGAATTGCACTATACTGCCATTATCTTAGGGTTTATCCATAAACTTTAAGGGTACTACATCCAAGAGTAGCCCTCCGCAAGGAGGGCTACTTTTTTGGGTTAGATTTTTCTTCTTTATGTTTTAGATCTCGCCCCCAAATATCTTCAGTGATGTGTAAAACGTCGCAATAACCATCACCTCCGGTCTTAAGTTCCTGAGAAACGTTATTTTTAGAGGAAAAGATATAGACTTTTTTGCCTCCATTTCTTAAATAATTTACAAGGGCAAGAAAGTCTGAATCCCCTGTAAAAAAGATTGCGGTGTCGAATTTTTTTGAATAGTGGACTGAATCGATGGTCATCTCGACATCCATATTGCCCTTTTCTTGGATGGAATCACCAAGCTCTTCATGGTGAGTAATAATTCTCTTCAGTTCTTTCTTTCGTACTGTAAAACCTAATCCCTTCTTGAGATACGTAAAAAAGTCATGCTTCTTTTTTAAACTGTATTCTCGAGTGCCTTCAGCGGGGTAGGCGGTGTAATAAAACACCTCTAGACTCGAGGCTTCGAAATGCTGCTTGATAAAAGCTTTTAATTTCTCGTAATCAAACATCCTACCCTTTGCTTTTTGGGCTTGCCAAAGATTAGATGCATCGATAAACACATAAACAATTTTGCCTGCCGGCTTTTGCATGTATGTATCATATCTAAAAATGGAAAAACCACAACTAAAAATCTTTTTAATGAACAGAAATTGTAGTTACCATAGCCGATAAGGCATGGAGTGGTTATTTGGTGTTTCTGACAAATACGCTATGATGGATTCTCTATGAAAATCACAGAGGTGCAACTCAAACTCTATAAAGAAATTCATAAAGAGGAATCCGGTCAGGATATTGATGATGAAAAAGCAATGGAAGAGCTAACGGCGTTAGTAACTCTTTTAAGCACAGTGTACGATCATATGAAAGCCAAAGGCTGGGAACTGTCGGGGAAGGTATCAAGCTCCTCTGAAGTAGATTCACCATCTGATGGAAAGTGAGGCCGACCAGTATCTAACTTCTCCCAATAATCATTTGGCATTTCTGACACAACAGTTCTAACGTCAGCTATTGCGGCGCAGAGACGCCAATGATCCTGAAATATGGTTACAAGGTAGTCATACCATCTTTCCTTTTTCTTTGGATAAAATCCTGATACTTACAAATCTATCTTGGGTACGAAACCCCTATCAATCTGCTACAAAGTTTAGACCTAATCCCAATCCTTATCGTAATACAATATTCAAAATGACTGATGTCCAAATTTTGCGTTTTCTTTCTGAACAAGAAGTGAAAGAGATAAATTTTGTTATAAAAAGTCGCGCCTATCGATATATAGCAGCCGCAAAAGAAGCATGGTTATACCCAGAAAAAGATATTTCTAAGTCTGACTGGAGCAGATTTGGTCACGGATATTTATTTATGCCCGACCCACGCCCTATACATTGGGGCGGAGAAATATTCTGGGGTAATCATAACGGCGGAGGTGGAGCTATGGATGAGTATGGTAGATCCCCTTGGGATCCAGACTATAGTAAGGAAACAAGGAGTGGTAGCGAACATGAATCACTTAGTAGGTTCAAAGGAGAATTTGCAAGATTATTTGGCCCTTATCGACGCGGACGAAGTTTTCCGGTTATGGAGATAGAAAAAGAACGAGATAGCGATGAATATCATCAACATCTTTTGGATTTAGAAAAGAGGATCAAAAAGCGAAAAAGAAAGTAGACCTTTTTTATAGGGTCACTTTATTCGCATGATCTCTTTTTTATAGTGTCAACTTATTCACGGATTTTATTTAAAATTAATACAATAATCTATTTACAAAGTAAAAAATATATGATATAACACAGCAAATCGTTAATTGTAAACCAATAAAGTATAAGCAATGAAAAAACTACATCCTTATCAAAAAAGGGTCCATTCCCTCGTTTTAAGAGCACTCCTAAAAATAGGAAGAGCCCTTATGGTTATGGCACCTGGTCTTGGTAAGACGGTGGTGTCATCATTTTTAACTAAATCAATTTACCAAACAAAAAAGAAAATTTTATTTTTATGCCATGACAATTACATTCTTGAACAAGCACATCGCGAGTTCAGGGAAAGTTTTGATCCACAGGGAAAGTTAAAATTCTACGATTTTTATGGCCAATTGAAATGCGTTAAGCAAGCAAAAGAAGCCGACGTAGTATTTGCATCTTTTCAATCTTTGAACAGTAAAGCTAAGTGGTATAAGCATTTTAAGCCAAAACACTTTGCCTTTATTATTGTTGATGAAGGTCATCATGCGCAAGCACCTAGCTTTCGCGAAGTAATTGAATACTTTAAACACGAGAAGACTTTATGTATGACTGGTACACCAGATCGTGCTGACGAATTAGACATTCGTGATTTGTACGGCGAAGAGGTGGTCAATCTTACTATCGAAGAAGGTATTGCAAGCGGATGGCTCACAGATGTTGAATATCATGTGCTTTCTGACGGATTGGACAAAAAGGCACTCGAACGATTGTTCAAGGAGGTTGTTACTGAAAAAAGAAAAATCTCTCTTGCGCAAATTAACAAACGCTTGTTTGTTAAAAAACGTGACGAGGAACAAATTCGTATTATCAAAAAGCACACGAAAAACTGGCAGAAAAAGTGTATTATCTTTTGCGAGAACATTCACCATGTTCGCACATTTGCAAAAGGTTTAGAGAAAGGCGCCTATGTAACTTTCCACTCCGAAAACTCGACGAAAACTAACACGCGTCATCTCAACGAATTTAAAAACACTGATGTGAACGTAATACTGAGTGTTGATAAGTTCAATGAAGGAATTGATATTCCTGACGTCGAAGTGATTGTCTTCCTTCGAGCCACTGATTCAAACACAGTTTATCGCCAACAACTCGGAAGAGGGCTTCGTAAAAAGCCTGGTAAACACAAGGTGGTTGTTCTTGATTTCGTTGCTAACATTCGACGTATTCTGATGATTCAAGGGATGATCAAAACAATCCAGTATTACACTGGACCTGTTAGGGCGGATAAGTCACTACTATCAGTCACTGGCAGCCATTATTCTTTTGATTTCACTGATGAGCTAGAACAAATTACTGAAATCCTCAAGGTAGCTAAATTAGGCTTTTATCCAACATGGCAAGAATGCGCTCAAGCTGCCATAGCACTTGGTTTCAAAGGACAAGTAGAGTACCGCAAGCGCCATAAAGAGGATCGTCAATTGCCATCTGCCCCGGAGCAAGTCTACGAAGACTTCCCGGGATGGACCGTTTTCTTTGGGGGTGTAGCAAAGGATTTTTATCCTACATGGGAAGACGCAGGAGAAGCTGCTAAAAAAGTTGGAATAACGGGTTATAGCGAGTACCAAAAATGGTATAAGAGGGATCCAAAATTATGTTCAGTGCCGCATAAGTACTACGCTAATTTTCCAGGATGGGAGATCTTTTTAGGTAATCCTGTAAAATTCTTCTATCCTACATGGAAGTCTGCATCACAAGCTGCTCGAAAACTTGGTATAACTAGTGCCCGACAGTACTGGGAAATGTACAAACAGGATGCTCAACTCCCTTCGAATCCTCATAACACCTATTCAGATTGGCCAGGATGGGATAAGTTTTTTCGTAGAAAGGCAAAGGAAGCCAAATACAAAACATGGCAACAGGCATCACGCGCCGCTAAGAGACTTGGTATTAAAACAAGTGTCGAGTATCTTAAGAAGTGCAAAAAAGATCCAAAACTTCCTAAAGATTTGTACTTCACCTACACTGATTTCCCTGGATTTCCGGTCTTCTTTGGAAGAGAGAGAAAGGTTTATTACAACACATGGCAGTTGGCATCACGAGCTACAAAAGCTCTAGGGATTAAATCTCCTAAAGAATATAACCGTCTGTACAAAAAAGATCCGAGACTCCCTTCGACACCGCATCAACAATATATTGCTTTTCCTGGATGGAAGAAGTTTATAGGAAGTACAAAGCCAAAACGCTATAAAACATGGCAAGAGGCTGGTAGAGCTGCGAAGAAGTTAGGAATAACTAATTCAACAGAATACAGGCAAAAGTGGCGTAAAGATGTTCGATTACCCGGTGATCCCTATATGTTCTATAAGGGCTGGCCAGGATGGAATAAGTTCCTTAGTAAAAAGTAATAGTGCACTAGCCCGGTTATCTAACCGGGCTTTTTTATTAATTAACATACTAATGAACAATCCAGAAAAGGTGCTATTGATTTACAAGGGGAATATATTTTTTGGATAAACGATAAACTATTTACAAATATCAAAATATATGCTATTATGTTAACAAATTGTTAATTGTAAACCTAAAAATAATAAGAATGAAAACACTGTATAACTATCAACAAAAGGCCCTTGGGCAAATCATTAGAGCTATTTATGCTATTGGCAGAGCTCTGATGGTCATGGCACCCGGTCTTGGGAAGACGGTGGTGTCATCATTTTTTCTCAAAAAGGTATACAAGAAGGGATATAAAGTTCTCTTTTTATGCCATGATAACTATATTCTCAAACAAGCTCATGAAGAATATAGGAAAACTTTTGATCCACACGGAAAATTGATATTCTATGATTTCTTTGGTGACAGAAAAAACATTAAAAAGGCAAAGGCTGCCGATGTTATTTTCGCATCATTTCAATCATTTAATAACTTTAAATCTAAGTGGTATTTTGAGTTCACACAAGATTATTTTGATGTCATAATCGTCGATGAGGGACACCACGTACAGGCACCAACTTTTAAAGAAGTAATCAATTACTTTAGACCTTCATACTCTTTATGTATGACAGGTACCCCTGATCGTAGTGATAACTTAAATATTCGAATCCTTTATGGAGACGAAGTAGTTAATATTACAATTGAGGAAGGAATTGCTAAGGGTTGGCTTACCCCGGTTGAATATCATGTACTCTCAGATGGTCTGAAAAAGGAGGCATTAAAGAAGCTTTTTAGTGAAGTTATCACTGAGAAACGGAGAATGACTCTAAACCAGATTAACAAAGTGCTTTTCATTAAAAAAAGAGATGAGGAGCAGATCAGACAGATCAAAAAGTACACTAAAGACTGGACCAAAAAATGCATAATATTTTGTGCAAGTATTCATCACGTTCGATCAATCGCGAAGAAATTGGAAAAAGGTTCGTATGTTACTCTATATTCTCAAAACACGCGCAAAACTAATGACCATAATTTGCATGTATTTAAACACGGAAAGATAAACATCATTCTCAGTGTTAACATGTTTAATGAGGGCATTGACGTCCCGGATGCTGAGGTAATCGCCTTTTTGCGACTTACAGAATCAGGAGTTATTTACCGGCAACAACTTGGCCGAGGTTTAAGAAAGAAGCCTGGGAAGAAAAAGGTTATTGTTCTCGATTTTGTAGCAAATGCTCAACGTATCTTAATGATCCAGGGAATGTTAAAGGAAATAGAAAAATATACCGATCCTGTGAAGAACGATAAATCATTATTATCAATTACAGGAAACAGTTATACCTTTGATTTCTCCGATGATCTTAAAAATGTTGTTGAAATTTTAAAAGTTGCAAGAATGGGATTTTATCCTACTTGGCAGAAGGCACAGGCTGCGGCTTTCAAACTTGGAATCGACTCCATGGAAACTTATAAAGCATTGTATCGCCAAGACCGTCAGTTAGTGTCAGATCCTCATCGTTTTTACGTTGATTTTCCAGGATGGGCAAGATTTTTCAATAAACGGCCGAAAAGAAAAGCAGTTACACTTTATAAAACATGGCAAGAGGCATCAAAAGCTACTATTAAACTTGGAATTAATTCTGTTGAGGAGTATTTAGGCGATCCAAGAAGATATCTAGAGGATGAGCGCCTTCCAAGCCAGCCGCATAATTTTTATGCAGATTGGCCAGGATGGACCATCTTCTTTGGGAGAGCAAAGAAAAATTTCTATAGAACATGGAAAGAGGCTTCTAAGGCAGTCATCAAGTTGAGAATAAAAACATTTGATGAATACCGATTGAGATATAAAGAAGATTCAAGGCTTCCATCAAATCACAACAAGTACAAGGATTACCCGGGTGACCGTATATTCTTTGGTGGCAAAGCGCGGACACCTTTTCTTACCTTTAAAAAATTAAAGAGTGAGGTTAAGAAAGCAAAAGTTCCAAGCAGAAGATCTTATCCTGAAATACAAAAGAAGCACAAAGGTTGGCCCGCAGATCCAAGAAAGTTCTATCCAAATGAATGGAAAGGTTGGCCAGATTTTTTAGGTGTTGAAGAGAAAAAGCTTTTGTCATATGTAGAACTGAAAAAAGAGGTTCGCAAATTAAAAATCAAAACTTCATATCAATACTTTAAAGAGTCGTTCAAACACAAGGATTGGACTCGCTTTCCTCAAGCTTCTTGGAGATTTGCAAAGGTGTGGCCAGGATGGGAAAAATTCCTTGGTGTGAAAAAACCTAAGCCTTTATCGCTTGCTGAATTAAGTAAGCAGGTTAAAAAGGCTGGAATTAAGAGTGCTTTGGTCTACAAAAAGGATTACAAGAAATACAAAGACTGGCCATGTTATACGCACTTAAAAAGGCGTAAGGGATGGATAAGTTGGAAGAAATTTATTGAGTAAATCCAATGTTACGTTAGCCCGGTTATTTAACCGGGCTTTTTTGTTGAAAAAATTAATTTAGTAGTTCATAAATACATCCAATTTGAAATAGGTTATATGGTACCCCTCCCCGTGGGGTAAAATCACATTTTTACAGACCATTCCCGCAGATTTGGCACGTAAGGTAGGATAGGGCTAGCCATTATTTCAGTTCTAATGTCGTTTACTACGCTGCACCGCTACGCAAATAAACCCCAGTCATATGACGGGGGTTTTGCGAACAACCTATTTTAATTTTTAATCACTACCCAAATGCACAGGCCGGCAGCTAGCAAACAGAAGCTGAGAATTATAACAACGAATAACGGTATTGGATACATAGGCTACGATTTTCCTCTAGTATACACCAGTGCTAGTTATCCACAAGAATCTGCCACGCGGTCTTTGTGCGTACGCCAAATCGTCGCTATAATAATCTCAGAGGTTGCACCTGCAACCGCCATCAGTTCACTCCCCTATCTTTAGCCGAGATACGGCTCCAACCTTTTGCGGGAGCACTTGAACCAGATGTTTGTACCTTGATCCATGTTCTTTCATACGTTTGAGTAAACAACTGTCTGTCTCTCTACAACTGAATGATCTAATATTTTTAGACGCACTCTTTCTACGGAAAGGGTTTATTTGTTTGTCCGGAAATCATTCCTACAAAAAAACGCGTCAACGCGTTTCACTGATTCAAGAAAAACAATTCCAATCGTTCACCGAGCGACAACCCGCCCATGCGGGATTCGTGGTACGCCGCAACCAGCGCACGCGCGGTCTGCTGGGCATCCGCATGCGCAATCTGCTTTTTGGCAAGCATATCCTTGAGCTTCCACCAGATCATGCCGTGCAACGGTTCGGCCTCGTCTGATTGCGCACGAACTTGCTGATACGCAATCCATGTTTTTTTCCTGTCGCCGGTTGCAAACGCATTGGCAAGCGCAAACGGATTGAACGCCTCGCGCACCAATTCTTTTTTCTCGACGACTTTCACAATCGTACCGAATTTCTCGACTTTTTTTGTTTCCGCCGCAAGCAACGCATCCGCCACCACGATTACGTCATGCGGCGCATCCGCAAGTTCGGCACCGCGGTCAAGGAGGGTTTCTCGCACCGCCTCGTCGTCCATTCCGGAAATAATGAATACTTTTTTGTCGCCGAACAGGCTCGGTGTCTGCACCTCGTCGAAAACCATATTCAGGGTTTCTGCTGAAACGGTTTTTTTCTCGGCCGCCAAATTCCCGACTGCTTTTGCAAGTGCGGTTTCATAGGCACTGTTTCGTTTTCCGATAATAAACGTAATCATGAAATAAATCGAACAAGAAAATAACTGAAAGGACTTGCTTCTTTGTTACAGCCACATGCGCACGCGCGCGCGGTACTCGCCATAGGCCTCGGGGCATGATTCTAAATATTCCGCCTCCTCGGCAGGAACGAACCACACCGTTTCAGCAATCACAAACAACACCAACAGTATCGCCATCACGAGCGAATTCACCACCAGCACAAATCCCGCAAACATGATCATGAGTCCGAGCGCGCCGGGATGGCGCATGTATTTATACGGCCCGCGCATGAAATCTTCGCATACGGGTCCGGCCGATATCACGGTTGGGCGATGGGCTCCTTTGCGGCTGATGCCTTGCGCCCAAAACACAAGCAGGGTCGCAAGAACAATGAGCCCCATGCCGACACCGAGCAGCACCGACTCGGCGCGCATGCCCACAAGCGGCCACGGCATGACGAAATACAGAAACAGCGAAACAGCGATCCCTGCCAGGTAAAGCAATGGGGCAACGGACACAATCGACACGAATTTTTTGAGTTTCGGGTTTTTGATCATACGGTGATTATACGCACATTTTTTACAGATGCAAAAGAAAAAGCGGCCGAGGCCGCTAGTCTCATGCGGGATTGTTATTCTTTCGTCTCTCCCCAATTTTTACCGCTCGACACCGAGACTTCTATAGGTACCTTGTTTTGAATATCAAATGGCACGGTTTCGAGCACGTTTTCCATCGTTTCCTTGATAATTTTTTCTGCCTGCAGCAGCACTTCGTCAGCGACCTCGAACACCAATTCATCATGAATTTGCATGGTCATATGAACCTTGTCGGCAAGACCCGCGTCGCGGAGTTTTTCCGTAATTTGAATCATTGCCAATTTAATCATATCCGCGGGCATGCCCTGAATCGGTGCATTCGATGCAGCGCGTTCCGCCATCGCCTTGATATACGGCAACGGCGATCGCAGCGCCGGGAAATGCCGGCGGCGGCCAAACAGCGTTTGCGTATAACCAAGTTTTTTCGCCTGGAGAATCGTTTCGTCCAAATATTCAGCGAGTTTCGGCAAGCGCTTGAAATACTCATCATAAAATTCCTGCGCTTCCTTGCGGGTCGTTCCTAAATTTTTTTGAAGTGCCGTAACCCCCATGCCGTACAAAATGCCGAAATTAATCACCTTGGCCTGGCGGCGCATGTTGCCGGTTACTTCGTGTTCAGGAACATGGAATACCTGTGCGGCAACCGATGCGTGAACATCCTTATGTTCGCGAAACGTTTCAATCAGGACGGGATCCCCAGACAAAATTGCTGCGGCGCGCAATTCGATTTGCGAATAATCAGCCGCAAGAATCGAGTATCCGGGCGGTGCGATGAATGCATGGCGAATCTTGCGTCCCAATTCCGACCGGATCGGAATGTTTTGAATGTTTGGATTCTGCGATGAAAACCTGCCCGTTGTCGTTCCTGTCTGAATCAGCTCGGGGTGCAGGCGCGAATCCCCGTCGAGCATGTCAGGCAAATTATCGATGTAGGTCGATAATAATTTTTGCAGCTCACGATATTCGAATATGTCGCGGATCAATTGACCCTGTTCATCATCTAATGATTCGGCAAGTTTTTCCAAATCGGATTCGCGCGTTGAATACGTGCCAGATGCGGTTTTTTTCACGCGGAATCCCTTGATCCCGGCATGCAGTTGCAATTCCCCGAAAATAATTTCGCCCAGCTGTTTCGGGGAATTGATGTTGAATTCATGGCCAACCTGTTTGTAAATTTTTTTCTCGGTACGTGCCAGCTGTTCATGCAGTTCACGCGAAAGCTCACGCAAATATTCGCGATCAACGAGAATGCCGTGATTCTGCATATCGGACAAAATAGGAACCAGGGGGCATTCAATGTGATGGAACACAAAATCGAGTCCTTGTTCATGCACCTGTGCCAGTAATAGCGGCTCTGCGTCCGCAAGCGTTCCGGCATGAGTATACGAAATAATATCATCTGCGGTCGCTGCTGTTTTTTCCGAATCAAGCAACCACAGTGCGATCTGCGCCGTGCGCGACGGAATTCCGACTGATGATTCTCTGGAATCCGCAGATTCCGGTGCCGTCTTGGTGCGCTTGGCATCATCAATTGTTTTCCTCGTACTTGGCGCAACGCCGCCGGACTTTAATAATTCACGGAGCCGGGTCACCAGACTTTTGAACTCAAACTCTTTCAAAACCGGTTCAGCCCGTTCCATACTGCACGTTTCGCGCCACGTTTTTTCGGGTAGCGCAAACGTGATCGGCGCATCGCGGCGGATCGTTGCGAGTGTTTTTGAAAACAATGCTTGCTCCTCATGCCCCTCGAGCAGTTTCACGATGCGCTCCTTGATACCCTCCTTGATGAATGTTTCACGGTCTTTATGAAGCGTCGCATACAATTGTTCGAGTGTTCCGAATTTGAGTATCAGTTCCGTAGCGGTTTTCTCGCCGATGCCGGGAACGCCGATAATGTTGTCCGATGGGTCGCCGCGCAGGCCCTTGTAATCCGGCAACAGTTCCGGACCGAATCCGAATCGTTCAATAACCGCATCCTCGTCATACACCACGGTATCATTCATTCCTTTTTTCAAGGTAAACACGCGAACTTTTTTTCCTTGCACCAGTTGCAAGGTATCCATATCACCCGTTGCAATGAGAACTTCAACAGGATCACCCGTTGCGGAATCCTCCCCTTTTAGGGGAGGTGTCGCGGCCGACGAACCATCTTTGTTTGCTGGGGTAGGCCGTGACGGAGGGGTATGGGGGTTCAATTGTTCAACAATGGTGCCAAGCATATCATCCGCTTCGAACCCGGGTTGGTCATAGATAGGAATGCAGAACGCATCGCAAATCCTGCGGGACTCCTCGATCTGGATTTTCAGCG
>CAYYES010000006.1:0-9801 GCA_964471025.1 uncultured Candidatus Saccharibacteria bacterium | reverse complement strand
GGAATGCAGAACGCATCGCAAATCCTGCGGGACTCCTCGATCTGGATTTTCAGCGCATCGTCGGTTTTCGCGCGCTTTCCCTTGTAGGCGTCATAGGCCTCGTGGCGAAATGTTTTTTGCGGCAGGTCATAACACGCCACGATATAGTCCGGCTTCCAATCCGCAATGATGCGGATGATCATCGACGCATAGCCAAACAGCCCGCCTGTTGGGATGCCGCGGGAATTCGTAAATTCTGGCAACGCGTGATACGCCCGATGCAATAACGCATGCGCATCCAGGAGTACCAAGCGTTTGGTTGGTGCCGTCGATTTGGCCGTCATGCCAGGTAGTTTAGCACGAAAAAAGCGCCCCTCAGAGAAGGGCGCCTGGGCCGATGCGTGACTACGCACCAGCAGCCACTGTTCGCTCGGTTCCGATCACCAGTTTCAGCACACTTAAGCACTGGCCGATGACCGTAATTACCAAGCCTGGATAGGTGAATACCAGCTTGGATTCACCCTCGTATTCATCCCAAGGGGGCGGGATGATGCCGAAGTACCAGCGCAAGTGGGCTGAAATTTGGTCTTGAAACCAACGAGCCTCCTCCTTGCGGAATGGGACCATCGTCATGACATACTCGCCCTGGATGGGTTTATAGTCATGCGGCTTGATAATAAAAGAAACGACAGGGATATTGTTCATAGTGCTTAACTGGGCAATCATTTGATGCATGACAGTTATTTAGATGAACAATGTGTATAGTATAGCAGATTTCATGTATTTGTCAAGTAACAAGCACCCGGTTATGGGTGCTGTAATTCTGATGGTTACAATCCTACATTACTTGGGTATGGATGCCACCCCCTGCAATACCTATCCTTGCGGACATCATATGCGCCTGGAGCTGTTCCAGAAAATGCATGGCTTTCGTATGGTCCATTATCTGCGAAACGATTCGCAGACTTATTGCATCGTCGCCTTTCAGGCGCGTCGCCCTAGCATCTGCACCGAAATACGTTTTAGTAAACCGTTCGATTTCATGAAATTGTTTTTCTATTTCATCTTCAGGCAACAGTTCAATGATGATACTTCTTTCATAGTCTTTGTTGCATACATACAGGAGTCCTGCCGTAGCAATCACAACGGTAATGGTGCCATGTGCATCTTGAATTCTGCCAATAATTTTTTCTGCCATATATCTGTTCATTTATTGTTATGTAATTTTTTTCATTTTATAATATTTATTTAGAAATGTCAATATTCCTCGTTTCACCCTGGGCATGTTCCAACGTCACCGTCCCAGCCCATGCGGGGATAGCGTCTGGCACGCGCGACGGCCATTCAACGACCATCAAATTGTCCGGATCATCAAGCAGCTGCTGCCACCCCAAATCAAAAATTTCCTTGGCGGTTTCCAGGCGGTACAGGTCCGCATGAACCAATGTTTTCCATGGCATACCCGGTCCGGTTTTATAAATTTTGTAAATCACAAACGTCGGGCTCTGCAAATCGTCACTGACGCCGAGCTGTCGCGCGATTTCCTTGATCATGGTCGTTTTTCCCGCGCCCAAATCACCCGAAAATGCGATCATGGTCGCATGGTCGGACGACACGCGCTGCGCCGCGGTATCAAGGATATGGTTCGCAATACCCGAAAGCTGATCCAGTGAAAATTCCATGGCATGAGCATAGCAGGGTCGCGTATCCCTCGGCAAGGATGCGAACCCGCCCCACACTCGCGCGCATTCGATCCCGGAGATCCGTCCGGCCGAGCATACGGCCGGTAGAAGGTCGAGGAGAGCGAATGGTGCGAGTGCGGGGGGGCTTATAATAATGACGCACGCAAAAACGCCCACAGGCGTTTTTGTCAGATCGAGAGCACTCACGAGAGAACGTTTGGTTTACCGATTACCCTTTCGGCGTAGGTCGGTAAACGATATAGTCGTTCCCCGAAGCGTCCGGCGTCGGCGGAACCGGCGTCGGATTCGTGTTCACCATCACCTTGTTCTGGTTCTGCGCCATGAAATGACGAGCCAAAACGATGATGATGAGGATGAGCACGAGGATCAAGAGCCATCCCGCGAGCGATCCCGGCAAGAAGTCGAGACCGAACAAGGATGCGCCAAGTCCCGTAGCTGCACGCGATGAAAATTCGTCCGAATCGTACGCGATTGCATTTTCCGCAACGCCCGTTTTCGGATTTTCAAACGCCATGATCGCCTGCGCGACTACCGGGTCGCCGTCTTTGAGGCTGCCCTTGGTCTGCGTCGTGATCGTCATGTCGCCCTTTTCAAGTGAGCCGAGCTCGTCGATTTCCACGATGACCTGGTGGCCGTCGCGCGTAATCGAACCGCGGTCCGTATCAACTACGACCATCTGGTCGGGGAAATTGATCTGGAGCACGAGGTTTTTGAGCGTCGAACGCGTCACGTTGCCCCACTGTACGTCATACGCGATGTCCGTGTTGGAACGAACGATGTCGCGATGGTTGTCGATGGTCAGCTGGATGAACGCATTGCCCGTTCCCGTACCGGTAATGACCGGAGGGTTCACTACGGATGACCCGCTCGTCGTAAACGAACGCGTCGAACCGCGGGATGTTCCCTCGCAGTTTGAACCGACAGCACGGTAGTAGTACGTCGTGTTTGATGACAGGCCCGTGAACGTGTAGACCATGGAACCGGAACCGGTGCCGCGGTTTACTGATGATGTGCGTGAACCCAATGATGACGTGCGTCCGTATTCATAATACGTCGTCACGCTGCATCCGTTGGCATCGTAATATCCGTCCACCGTCGCGATCGTAGAACCTACGGAAATCGCGCCGAGCGTCGTAATGTCTGGCAAATCACTATTGTCGTTGTTGTTGCCGTTATCATCCGTCGTGAATGATTTTACGCTGCCGCAATCCTCGTCGCCGTTGTCGTCACGTCCGCATGCGCGGAAATAGTACGTACGGCCGTTGTCGAGGTTACCGAGGCGCTTTGAAAATTCGCCTTCGTTATCCGTGTCTCCGGATACTGACAGGGTTGACCCGTCGCCATCCTCGACATCAGATCGGTTGGTGTCCCATTCGAACCATCGTTCGACGTTGCCGTCGCCAACATCCTGAAGGTCACCCACCAATACTGCGGAATCCTCGTCGATGTCTTCGGCTGAACGCGTCACCACGTCGAGGGTGCCGCCGTTGCCGCCGCAATCGTTGTTGCAGTCGCCGCGGTCAATCGTGAATGATACCCATTCGCCGTATGACGTGCCGTTTTGGTTGCTGGCAACCGCGCGGTACTGGTACGTTCCCGATGACAATCCGGAAAGGCTTTTCATCATGGAGCCTGATCCTGATCCGCTCGGCTGGTGGGTCGTATCAACCGTCGAGTCGCCGTTGCGCTTGTACTGGAACCAGGTGGTTGCCGAATACCCGTGCGCATTGAAGTAACCATTAAGGGTCACGTTGCCGAGTTCGTTGTTGATCGATGAATAATTGTAGGTCGTAACCGTAGGCTTCTGGCCGTTGCAGTCATTGCATGATCCGCCGTCGCTGACGCGGAACTGGACCGTCAGACCCCCCTGTGTTGACCAACCTGGGGCGATGTCGCCGAGGCGCAATCCGTTCCCGTTGAACAATTCAGATCCGTCCTGGCCATAGGGCAAGGAGGTTGACTGGCAGTTCGGGTTCGTTTTGCATGCCTGATTCGGATACCAATACACGCCGCTTGGGATGTAGGTAAGCGATTCAGATCCGCTGATGACGTGCACCGATGCGGAGTCCGTTACGGCATTGGCATTGTCTGCGGAAACCGTTACCGAAAACGTATGGTTCGTGTTGGAACCGCTCGTCTGCGGTGACAATTTGATGCGCAGGTTCTGTGCCGTTGCCGTCCCGGTGTTGTGGTAATACACGCCGACCGAAACAATCTGTCCGGCTGATGTATTTACCGATGAGCTCCAGGTCATTGAACCCGGCGCTGCCGAATAGTTCGACACGCGCAGCGTTTTCAAGTCGTTGGAAGCCTGGTTGATAGTCGTCGTCGCAGCGAATGCGGTGTCAGCAGCAATGCCAAAAGCCGCAATCAATGCGATAAACGCCATACCAAATTTTTTGAGCGTTTTGTTCATAATTCTCTCGTGAAAAATTAATAATCTTTGATGAACTTTCGAAGTGCTCTCGAAAGTTCAATAAAAGGGTAAAGCTTGTTTTCACGCAAGCTTTACCAGATGAACGACTACTGGCAAAAGTAGCCGTTCCATGTTGTTCCAGCAGGGCATTCGTTTTGCCCGTTTGGAAAATCGGATGGCTGTCCGTCAGAAGCAATATTTTGCAAGTTTGCAATCTGCCGAACGTTTACCGTGGCGTTGGTGTGCAGTGCATTTTGCACCACATTATCCAACCCAAGGAATTCGGCGCCATGAAGAATGTTCCCAAGCCACACCCCGGCCTCGATTGATTTGGTGTGTCTTAGCTGTTTGCGGTCCAACTCATTGCTAATCGCCATGCGATTATCAATATTGTTGAGCTTGCTCTCGGTGTAAGCCACATCCTCACGATTCCACACGCTATTGCAAGTAGTGCATGCAATACCGCTGGAGCCCGTTCCGGTTGTTGTAGTAGTGGTTACCTGCGACTGTTGCGACTGGCGCAGCAATGCTGGGTCAATCAAATCAATCGGACGACTTATGGTACCTGATTGCCAGGTAATTTGGCCACCGCCACTAGACTGTTGCTGACCTTGTTGTTGCGTAGGAGTCAAATACACAATTTGGGGTGGTGCTGTCGCAGCGCCGCCGTTGGTTGTGTTATTTGATGACGAGCGGGAACCCTCGGACTTTGAGGTGTTATATATAATGAAAACATTTTTACCATCCGGAGAGCTTTGAATGATCTTTTGGATATTCTCTGCGTCATCGGCTTGGTCGTTTCCACCATTATTAACATCTTCGGCGTCGCTTTGATCTGGCGTGGAGCCATTTCCGGCGGTCGCCTGATCATCAGAGGTACCACTTGCAATCGTGGTACTGCCGTTCCGGTAGGAAAGGATGAGGTTTGCCCCTAAAACATTGTTGCAGTCGCGCAACATGAATGGGAACAAGGCCTTGTCTCCGTAACTGGATCGAAGGTCCCACGCAAAGCATGCGTGTACACCTTTGATTTCAGCATCATCATACCCAAAACCCTGCAGCTGGGTATTTCCCTGGTTCCAAACGGAACCCGAGATTTTACCTTTCTGGCCGGGGCCGAAATCGAGGTTAATCTCGATTACTTTTCCGTCCAGATAGCTCTGGATTTTTGAAAAGTTGTTCCAGTCGATCGGAATAATACCTGTAGAGGTACTCTTCCAGAACCCTACGGTTTGGTTAACGACATTTGCGGCCTGGATTTCTCCGGTCCGCACCGCTGCACCGGCTTTCATGGCTGCTGCTTTCACAACAACCAAGCTTGCGCAGGGGTTTTTTTCCGTCGCAGCGGGTAATGCCCCTTCGTCACGAAGGGCATTTTTTTCTGCAATGGTTGTTACCTTGCGGTTGCTGTGAGCCTGTAGGTTCATGGCCTCGAAATGATTCTGGCCGTACATAGTTGTAAAGAGCAGCGTACTTAAAGCTGCCAAAATTGTTAGTTTTGGTTTCATATTTCTTAACTTTTTGATTTGTTTATTTAAAATTGTTGATTCTCTCGTTTGTCACCATCCTATCATAATCGTCATTATTTGTCAAGGCCTTGGCCGTGTGTTCTGGTTCGCCCCAGATCGAGTAAGTAGGCACGTGAAAATCCCCGAATATCCTTGAAATTGCTAGGTACGGCAATCGCAATCATATATACTGTATGGCAACTATGGTCACTTATCAGACGGATGAACAAAACAAGCTCCTTGCGGATTTGCGCGCGGCCGAGGAGGAGGCGTTGGTGCGCAACACCGCCACCATCGTGGGATTGCCCTACCGCGACCTGACCAACGAAACCATCAACACCGACGCGCTGCGCCTGATTGATGATGCGACCGCCCACAAGGCCGAGATGGCCGCATTCGCTATGGTCGGAAAAAAACTCGAGGTTGCCGTAAAATCGCCGTCGAACCCGGCCGCTGTTGCGGAATTGTCCCGATTGGAAACGATGGGCTACGAAACCAATCTGTCGCTCGTTTCGTCCCGCAGTTTGGAAAAAGCCTGGGCGCGCTACGCCGATTTGTCGCAAACAACCGTATCGCGCGGCGGGCTGATCGATATTAATGATGAAAATTTGCAGCACATTGCAACCGAGATTCATTCCAATGATGATATCAAGAAGCGCCTTGATGCCATTTTCGCAGCAAAAGACTCACATCAAGTGTCTCAGGTACTTGAAACCATTTTCGGTTCCGCAATCGCGCTCGGTTCATCCGACATCCATTTCGAACCCGAGGAAAAATTTGCGCGTTTGCGATTCCGCGAGGACGGCGTGCTCCAGGAAATCACCCAGCTTGACCCCGCGCTCTACCAAAAACTCCTCAACCGCATGAAGTTCATTGCGGGCATGAAATTGACGATTACTGAAACGGCCCAGGACGGACGATTCACCATTTTCTACAAGGAACAGGAAATGGAGGTGCGCGTCGCGGTTGCGCCGGGCGCGTACAACGAATCAATCGTGATGCGTATTTTGAATCCCGAGGGATTGGCCGTCGAATTCGGAAAACTCGGCATCGAGCCGAAGTTGTTAAAAATACTCGAGCGGGAAATCGCAAAACCCAATGGCATGATTTTGACGACCGGTCCGACTGGATCAGGTAAAACCACGACCCTCTACTCATTTTTGAAAAAAGTGTATTCGCCCGAGAAAAAAATCATCACGATCGAAGACCCGATTGAATACCATTTGCCCGGCATCACCCAGGAACAAGTGTCGCACGAAAAAGGATTCGATTTCTTGGCCGGATTGCGCGCGGCATTGCGCCAAGACCCTGAAATCATCATGGTCGGCGAAATCCGCGACAAGGAAACCGCAACCATTGCCGTGAACGCATCACTCACCGGCCACATGGTGTTTTCAACGCTTCACACCAACAACGCCGCAGGTACCATCCCCCGCTTGCTTGACCTTGGCATCCAGCCGGGAATCCTCACCAACGCACTCACCGTTGCAATTGCACAGCGTTTGGTGCGCAAACTGTGCCCTGATTGCAAGAAACAAACTCCGCTCACTGCGGAACAGGAAGATGCGCTGCGCGGGATCATTTCGCATGCCGAATCCATCGGCAAGGATTATGCCGCGTATAACATCCGCTCTGATATGCCACTCGTCACCTATGTTGCATCAGAATCCGGGTGCGCAACGTGTAATCAAACGGGATACAAGGACCGTGTTGGACTGTATGAAGTTATTTTGATGGACGATGAAATGGCGCGCGTCACCATCCAGGATCCTGCGCCGACCGAGCGCGATATCAAGCGCGCCGCAGAACACCAAAAACTGTTTACGCTTGCCGAGGATGCGGTGATTAAAATCGTAACCGGCGTCACCTCATTTGAAGAAATTCAATCGGTCGTAGATTTGACCGAGGACTTGCAGGATTCAGGCGAGGATCTTGCAATGAACCCACAACGCCGCGAGGATCTGGGTCGTGATGATCACGATCTACGACCATCACAATCTCCTGCAGCAAGCGCGGGCTCATTGCAAGAGCCGAGCCGGAACACCTTTGCCGAAAGCAGCGATCCCGAGGAAATTATTTTGCTCGTTGATTATCTGAAGCTCCTCGAGGAGCATCAGCAAAAAAATCCTTCGGTCGGCATCGCGGATAAAATCGCGCGCGCCAAAGAAATGATTGTTTCAATTTTACAACATACGCCGAATGTGGAACTCTTGTTTGCCGGATCCAATCCATCGGCCGCCGTGCGCGATGAAATCAGCCGCGTCAAAGACGAGCTCGCCGCACTAGAATCTGAACAACAAAAAAATCCGCAGCGTTCCGTTGCGGAAGAGCTCGGCAAAATCAGAAACACCATACAATCCTTGCGAACGGAAGTGGCTGCGTAAAAAAATCGGTGCTACGATAGTTGCACAGACCGCGAAGTCTACATTCCGTACGACAGAGTTGGCTGAACGATGACGCCTGAATTCATTGTGAATTCCGAGGCGTTATTTTGTTTTGAAAAAAATCAAAAAAAATAAGCGCATCTGTTCGAGATACGCTGATCAATGGGTGCTTTATAAACAACGTGAAGGATTTTGGGCATCCGCACCTTCCTTATGTTTTATCCCATTTGGAGGCTTTCGCTGTTTTGTCAGCTACACACCTAGGGTTCCCTTGTTCAAAAGCAATAATCTCAAAGAAATATTTTACACACGAAGTGCAAAGTGCGCGTAAGCGGTGAGGAGGGCCCCAGGGGAAACCAGTGCAAGCTGGAGTCCCAGAACATCCTTCCGACGTACCCGCGAAGACCGCGAAGATCCACATTCCTTTGAGATTGCTACTTTCGAACAATCCTTGATAACAAATAACGGCCCGAACCTCAATGATGACGAATCGGGCGACCTGGAATTACAACGACAAGGATAACAATATCGTGTTTAGTATTTTATTGCAACACAGTATAGCAAAATTATTTTAATTTGTCAAGTATCCCCTCGGTACCCAACCCGCACCGGGGAAAATATTATTTTTGTGTTGTAAAATAAGGATATATCAAGAATTTCGCATAATTGCGACTGTGGTATACTGTCCCCATGTCGGAACCACTATCCACACCGTTATCCACAAAAAGCCTCGATGCGGACCTGCGTCCCCAGGCGTGGGATGACTATATCGGCCAGTCCACCATCAAGGAGAACCTGCGCATCCTCCTTGCGGCGGCGCAATCGCGCAATCACACAGCCGAACACCTGTTGTTTTACGGACCGCCAGGGCTCGGGAAAACCACTTTGGCACATTTGATCGCCAAGGAAACCGGCCGGCAGATGAAAATCACCTCGGGACCTGCCATTGAAAAGGTCGGCGACCTGGCATCAATCCTGACGAACCTGCAGCCTGGCGACATTGTGTTTATTGATGAAATCCACCGCCTGAACAAAATGATCGAGGAGGTCCTCTACCCCGCCATGGAATCAGGCGTGCTCGACATTATCATCGGCAAGGGTCCGAGTGCTCGCACCATCCAACTGGAACTGCCGCCGTTTACATTAGTTGCCGCAACGACGCGCATGGCTCTCATATCCGCGCCGTTGCGCAGCCGTTTTTCCGGCGGAACATTCCGCTTGGAATTTTATACCAATCCCGAACTTGCTGAAATCGTGAAACGATCCGCCCGCAGGTTGGGAATCGCGATTCCCGATGATGCGGTCATGGAAATCGCGAAACGCGCACGATCGACGCCGCGCACCGCAAACTATTTCTTGAAACGCGTGCGCGATTACGCCCAGGTGCACAACACCGACATCACGGTTGATGTCGTGCGGCGCGCGCTCGCATTGATCGGCATCGACGAGCTCGGCCTCACGCCTGCCGATCGCGACATTTTGACGGTCATCATCGAAAAATTCGGCGGCGGCCCGGTCGGCGTGAAAACCATTTCCGCCGCAACGTCCGAGGAGGAGGCCACCATCGAGGAAGTCATCGAGCCCTACCTGATCCAGACCGGACTTTTGGAAAAAACGCCCCAAGGCCGCAAGGTAACGAAACGCGCCTTTGAACATTTAGGGTTTGATGCGAAGGACTAAAAACGCCGTACGGCGTTTTTATTACATTTTTATTTTTCCTGTTTTTCGCTACACTGATCCCATGAACAAATTTTTTATCGGCATGCTCTTGTTCGTTCCCGTGGCGGTCATCGCGGAACTATTGGGCGCAT
>CAYYES010000005.1:0-27352 GCA_964471025.1 uncultured Candidatus Saccharibacteria bacterium | reverse complement strand
ATAATAATATAAATTGTCAAATTGTTCGTCAAAAAAGACCTCTTGGTCTTTTTTTGATTCTTATATCCTGTTATCCTTTCAAGCTACTTTCATACCCCGGTCGCTCGGCCGCCTATCTTGCGGCAATCCTATACAGCCCGGTACACTGCCCAGCGTTTATTCCCTTCGCGGCGAACCAGTCCCATTTCCATCAAGGTAGCAATCTCGCGCTGGATCGTTTTCTCGCTATATTCTTTGAATGCGTTCTTGATGTCCTGCATGGTGGTACTATGGCGAGTTTTAATAATACCAAGTATTTCCTGCTTTCTATCGATGTCGTTTGTCCGCCAGTTGGCGGATGTCGTTTTGAATGTCGTTTTGTTTTCTAATTTGTCGTTTTGAATGTCGTTTTGAGCAAGTGGAGCAACCATTGTCGTTTTGATGTCGTTTTGATGTCGTTTTGATTCATGGCGCTCTACCAATTGATCAAATAATTTATCCGCAATGACCCCATCGGGAATCATTGATTGACCGGCCATCGGCCTGTGGATAACAAATGCTTTTTCCTGGCGTTTGACCGCCTGAATGTCTACCGACAATAATTCCTTGATTTTAGCCATCTCACCCATGAGGATATCCGCATTCATGGCAGAAATATGATGTGCAATGGATCCAATTTCCACGAGCGTCACGACCTGTTCAATCCTGACCAAAACTCGGGACAAATCATCGGCACCGATTTTGCCGCCCGTCATTACCCCATAACTGTGATTGAGGAGCTCAAGCGACTGGTTGCGCAGCGCACCGGCAAGCGGGAGCGTCTGGTCCATGACGTCCGTAACCAGATAAATTGCCGATACGATTTTCCCGATCTTGCGCACATAGGTCAGGAGCGTCCGTTCCAGGGGATTGCTGAAAATCCCTGTCATTTCAAGGTTTTTTAACGACTTGTCGTTTATGTCGTTTTGATGTCGTTTTGAAATGTCGTTTTGAATCATATCATGTCGTTTTAAATGTCGTTTATAGTACAAAACGACATTTAAATTACTATAAACGACATCCTATACCCCCCATGTCGTTTTGGCAAGGATTTGAAAAATATCCTTGTATTTCCTTGGTATTTTCAATAATGGTTGATATACTAGTAACGTTTTCTCCTGATTATTATGCCTAAAAAAGAGCCTGTGTCGGCGCGCGAATCGCGCACCAAGAAAAAAGAATCCCTCCGCGAGGTAGAAAGTTCTGGATCATCGTTTCACCCTCGCCTGAAACGATCCGCGATCGCGATCGTTATTTTGGTGATGGCGCTCATCATCACGCTTGGGGCGTTCGGCGCAGCCGGGGTGGCCGGGGATTTCCTGTACGACCGAATCCTGGCCTATTTGTTTGGGTGGGGTGCGGCACTGGTTCCTATTTTCCTTGCTCTCTATGGCATTTCCCAACTGAAGAGCGATGCAGCATCCTGGCATCCGCTCGAATACGCCGCAAGTGGCGGACTCTTGTTATCCGTATTGGGATTCATTCAGATCGTGTCGCCTACCCTCCGGGGTGGCGGGATTGTCGGCTACGGGGTCGGCACGGCGATCGTAAACATTTTTGACGTCTATGCCGGCGCCATCGTCCTTGCGGCGCTCGCTCTGATCTCGACCCTGGTCCTTTTGAACGAAGAACTCGGCATTCCCGAATTTCTCAAGAAACTTTTTGCAAAACAGGAACGATTCTATGAGGATGACGAACCAGGTTCGACGACCATTAAATTTTCGGCCGAGGAGCTCGCGGCGGCCGACCAGGAACCTGTCAAAAAACCTGAACCGATTCCGCTCCCCCAATCTAACGATGATGAGGCACCCGAGGATCCCGAACCGGTAAAACCCGCTAAAAAATCCAAGGATGCGGACGAGGATTTCATCGGAACGCCTGCCGCCTATTCTGAAACTTACGAATACCCGCCCATTTCATTGCTCCAGAAAAGTTCAGGCAAACCGTCCGTGGGTGACATCAAGGCTAACGCCAACCTGATCAAGCGAACGCTCCTTAACTTTGGCATCGATGTCGAAATGGACGAGGTATCGATCGGACCGACGGTTACCCGCTACGCGCTAAAACCGGCCGAGGGCATCAAGCTGTCACGCATCACCGCGCTCAAGTCCGACCTCGCGCTCGCGCTTGCGGCGCATCCGATTCGCATCGAGGCACCCATCCCCGGAAAATCACTCGTGGGTATTGAAATTCCCAACCGGTCCATGTCCATGGTCGGCCTTGGGTCGCTCCTTGACGACGAAGCGTTCCAGAACTCGCCGAACCGGCTCCAGATCGCACTCGGCAAGGGCGTCACGGGCAAATCGTATTATTCCAATATCGGAAAAATGCCTCACCTCTTGATCGCCGGTACGACCGGGTCAGGTAAATCGGTGACGGCTCACAATGTCATTCTTTCACTCCTGTATAGAAACGGACCCGAGGATCTCCGCTTCATTTTGGTGGATCCGAAACGCGTGGAACTCACGCTTTATAATGATATCCCCCACCTGTTGACCCCGGTTATCAAGGAACCGAAGAAAGCGGTCCTGGCATTGAAATGGGCCGCCAAGGAAATGGAACGCCGCTACGACATCCTTGAGAAAAATTCCTGCCGCGACATCGGTTCCTACCGCGACAAATTGGATGCGGGCAAAATCAAGGCCGAAGAAGGCAAACAACCCGAACGCATGCCCTACATCGTCATCCTCATCGACGAATTGGCCGACATCATGCAGGCCTATCCGCGCGAACTGGAATCAGGCATCGTGCGCCTGGCCCAGATGTCCCGCGCCGTCGGCATCCATTTGATCCTGTCGACGCAGCGCCCGTCGGTCAACGTCATTACCGGCCTCATCAAGGCAAACGTTCCGTCGCGCCTCGCCTTGCAGGTAGCATCCCAGATTGATTCCCGAACGATTTTGGATGCACCTGGCGCCGAATCGCTCCTTGGCAAGGGCGACATGCTGTTTCAGGGCTCGGACATGTCCAAGCCGGAACGCATGCAGTGCGCCAACGTTACCGAGGAAGAGGTCAAGGCCGTCGTGTCGTTCATCAAAAAACATAACGAGAACCTGCCGGATGAAATCAGTCTCGGCGATACGCTCGACGATGACCGGTCCATCGCATCCGCAAGTTTTGATGGAGGCGACGATGATGACGAACTGTACGAGGACGCTCGCCAGATCGTCATCGAGGCCGGCAAGGCATCCACGAGCTACATCCAGCGCAAGCTCAAAATCGGCTATTCCCGAGCGGCGCGCTTGATCGACATGCTCGAGGAGCGCGGCGTCGTAGGACCGGCTGACGGCGCCAAGCCGCGCGAAGTCATTGGCGGCGGATCCGCGCCCGGGGACTTATCCCCAACCATTGAGGATTCCCCTGATGATGCGATATAATAAGAAGAGAGTTACTAAGATCCTTGATGTCAGACATGTCTGTAGAGGCGGCCGTTTCGACGCCAAGTCCTCGCAGCCGAGATTTTTTCTGTTTGAGCGTACCAGTACGTCCATAGGTTGGATTGCTGTCGTCCGAGCGAGTTAAAAAATCGAGGCGAGAGGAGCTTGGCAAGAAACGGCCGCCGGTCCCCATTCCTGAAGAGTCAGAACCGCATGCAATCTCATTCCCAGAAATCAGTTTCGAAAAAACTTTGGTACGGAGTTCCCTTCATTGCACTCCTTGGATTTGTGGCCCTCAAAATGTACCCCGTCATCCACGGCCCCTCGATTTCGATCGACACACTGAAAAACGGAACGGTTTTGAATGACCCGCTCATCGCCCTCAACGGTACGGCCGCACACGCCCAGGATCTGATCATTAACGGCGCACCAGTTCCCACGTCCCCGGACGGCTCGTTTAACGACCGCGTATTGTTGTCCCCGGGTTACAACCTGATCACGCTTTCCGCAACGGATCGCTACGGCAAGACCGAGACGAAAAACTACGCGATCATGCTGTCTGAAAATCCAGGCGGCACATTTACGGCCAATGTCCCGCCCTACCCCGGCAACCTCTAATTTCTTGAGTTTTTCTTGAAACCCGGGCGCTATACTACCCTCGTCGATTCTTACTCATCACTCATACTATTTATTTATATTTTATGCCCAAGAAAAAAGCTGAACCCCGATCATCCGGAGACTTGTCGAGTACCATTAAAATGATCCAATCAAAATTCGGCGAAGGCGCGATTATGAAACTCGGCGAACAGCCCAAGGTTGACATCGGCGTCATTCCGACCGGATCGATCGGACTCGATCATGCGCTGGGCGTCGGCGGATTGCCGCGCGGGCGCATCGTCGAAATTTTCGGCCCCGAATCATCGGGTAAAACGACGCTCACGCTCCATGTTATCGCCGAAGCCCAGAAACAGGGCGGCATTTGCGCGTTCATCGATGCGGAACATGCCATGGATCCTGAATATGCCCGCAAATTGGGCGTCAACATCGACGAATTGCTTATTTCCCAGCCGGATACCGGCGAACAAGCCCTCGAGATCGCTGAAACATTGGTGCGTTCAGGTAAAATTGACGTCATTATCATCGACTCGGTCGCGGCACTGACACCCAAAGATGAAATCGAGGGTGAAATGGGAGCGCACCATGTCGGCAAACAGGCACGATTGATGTCACAGGCCCTGCGCAAATTGACAGCACTCGTTTCAAAAACGAAAACAGTAGTGATCTTCATCAACCAAATCCGCATGCAGATTGGCGTCATGTTCGGCAATCCTGAAACGACCCCGGGCGGCAAGGCGCTCAAGTTTTACACATCAGTGCGCATCGACATTCGCACCATCGCCAAGATCAAGAAAGGCGACGACGTAGTCGGATCGCGCACGCGCGTCAAAGTCGTAAAAAACAAGGTCGCTGCCCCGTTCAAACAGACGGAATTCGACATTATTTACAACGAAGGCATCTCTGCCGAGGGCGAAATGCTCGCGCTTGGCGAAAAGTTCGGGCTCATTGAAAAGTCAGGCGCATCGTTCAGTTATCGTTCAAGCAAGGGCGAAAAGACCCCTATCGGGCGCGGCTACGACGCAGCGCGCACGTTTTTGCGCGACAAGGCGAACAAATCCGTCCGCAGCGAACTCCTAAAGGAAATCGAGTCTGCGATGAAATCCGGTAAACTGTCATTTACAGGCGTTGCCGACAAGGAAGAAAACGAGGCGCCGGAAGAATAATCCGGCCTTTTGTTTGCGTAATTACAAATTTGTTTGATACACTACCAGTATGAATCTTGAATTTACTCCACAACCAGAGAAGAAAAAACGTGCAGCAAAAATAGCAACCATCGAAACGCCAGCAAGTGGTGATGTTCCCGCAAAAAAAGAACGTGCTCCTCGCAAGAAAAAAAATATGCCCGCTTCCGAACTGCCAATAATTGAAGAGAGTACCTCCACGAAACCTACGCGGAAGCGATCCCGCAGCTCTCCACTCGAGACATTGCCCCATCTGGATCTTGTACCTGATGCAGAACGCGAAGACATGATTCGAGAAGACTTTCATATTCCCGAAGATCTTCCCCTCGAAGGAATCGTGGACCCAGTGAATATTGATGACTTAACTTTTGACGACATTGTCCGTACCAATCACCTCGAAGATAAAAAATTTATCGAAACATTTGGCACTCCTGATCGGGCAAAAATTGTAAAGATACTTGAACAAGAAGTTGCCGCAGGAAACGGAACGGTCGAGACGGTCGCGCTTGGCGATAGTGGCATTATTGATACATTCGACCATCCACCCAAACACAATCCAGAAATGGTGACTGTTCCTCAGGAAAAGCCTGTGCAGAAAACTACATCTATCAGGCATTGGCCACCCGTAGCTCATCACCCGAACAGCCCAGAAAAAAAACCAGGCTTATTTGAACGCATGCGCAATTGGCTCATGCCTGATGACGAAGAGCTCGACGAAGACTAGACCGCCCTGCGCGGCCTTGTTTTTTGGGCAAAAAGTGCTACTATCTACCCACTATCAGTTATCCCCCATTATTGTTTTTATGTTGGCATACAACGAAGCAACCGTCCGCAAAATCATCATGCACGAAGGAGAGCCTTACGAAGTATTGGCTTCCCACGTGTTCCGCAAACAGCA
Source organism: uncultured Candidatus Saccharibacteria bacterium (assembly GCA_964471025.1). Classification (GTDB taxonomy): domain Bacteria; phylum Patescibacteriota; class Minisyncoccia; order Phycocordibacterales; family UBA1006; genus CAIXMG01. The sequence goes on along the minus strand of CAYYES010000005.1, from coordinate 21,260 downwards.
GCGCAAGCCGGTGAATGCGACCAAATTGAAGAACCTGTTGAATGGCCGTGTCGTGGAACATTCATTCCAAGTATCGGATAAAATCGACGAGGCAGATATCGCAAAAAAGCCCGTGAAATTCATCTATGCCCAGAAAGGCGAATTCTGGTTCCATCCTGACAACAAACCTGCGGAACGATTCACCATTCCCGCCGATCTGATTGCCGACAAGGCAAACTGGATGAAGCCAAACGATGTTTATAACGCCATTGTCTGGACGAATGACGACACCGATGAAGAAAAAATCATCACGATCGACATTCCGATCAAAATGGATTTGAAGGTTACCGAGGCTGCTCCGGCCGTCAAAGGTGACACGTCGTCTGGCGCGATGAAAACCGTAACCCTTGAAACCGGTGCCGAAATCAATGTTCCCTTGTTCATTAACGAGGGCGACCTCGTGACCGTAAACACGGAAACCGGCGATTATGTAGGCCGCAGCGAGAAAGCATAATAAAAAAACAGCCTGTCATGGCTGCTTTTTATTTAACCATTGCAAAATAAAGATTTTATGGTGATGTGTAAGATATTGCCCCCTGCTCCGTCATCACTAACAGAAGTCATGAAATATCCATATATTTCAAGGCAAAAAATTAATAACCAAAACCAAATATTCCCATGAGCAAATTCCAACTCGTAAGCATGGGCACGCTGTGCCTGACCACTGTTTTTGGTATTGCCTACTGCGTTATTGTCTATATGTAGCACAATAGCCAACCATTTTATTTCCCCGCCAAACAGGTGGGGAAATTATGTTTATTGACATAATATAAAACATGTGATAATATGTACTCAGACATTTATTCTATAACCAATCAAACGAACATGAACAGACAAGTGATTTTTATTGTTTTGTTGGCGCTAACAACTGGCGCAACATTATTAACCTCCTGCAAGAAAGAGGTAACTATTGAAACCCCTCCCTTGCCCGATACGGCAGTACTGGACTCGCTGGTGATCAATGGCACCGCAAACATTACGAAACAAATTATGTATGCTGACGATGGTGGTATGACCATTGAGCCAAAGACATACACTGGCGATCGTCCCAATCCGCCCATGTCCCTACTTCATACCTGGAGCAACAAATCCCTGTACTGCTTTACCATGGAAGGCTTAGACGAAAACAAGACCATGTTTCTGTTGAATTTTAACAAGCCAGGATTGTTCAATGGAGCTGCTAACAATCCCCTAAAAATATACAGCGGGGTTTACGAACTTTTCAGAAACGGTTCAACCTATCGGCTGGTTAGGAAGGTGGACGCAGCTAATAACAATGTGTTGGCAATATATTTCCATTAAAGGAAGCTGCCGGCGCAAAACCCCCGCACAAGTGCGGGAGTTTTTACTATGCTTCGATGTACGGGAGCAATCCCATGAAGCGAGCATGCTTGACGGCCGTCGCCAGCTTGCGCTGGTTTTTCTTGCAAACGCCCGTGCGGCGCGATGGCATGATTTTGCCAGACGGCGCGAGGAATTTGCGGAGAATTTCGATGTCCTTGTAGTCAATATGCTGAATGTTGTTTGATTTGAAATAGCACTGCATACATTAGAACGGAATATCATTCGGGTTGATATCATCCGATGGATATTCGATCGTGTCCACGTCAGGCATGTCGTCCGTATCCGGAGCGGCAGGTCCTGATGATTCCGGTGCGCGGTATACGCCGCCGGGTACCGACGGTGCGGTGCGCGGTCCGAACTGGAACGTTTCACCGATAATTTCGGTGCGGTAACGTTTCTGTCCGTCGGCGCCGTCCCATGAACGGGTCGTGAGGCGTCCTTCGACGTACAGGGTTGAACCCTTGCGCATGTACTGGGCGATGATTTCAGCAGGCTTGCCGTAGAACGTCACATTGTGATATTCAGCAGCTTCGTTTTTCTTGCCTGATGCGTCTTTCCAGGTGCGATTCGTGGCAACGGTGAAATTCACCACTTTGTTGCCCGAGGGCATGACCTTGAGTTCGGGATCACGAGTCAAATTTCCGTAGATGATAGCCTTGTTGATATACATAAATAAAAGATGAGAAAATTAAGTGCGGATAACACGATGATTATATCACGCGCATCGTTCCGCGAAACACTCGCTTGAGCATTTCTTGAACTTTCCTTGATAAAAATTATTCCTGCGTTTCCGGTTCAGCAACCGGTGCGTCGGCAGATTCCTCGACGGCTTCGGCTTCTTCGGGAGCAAGGTCGGTTTCAACGACCGCTTCGCGCTTGCCGGCCTTCAAAATCTTGCCAAGCGGTTTTTTGCCGATGACGGTATTTTCGCGGATCGTCTTGATGAGCAGGTAGCGCACGAGCGATACGTTGCGGTCAAGCAGTTCCTTGAGCTCGTTCATGCGTGACGGGTCGAGCTCGAATTTGAGCCATCCGTAGTACGCCTGATTGAAGCGGATGCGTTTGTTGTCGATGACGCGCGCCATTTCGTATGCCAGGTCGATGAATTCGGCCTGTCCTTCGGAAATAACGGCTGCGCCAAGCGTGGTAAGAGTAGCCTTGAGCTCGTCAATGCGCGCTGCAAGGTCCTCGTCGCGAACGGCTGGTGACACTAGGTAACCGAGTTCGTAAACTTTCGGTTCCAGGGTTTCGCTCGAGGCTGGTTTGGTTGCCTTTTTTGCCATGGATTGTAAGTTTCCCTGAAAAAAACAGGAAAACTCCATAGATTAATTTGATAATAAAACAAGGTTTTTCAACCCTGTTTGGTGACATTATGATAGCATAAGACAGCCAGGAAGTCTAGGTCCCTTGCGCTTCCGTGAAATCACCCACTTCGTACAATTCTTTCACCATGCCATTTTCAATGTATACATCATAAAGGCCATTGTGTTGATACGAGCTGGATTGAATCGTAGGATTCCAGTAGTAATTTCCTTTTTTCTTTAAAATGGATTGGTACACAACAAAATCATAAAAATCATCTCCCTCGAACGTATTGGTAAAATTATATCCTACCGTTAAATTAGCTGGTGCGCGAAATGTCCTAATTTTAGGATTGTCATTAATAGGCGTAACTGGCCCAGGTTTATCACTATCAAAACGAACATAATCAAAGCTGAGATAGTAGTATCCATCAGACCGTTTCTCGAAAGCAACTAAGTATGCAGGCGATTCTTCTTTGACGACCTTTGATTCAGGAGTATCTTCGTATTTTGTAACAAGAACCGTCTGAGAATTTGTTGTTGCCGGCGTCTGAGAGTTTTGATTTGACTGATGAAGCCCGTCTGAATTAAATCCGCCATCTACCGATGGATTTGTAGCTGGTTTACGAAGCAACAAAAACGCAATGACTCCCATCAAAATAATTACTAAAATAACAAGTCCTGTAACAAGACCTCGTTTGTTAGAATTTGGATTCATACCGGCATGGTCTACACCTCTATTCCAAAGAAGTCATGGGTGTTTTTTAGAAGCTGCTTTTGAGCCACCCCCAAGTCTAATCCTTTCAGTTCAGCAATCTTTTTAGCAACCTCGATAACCATCCACGGTTCGCACGGTTGGCCGCGGTAAGGTTTCGGCGCGGCGAATGGCGCATCCGTTTCGATCATGATGGATTCGATCGGGCACGCGCGGATCATGTCATCATAATCAGTCGTAAAGGTAATCGGCCCATCAACAGAAACCGTGTACCCTGCCGCAATGATGTCGAGCATGCACGCCTTGGATCCGCTGAAAAAATGGAAATTGGCTTTCCCGCTGAACTGCTGGTCCTTCAAAATCGCAAGCGCGTCATAGTACGCATCATCGGATCCCTTGGATGCGCGGACATGGAGCATGAGCGGCTTGCCGACCTCTTGGGCAAGCGCGATATGTTCATGAAACAGCGCGGTTTGTTTGGCTTTGGTTTCCGCGGTTTGGTCTCGGAAATAATCGAGCCCCGTCTCGCCGATTGCCACAACTTTCGGGTGGCGGGCAAGTTCACGAAACACGGCCGCGTCAAACGGCTCTTCGGAATCGGTCGGATGAATGCCGACCGTGGCAAAACATTCGGGATACGCTTCGGCAATCGCAATTGCGTCGCATGACGTAGCGAGTCCCGTTCCAACGGTGATGGTTGCTACTCCTTCTTGCCGCATGCGCGCCATGATTTCATCCTTGCGCTCTGACAACGGCTCGAGATTCAAATGGGAATGGATATCGACATACTGCATAGCGCTACTGTATCGGGTTATGGGCTATTTGGCAACCAAAAAATCCCCTGTGGGATTAATGGTGGCCCTCTGCCTCCTCGCGAGCGATCGCGTCAGTCTGGGTTTTATCAATGGTACCCTGCGGATGGTTCGGCGGGGTGTAAATGGAATAGAGCTTCATGGGAATGTCGCCGGTATTGATGACATTGTGCTCTACGCCTGCGGGAATAATGATGGCGAAATCATCCATGACGTCATGTTCCACGCCGCCTAAAATGACCTTGCCGGTTCCCTGTTCCACGCGCAGGAATTGATCCGTATGCGGATGGGTTTCCATGCCAATATTGCCGCCGACCGGAATCGCCATGACCGTCAGCTGCATATGTTCGCCAGTGAAAATTTCCTTGCGGAAATAATCATTGCCGAGCGTTTCAGATTCGATGTTGTTTACGTAGGGGTTGACCATAGTATTTTAGAAAAATAAGCTCTTAATACTTTCATTATATCATACGCATACTATTCCTTGCGCAGGAAAAGCGGCGCCTCCGGTTTCTGCTTGTTTTTGATCAGCTCCTGAATTTTGTCTGCGGTTTCAGGCATAATCGGCTGGAGCGCGACTGAAATCCTTGCGAGTCCCTGTGCAACATGTTTCAAATCCGCATGCGCCCCGTCCGGATCGGTTTTTACTTTTTTAAACGGCGCCTGTTCGGCAATATAGCCGTCCAGTTCGCGCACCTCGTCCCAAATGGCATCGCAGACCTTGTTCAGTTCAAACGTCTCGTACCCCGGATGCGCAATGTCGGAAAATTCTGGAAACGTTACCCCTGAAATGTCCACGCCGTACGATACGATCATGTTCATGGTGCGGGAAACCAAATTTCCTAATCCGTTGGCAAGTTTGGCATTGTAGGCATCCTTGAACCGCTCCATCGTAAACGGTGAATCCTCGAACATCGAAACCTCGCCCACCACGAAATAGCGCAGCGCATCAGTGCCGTATTCGGCAACCACTTCGCGCGGATCAACGACATTTCCCAGGGATTTTGACATGCGGATTCCACCCTCGCCTGTCACAAATCCGTTAATAATAATTTGTTGCGAGTTGGGAAGTTCTGCCGCCATGAGCATTGCTTGCCACATAGCAGATTGAAATCGATTATTGTCTTTACCGCAATACTGAGTCGGCGTACCGAGCGTCCAGTACTTCTCGAAAGCCCCCTCGTTATCCGGCCACCCTAACGTTGAAATATAATTTACCAACGCATCAAACCAAACATACATCACCTGATTATCGTCACCGGGCACCGGAATGCCCCATGGCATTTTTTCTTTGTTGCGGGAAATTGAAAAATCTTCGAGGCCGCGCTTTACAAATTCACGAACCTCGTTGAATCTAAATTCAGGTACGACAAAATGCGCATGTTGTTCATAGAATTCCAGAAGCTTCTCTGTGAATGCGGAATATTTGAAAAAATAATTTTCTTCTTCGATGTATTCAATTTCACGACCGGGATGCAGCGGGCATTTGCCGTTCTCGAGCTCAGAATCTGTTTTTGTTTCTTCGCATCCGACACAATATTTCGCTTTATAGGAATCCTTGTAAATATATCCGTTATTGGCAACACGCTTCCAAAATTCCTGAGCGGCTGCCTCATGGTGCTTGTCGGTAGTGCGAATAAAATGCGCATCCTGATGCAGACCAAGCGAAGCAATTTGCGATTTAAACGTATCAACGGTTTGGTCTACGTACGCCTGAGTATCCATACCGGCATCCTGTGCTGCTTGGTGGATTTTTTGGCCATGCTCGTCAGATCCGATATTAAAAAATACATCGTACCCCGCGAGCATTTTTGAGCGAGCGACAACATCAGCGCGAATCGCCTCGAGCGCATACCCGATATGGAGCGGCGCATTCACGTACGGCAGCGTCGTCGTTATATAGAAAGGCTTTTTGTCAGACATAGGGTCACAGTACAGGAAAAACGCCCTTTTTTCAAGAAAAAACAGGGGTTTACCCCTGTGGCAATTTCCGCCGCAACTTGCCCATGCCCTGGTCGTAGATGAGCTCGAGGATGAGTACGGCAATCGGGATGGCGATCAATACCCCGATGATGCCGAACAATTCGAAGCACGCAATGACCGACAAAATGATGACAAGCATCGGCATGCCGATCGTGCGGTGCAAAATGTAGGGCTGCAGGAAATATGCCTCGACATAATGAATCACCCCGTAGAGGATGAAAATCTGAAGCGCGAGCGAGAATCCCCCGCCGAAATACCCGAGCACCACCGCAGGCGCAAGTGCAAGTACGGTACCAAACGGGAAGAATTCAAACACGAACGACAGCGCCGCAAGGATGAGCGCGTACGGCACCCCGATAAGCACGAGTCCGATATACGTCACCAATCCGACCAGCAACGCAACGAGCATCTGTCCGCCGAACCAGTATCCGATTTTTTTCTCGGTGCGCTGCCATACGTCAACCACATATTCCTCGTATTTTTCAGGCGTCACTACGCGCAAAAACTGTTCCACGCCGCGCTCCTGGATGGACAAGTAAAACGAAATGACGAGCACGAGCAGCGCATTGAGCAGGCTGCCGAAAATGCCTTTGAACGATTGGGTAAATGCTCCGGCGCTCGACAGCAAATTATTGTTCTTGAGAAGTTCGGTAAGCGTCGCACTTGAAAATCCATTGTCGGCAAACGGCGCAACGATCTGCACGAATGTCGAATTTTTCGGAAACAGGTCGATGAAGTCCGAAATTTCATGCAAAAACAGCGGCACAACCAAATAGAGCACGCCAAACAACATTCCCATGCCAATCAAGTAGAACAAAAACACGGATGGTACGCGCGGGATGCGAATGCGTTTCGTCAGTTTCGTCCCCGCCTCGATGAACGAAGCAATGATGACCGAGACCAGAATCACCATGAGGAAATTTTTCAATTTCCAAGCGACAAATACCCCGACTGCGAACGCAAGGATGGTCCAGATAGATTTTGCCGTAATGGTGACGGTACGGTGTTCCATACCGCTATAGTATCAAGTAATCGAAAACCGCGCCAGATGCGCTATTCGCGCATGGCACGGTCAATTTCGCCGATATCATCATGGGGCCCCATAACCGCCAGATGCAGCTGGCCATTCTTGAGGTATTTTTTCGCAACCCGGAGCACGTCGGCGGCCGTGACCGCCCGGATATCGCGCTCTACCGCAGCCAGCGGCTTGATCGGGCGCCCGAGCACCGCGCGTACGCCCGCATAGTGCGCAAACGCATCGGACGATTCCAGGCCCATGACGATGCGGCCGATCAAATATTCCTTGGTTTTGGCAAGTTCCTCGGCAGATACCAGATCTGTCCGGATGTTCTGTATCTCGCCGCGAATCGCGCGGATGATTTCCGGCACGCGCGCCGGGTCCGTTCCTGTGGAAATATCAAATTCTCCGGAATCATTAGACGAGGTATGTGACGCAAAAACGTAGTATCCCGCACCCATCTCCTCGCGCAGTTTGATGAATAATCGCGAACTGGAACCCTGCCCCAACAGCGCCGTCATGACGGCAAACGCCGGTTCGTCCGGATGACCTGTCGGCAGGCTGCGGCAGCCCATGACCAGATGCGCCTGGTCGGTTTTTTTATTGCGCACCATAACGCGCGGCCCCGATGATTTCGCAATTTTTTTCTTGGCAATGGCGCGGCCTGATTTAATTTCCGCAAACGCGCGTGCGACGCGGCGGACAACGTCGGCATGACTGACATTTCCCGCGACGACAACTACCGTTTTCTCGGCGATATAATGCTGGTTGTGATAGTTCACAAAATCATCGCGTGTAAACGACCGCACCGTTTCTTTGGTGCCCAAAATCGGCATGCCTGCCGGCTGATTGCCATACAGCGATTCCAAAAACAGATACCCGACGCGCGACTGCGGCGCATCCTCGATCATGTCGATTTCACCCGTAATCACGCCTGCCTCCTTGGTAATTTCGGATTCGGGAAACGTGGAATGCAGATAAATGTCTGACACCAGGTCAAGCAGCTTCGGAAACAGCTCGCTGCGCCCTTTGGCGTAGTAACCCGTATAGTCATAACTCGTAAACGCATTAGATTCCGCGCCCATCGCCTCCATTTCATAGGCAATCTGAATGTTCGTGCGCGTTTTGGTTCCCTTGAAACACATGTGCTCCAAAAAATGCGACAATCCGTTGTTCGCCGCCGTCTCGTACCGCGTTCCGGCTGCGACCATCACCATGACGGTCACCGTCGGATTATCCGGCATGGGAACGGTAACGATGCGCAGGCCGTTGGACAGTTTTTTTATTTTGGGTTTCATAGAAATAATTATAGCAAATAGAAATACTTGACAGTGTTTCTAATAAATGATAATCTGCAGAAAACTTTTGCAATGCCACGTACAAAACAGAAGCGATTCGAACCTGTTAGGGATCAGGACTATAGAAAAATCCTTCGTTATTTTGATGAACAATCAAAATCAACCTTTAGTGTTACTCACGCAATCATCGCTGCAAGCGACCTGGAAAGCATGGTGCCCGCTTGGGATTGGAAAAAAATTGCTCCCCAAATAATCCGCGATCTTGCGAAAAAATTAAAGAAAAAAGGTTGGGGGTTTATGGATGTACACGAAGATGCCTATAATTTCAAAATCAACACGGAAATTTACACCTCTCCTTGCAACATAGGTACCCTTTTCTTTAAATCATTACTTGAACAACCAATACTCGCAGGTAATCAACAAATCAAGTGGGGTTTCAGTAAGATGGTGATTGATGAATCTGAGCTTATTTACATTGATTTTAATGAAGAGACACAAATATACAGTTTCGTCATTATTACCAAAATACCCAAGCATGTTTAGGCATGCTTTTTATTTCAATAAAAAAGCCTGAGGATACCTCAGGCCAATTGTTCGGCAATAAATTCAGCCATGGACTTTTCGATGAATACAATTCCTGGCAACTTAATCCGCTCGGCAAACGAAAACAAATTCATAGGCATATCGAAACGGGTCATGGTTGCGGTAATATCCGCATAATCCCATTCCTTGAACCGGCCGTCCGCCAATCTGCCGTCAATGAGAACCGCATGCGGGCGCTTCCTCAGTTCGTCCTCGACCGGCTTGAAATCCTTGCATCGGCGGTAATGGAATATAACTTTTTCAAGGTGTTCACGGAGAACATCCTTGAAATATTCCATTGTTTTGCAATTCGATTCATCTGCAAGCGTTATGACTAATATTGTTTTCTTGCTCATCACAATAATTTTAATGACACCCTACGCGCAAAGTCGGGCAAAGTCAAATCCGCCCGTAGGCGGATTTGTTAGGCGTTCATTTTTGATTGAATATACGCAACCAGTTCCCCAATTGCCACGCGCGCCTGTTCCCCCGTATCGCGGTCACGGATGGTAACCGTGTCTTTCAAATCTTCTTTCCCTTCTTCGTTACCCAAAGTTTCAAAATCTACCACGACGCACCACGGCGTACCGATTTCATCCTGGCGGCGGTAGCGTTTCCCGATGTTGCCATTGTCGTCGTACATAACGTTCCCGAATTGCTTTTTAAGCATCGCATACACCTCGCGCGCCTTGGACTGCAGTTCCGGTTTGTTTTTCAAAAGCGGAGAGACGGCACAAATTACCGGCGCCATCGATGGCTTCAGCTTCAAGTATGGACGAACTTCGTCCCCTGATGTGTCTTCGGTGTAGGCTGACAGCAACACCGCGAGAAACGCACGATCAGCGCCGAGCGACGGTTCAATGACATGCGGCGTGAGTTTCGCATTCGTTTCGTCGTCCATGTACACATCGACGAGCCCGTGCGCTTTCAGATCGAAATCGGTGCGATACGCCAAGCCAAACAATTCCTTGCGGCCGAATGGAAAATCAAATTCAAAATCAATCGTGCGTTTGGAATAATGCGCCAAGTCTTCAGGCGCAACCTCGAGTTCGTGAACTTTTTCAGAATCGATGCCGATTTCATTCATCCATTCGATCATTGCTGTACGAAACATTTCAAACGATTCTTTCCATGCTTCCTCGCGTACAAAATATTCGATTTCCATCTGCTCGAATTCGCGCGAACGGAATGTAAAATTCCCCGGTGTAATTTCGTTGCGGAATGCTTTACCGATCTGCGCGATACCAAACGGTAGTTTCGGATGATACGCATCTATCGTATTTTTAAAGTTAGCGAAAATACCCTGAGCAGTTTCGGGACGCAGGTATGACACTGAAGAAGAATCTTCCACGGCACCAATGTTTGTTTTGAACATCATGTTAAATTGTCGCGCTTCGCCCAATTCCCCTCCGCAATCCGGACATGTTTTCGCGTCTTCTAATTGATCCGCGCGGAACCGGTGATGACATTTCGAACATTCAACCAACGGATCAGAAAATCCTGCGACATGCCCCGACGCCTCCCACACTTTCGGGCTCATCAAAATTGCCGCGCGGATGCCGTACATGTCGTCGCGTGATTTCACAAATTTATTCCACCAGCTCGTTTTGATGTTATCGAGGAGTTCATTTCCGAGGTGCCCGTAATCCCACGCACCCGCCAATCCCCCATAAATTTCCGATCCCTGGAATACGAACCCGCGGCGCTTGCACAGCGACACGATTTTTTCCATGAGATCCGTTTTTTGTTCTGCCATAATGCAGGTACGATACCACGAAAAAGGGAAAAACGGAAATTTGACTTTTCAATTATTGTTTGGTACTTTGTTCAAAATTCACCTAAAATTCAACATTATGCCTAGCGAAGTTATTAAATTTTACAAGAGGTTCCTCAGTGATAATTTGGATCAGCGATCATTTGCAAGCAATCGTGAAGCCATTACGACCCTTTTAGAATATGGAGTATTAGTATTATCGCCTACTAACTTGGGGGCAGCCATGAAATATGGAGCTTTAGTAACCTCCTCAGAGCAAATACCAACTGAATTTCTCCGGGAAATGTCCTTTCGAATTATTCAGAGTCATCGAAGTTATAAATTTACTCTCGATGAAATCACTGGAATTGATTCGAACATCCTCAGTATTTCCAACGTAGCGTTTCTGAATATGCCTGAAAAGGTTTTGCTTGCATTTGATTATCTCATACAAGAATCCTATCCCTGTTATGAAGCAAAAATTTTAAAAGGGTTTCACCAGGAATTGTACCGTGCGGTATCAAATGAATTTGGTTCGGAAGCTTTTATAGAAGTAAATAGCTATATAGAGAAGAATACGGAGCTGCAGAACAAGGCACAGTACGAAGAATTATTACACCTGCAGCAAACCCATTCCGAACTTGCAGCAAAGATACACGAGGTAAACGAACGAGTAATACCGCAAATCATCAGAAAATACGACCACGAAAACGGACCCCTCTAGGGCCGTTTTTTATTATTCTTTACTGCACCTGCCCCAACGCGCCCGGACCCGGATTGTCGTTGAGCGTTTTGGTGTCGAGGCCGCGTTTAGTGATCAAAATGTCAGAATTGGCGACCGTATCGCGCGCAGTCAACGTAAATGTGTCCGTGATCGGCGCAGCCGCACCGATCTGCTGCGATGATGGCGTAATCCCAACCTTGATATCGACGGTTTTGGTCGTACCTGCCGGTACCTCGCCCGCATTCCATACCAATTCGCGCGTCACGGTGTTATACGCCACGTTTTCAGATGATGGAACAATCACGTTTTTCCAGACTACATTCGGCGGCAATGACGTCGTGACCTTGGCACCAGTAACGCGATTGCGCGAATTTACCAATTGCAATTCCAATGTATAGGTCGTTTCCGTGTCATGCTTCGGCGGCACGGGTCCCGTGTTTTGAATCGGACCGGCATAGTAAATCGTGCGCGCTAATAGATTTACATCGGATCCGACAATCAGAGTTTTCTTGCTGATGTTTTGCGCGGTGCGGACGGTGCCCGCATCAACAGCGCGTACCGACGCAGCCATGGCAATCTGCGGACTAGTTCCGATTCCTGCGGTTTTCGGAGCGATCGTGAAAAACAGTGTTCCCTGCGCACCCGGCTCTACTGCTGCCAACTCGGCAACCTGCTGGCGCGTCCAGACCATTTCGTTTTTGGATGAATCAAAGAACCCTGATCCTGATTGCACGCGCGCAGGATCATACGCGGTGCCCGACAGAGCGACGCGCACCTCGACATTGGTCAAGCGCGTGCCCGTCGTGTTCTGCCACGGAACATCGACGCGAACATTTTGCGTTCCCCCAATCGCAACCGATGGACCCGTATTTCCTGAAACCACCAATTTCGCATCAATGAATGCGGTACTGATGGGAATCGTGCGCGCCACCATATTGTAAATCTGGTCCAACTGCGTTTCATTCGCGGCAGACTGGGATCCGATCGATGCTTTGATGGACGCCGCATCCGTGCCGCCAGCAAATGAACCGTTTACGGTCACCTCACGATTTGCCCCGGGTGGCACATCGCCGAAATACCACACGTTCTGATTCGTCGTCGGCGCGGGGTTCGCGTTTGCAAATGTGAATCCGGCCGGATACTCGACACGGAGCGCAACGTTCGAAAGCGTCGCGGTGCCATTTCCGGTTGCGGTAAAGCGAAGCGGCACGACCTGGTTCGGCAGAACACTGTCGGGCATTTCAAGCGTCAGGCGCACGGGCGACGTGCGGACGGTGACATCCGTCGATTCGTCACGGTCATACACGACATTGGACCCTGCTACGCGAAATTCCAGGTGGGCGGAAATCGATTTCGCGACCCCCTCCTCGCCATACAATTGGATCGAGAATGATTCCGTGCGCGAATCCCCAACTCCCAGGTTCCCCACCTCGCGTTCGATGCGCGCGATCCCGCTGCCGTTTTGGGAACTCGATGGATACTGGAGCGTAAGCGTCGCCAATTCAAGCGGCGAGCGATTGCGGTTGGTAATGGTGACATCAACCGGCAACGGCTCCCCGCCGTCAACGAACGGTCGCGTCGTAATGGCTACTGTCACCTTGTTTGCGGAAATGGATCCGCCAATCAGGAAACTGCCGGCCACGACCAAGAGCGCAATGCCGAGCACCGCAAGCGATCCGAAAAATATTTTTTTGAACACCGAGTGATCCTCGGCATGGGGTCGTCGTGGCATGGCTGGTTCTGATTCGTGCGCCCAATCATCCGGCGCATCGGTATGCTCCTCGTGGAGCGTTGCGCGCCGACTCGGCGGGACAATGTCCATCGCATACAGGTCATGTTCGGCCTTGCGCAGGCGTGATTGTTCGTCGGGGATCATATGAAGTAAGTATACCCCCACACTTACATTTTTAAAAATGTAAGTGTGGGGGTATACAGTATTTGGTATGAAGTATCCAGAAAAAATACGGCCAAGAAAAAAGCCGCTGGTTGAGAGCGGCTCGTACATTACCTACTTTGCTTATTTCGGTTTTTTAAAATGATAATACCAACAATAATTGCTGTGATCACGTTAGGAAGGATGAAAACTCTCCAATCAAACTCAAGGGTATATAAGAATATGGAACCCGCTGCCATGTTTAACTCCACAAACATCGACACTACCGTAATCCATTTCCATAAGCCTTCTTCAAGCCTCTTATCGTACATGAAGAATGCGGGAAATAATACTATCGCCGCCAAACAAAGAATGATCAGTAGCCAGAAGGCACTGGCGGATTCTCCTAAAACATGTATACCCAAACACTTTCCATCAAAACGAATGTTTTTCTTAAAGTTTTCCATGGCAAAAAAGGATAGCCATGGATTTGTAATTCTGTACCTTTCATCAGACCCTACTAAATAGCCATTTGCTAGCCGTGCCAGAGAGTCAGGGGATATGTGTAATCCATCAGGAATCCTTGCAAGATAATCCGTGCGGATTACTATTTGTTGGGTAGTTTGAACATACCCGGTATCGCCGACAACACAACCTGCTGTCCATTGTGTCTCGATTATTTCCATCGTCGTTGTTCGTTTTTTAAGCCAGCCATGTTCAATGCTGTAGACAATACTGGAATCAACGGTCGATGAAAGGTAGTCTTGTGCAAAAAGTACCACCGTAGAAAGCAGGATATACCCCGCAAGGAAAAGTTTTTTCATATCGCTATTGTTTTTTGTTATCAATTATTTAGTTGTAAAGTATCATGGATATTGATGTGTGTCAAGTAATCTGGCTCGCCCGGATCGCCTCATTGATCGTCGCCACTAGTTCCGTTTTTTGCTGCAAGCATTTTTGCACTATTTCATTGTCGGGAATTTCCGGCAGTTTTTCGCCTGGCCAGTAACCCAAGTGATCCAGTACTTTGATCACGGCATATAATTCAAGCCCCGACGCACCATCGGCACCAGACCCCTCAGTCATGCTCGAGACCGTCGCATGCCACCGCTCATTTGCAAGGGAAGCATTCCGCACCACTTCACGGTCGATATAGGTTAAAAGACCCACGAAAAAATCAAACAGTTCGGGGTGCGCCTCCTCACCGCGAATCAAGTGTTCGGCAAGGGTTGCCGCACGGTGAAATGCATGGAGCAATCCCGGTTCGGTAAACGTTGCATGACGGGCACCTTCCGCAATTCCTGTCAGGCGCCAAATATGCGCGCCGCGCACCACATCGATGACGACATGATGGTACCGTGTCAGCTGCATGCGCATTTTTGATTCCAGTTTCCGCGCCGCCTGTGCGCGCACGGTGATTTTTCCTAAATCACGGGTCAAAAAAACCACATCAGCATTCGCCTCCTGTGACGGCAGGGTGCGCAGGATAATTGCCTCGGTTTTATAGACAGCATAGGACATGCAGATACTATTGTATCAAGTTTTACCGCTTCCCACCCCTTGTCATGTTTTAATAGATTCTTGATATCATCTTGAGTTTTTCTTGGGGCTGCATCTGCTACGATCAATGAAAAATATTGTTCATTAACCACGATAGGCATACACGAACGATATTCGTCACGAAAAACACCCTCCTCGTCATGGGTGTTTTTCGGACCTTATCCTATTCCCCGGTTTGAACGGTTGGCACGAGTCCACTGAAATCCGGCGTCTTGAACAGTTTCAGGATTTGGAAATATGCCTCGATTTTCGGATCGTTGCCGACAATGCAGACGTCCGTGGATTTCTCCTTGGCGGTCCCCCAGCAGCGGATTGCGGCTACTTTTTTAATCAAGGGTTTCGGAAACGCGAACGACACATAATACCGCGGCGGCGTGGTTTGGTCGGGCGAATACACGGTAAACGTTTTGCCCTCGAGCGTTACCTGGGATTTCCCCCAGTTTTTCGGCACGCGGATGGCAGGATCCTCGGGATCGGGTTGCCAGTGCTCGACTTTGGCGCTCACGTAGGCGATGGCTTTGTCAAAATTGGAAATGTTCGAGGCGTGCTCGAATACTTTTTCCGGATTCTGTCCTGCCTTGGCCTGGGTGTAATACCAGAATCCTGCGGCGAACAGGGCAATTAATGCGATGGCGGCGAAGATGCGTTGCATACAGGACAAGTGTACCACTTGCAAGGACCAAGGTACAAATATCAAGAACCAAACCAAAAAGCCGTTTCCGGCTTTTTGGCTAACTTGCTTTTTCTACACTATCCTCCGGACCTTCCCATTCGATCCGTTCCGCACCAACCGATACGCAAAGCTCTTCCCCCAGGCTTGCGTACCATGCCGGTTCTGCCTGAGTGAGCATTACTACCACGCGATCCTTGGGTTCCAATCCGGCTTCCTTGCGCATATCCTGAATCTTGCGAACCAGTTCGCGCATGTCACCCTCGTCGCGGAGCTCTTGAGTAATTTCAGTATCTAAAACTACTTCTGTCATTATCTGATCTTTTACATATTCAATTTCAAATTCTTTGATATTCAATTCATCTTTAATGATTTGGGAATATTCAGACGACAAGTATGTTGATGTATCCCGCATGATAACTTTTAATTTTCTGAGTGGTTGTTTCACTTTGACATTTAATTGCTGACGTTTTTCCATTCCCATAGAAACTATCATTCGACAAATTGACATATCATGTATTAACTTCCCATTCGCATCTGCATATTGTGACCAATTCTGAAGGTGAACCGAACCATCACCTACTTTCTGCCAAACCTCCTCGGCGATAAACGGCGTAAACGGAGCCATTGCTTTTGCCAGTTCACGCAGGATGTGACGCGTTATTACCAACGCCTCTTGATCACCGTCCTTGAACCGGTCGCGAGATCGACGAATGTACCACGTTGAAAGTTCGCCAATGAATTCGCGAATTGCGCGTGCAGGTTCCAGTGGCTGGTATTTTTCCAAGCCCTCTGTCACTGTTTTCAATGTTTTGTTCCACATTGCAATAATCCACTGATCTAAAACATTTTGCGAGTTTGGTTCTTGGTTTTTGGTTCTTGATTCTTCTTGCCCCGCATACATTTCATAAAAACTCACCACATTGCGCAACAGATTGAACACTTTCTTGTTCACCTCATCCAATCCTTTCTCGTCGAAATTTTTCGTTTCACCGGGCTGGTTTACGGAATAGAACCAGAACCTGACAACGTCCGCGCCGTATTTGTCGAACATGCTCCATGGGTCAACGACATTGCCGCGGGACTTGGACATTTTCTGACCATTGGCGTCCATCAAGAGTCCCATGCAGATTGCGTTTTTGTACGCGACCGCCGGATCATCGTGCAGCATGTTGGCAATCGCATGCATCGTGTAAAACCATCCGCGCGTCTGATCCATTCCCTCGGCAATGTAATCCGCAGGTGCCGGATCAAAATTGATATCGCCGCCCAACACATGATTCTGCGCAATGGGCATTGCGCCGGAATCGAACCAGACGTCCATGACTTCGGGCGTGCGAGTAATTTTTTCTCCGTCGAGTTCGAGTTCGATATTATCAATGAATGGTTTATGGAAATCGAGTTCGTAATTTTCATTGTGAGGAAGTGGTACGAAATCAAGTTGACGAACCTCGGCATTTTTGAATGGAAATTCCTTGGCTTCGTTTTTGAGCAATCCCTCGATCGTATATCCGTGCGCCACTAAATCCAATCCGCGCCCCGACGAATTATGGCAAACGACCAAGATCGTTTTTCCATGATAGCGACGGTCGATATCATACAGAAAATCCCCCGTTCGCTTGATCAGTTCAGCAAACGATTCGCCGTCCGCCGTTTTATACACATAGCGGTTTTCAGACGCATTGCGCACGTCTAAATATTCGCGGAGCGGTTTACCCTGGTAGTCGCGGCCTACCTGCCATTCAGTAATGCGAGGGTCTTCGATCACCTCGCATCCGCCTAATTCGCGAGCGATGATATCAGCCGTTTCCCGGGTCCGGAGTATTGGCGACGTGATGATAAGGTCGATTCCATGATCCCTTAACCCCTGTCCCGTTGATTGCGCCTGCTGCTGCCCCGTTTCCGTAAGGTGATTGTTTGGGTCTCCTTCAAAATCCCAAATATCGGACAAATTGCTGTGTGCCTGTCCGTGTCGAACCACAAAATAGTTGTTCCTAGATTTTTTCGCATATTTTTTCAAGTCCGCAAGTCCACCAATCACGACGCGTTTCCCCGATTCCGTAGACCATACCGGCAGGGGCGTTCCCCAATAACGATCACGGGAAATGGCCCAGTCCTTGATGCCGTCCAACCATTCGCCAAAACGACCTTCTTTTACATGATCCGGTTCCCAATTGATATGCCGGTTCGCCGCAACCAACTGATCGCGCAATTTCGACATGTTGAAATACCACGACGTGCGCGCGTAATAAATCAGCGGCGTATCACAGCGCCAGCAGTGCGGATAGCTGTGCAAGTAATTTTCTTTCTTGAACAGCAAATTGCGCGCCGTCAGATCGTTCACGATATCAACCGCCAATGTCGGCTTGCCATTTTCATCTACTTCTTTGACATAGCGACCCTCCAAAAATCCCGTCCCCTTTACGAACTTTCCTTCTTCGTTCACCGTGTGGAATTTCGGCAGTCCTACGCGCGTTCCCAATTCAAAGTCATCCGCACCATACATCACGGCCGTGTGCACGATTCCGGTACCGTCAGTCGTGGTTACGAAATCTGCTGCGTATATTTTGTATGCATTTTGAAGTTTTTCCTGTTGATCCGCAGGCAGCAAATCTTTCAAAAATGGAAACAGTGGTTCGTACTGCATCCCAACCATTTCAGAACCTTTATGTTCAGCGATGATTTCATATCCCTCTGGCAAGTGTTTCGCAGCAAGATCTTTCGCCACCACCAAAATTTCATCGCCGACTTTCGCCTCGACATAATCGATGTCTGCGCCGACTGCCAAAGCAACATTTCCCGGCAGCGTCCATGGCGTTGTCGTCCACGCTAAAAAGTATGCTTTATCAAAACCAATGATCGGGAATTTTACGTACACTGAAAGGTCTTTCACATCCTTGTACGCCCCCGGCTGATTCAATTCATGCGACGACAGGGTCGTCCCGCAGCGCGGACACCACGGCCCCACGCGGAAATCTTTGTACAGATGCCCGCGTTCGTCGGCGCGTTTCACCGTCGCCCACAACGCTTCGATGTAGCTGTTGTTATACGTTACATACGGATTCTGCATGTCCAACCAATACCCCATGCGTTCCGTCAGTTTTTCCCATTCATCCTTGTACGTCCAAACAGACTCCTTGCATTTTTGATTGAACGCCGCAACCCCGT
This sequence comes from uncultured Candidatus Saccharibacteria bacterium, assembly GCA_964471025.1. GTDB lineage: Bacteria > Patescibacteriota > Minisyncoccia > Phycocordibacterales > UBA1006 > CAIXMG01. Next base: position 2,420 of record CAYYES010000005.1, on the reverse strand, counting down.
ATTCCTCGATTTCTTTTTTGGATTTCAGGCCGAGCGCTTTTTCTACCTGCAGTTCCACGGGCAATCCATGCGTGTCCCATCCCGCCTTGCGGTTCACGCGAAACCCGCGCATGGTTTTGTAGCGCGGAATGACATCCTTGAACGAACGGGCGCCGACATGGTGAATACCCGGACGGCCGTTTGCAGTCGGAGGTCCCTCAAAAAAATGATATTCACCCATCGGGGAATCTTTTTCAAGAGTCTTTTCAAAGACATTGTTTTCACGCCAAAACTGGAGGAGCTTTTCCTCGTTTTGGGCGTTCTGGGATTTTACCCCGAGCGGAGTCGAGGGGTTGTGGGGGTTGGGGTTCATATTTGACAAGATGTTCTCTTATAATTAAAGTAAAGAAAAACTAATAATATGGAGCTTTCTTACTTTTTGATAACAATCGTAACTGCACTCCTTGGCTTTAATTGCCTTATAGGATTCCTGGTTGTGTTAGATTTTACAGAGAATTATAGTTATCCAAGAAAAACTCTTTGGAAGATATTCTTCCTTTGGCCCTGTGCATTCTATCTGGAAATAAAAGGAGATTTGTTACGGGAAGAAAAATTCTTCCCTGAAAACTAAAAACTCGTCCGCGAATCACGACTAAAAGTCATGGATCAGGGACGAGTTCTTTTCTTTGGGGAAAAGTTTCGTGGTACCACCCTTGGTTCTCCCGCGAAGCTCGCGAATGCGAGCGAAGTGGGACTTATTACCGCTATGACGGGCATACCCGCTCGGCTTTACTCCCCTTTCAGGTTTCCTCCGAGAGCTCCCCGGTGATTGGCCGGATCGGTGCTGTGATGCATTCAAGATACCATACAGGGATTTTTTTGCAATGACCCCCTTGTCAATCTTGGATCAATAGACTATAGTGCAGAAAAAATACCCATGGAAGATAATAAAATTAAAATTACAGCAATTCAAACCGATGACCCAGATATCCGTCCCGCGTTCTGTTATGCCCATGCTGGCGGTAACGGAGATTGGTACCTAAGCATTGTGGAAATAAAAGATATGTACGATGAGCATGGCAACCTTGGCAGGCAAGCAGTAACGAACACTCTTCGAATTTCTATGAGCGGCAGTCAGATTCCTTTCGAAATAAAAATGATAGCAGCTCAATTATGCCAAACAATGAGTCTTGCGGGATTCAACGAACACCCTGATAATCAAATCTATACGACACTCAAGCGCATCAATAAGTAATTATCCCCTCCCCCGGAGGGGATTTTATTTACACCTTTTCTTTCAATCATAAAATTTATATACTATCCCCATGCTCGAAGTACTCGGAAATTTCGTCGGATGGTTCGGAACCATCACCGTATTGGCAACATATGGATTGGCCTTGTTCGGCGCCCTGCCGTTCGGCGGTGAAATATTTTTGCTCGCGAACCTGACCGGCGCGATTGCGCTCGTGATCGGCGGCGCGTTCAAGCGCGACATGTGGCACAACGTCGTATTTTATCTGATCTGGGCAATCATCACCGCCATCGTGTATTTCAATCCGTTTCATTGGAATTTTTAACAAAAAAACTGCTCGCGCAGTTTTTTTGTTGCTACATCCGATCCGGTGCCACAATTCCCAATAAATACAATCCGTTTTTCAACACCACCTGCACCGCACGCGCAATCGCCAGGCGATGTGCGGACGTTTCGCGGTCGGATTCGTCGACGATTTTGTTGGCATTGTAATATGAATTGAATTCGCGTGCGATTTCCAACAAGTAGGTTACCACGTACTGCGGCGCATATTCCTCGATCGCAAGTTCAACCACTTCAGGCAATCGATACACGATTTTCTCGAGGCCGGAAATATCGTGTGCCGGTGAGTAGCCTGGGTGAATGCCCACCTCGGACCCTTTTTCAAGGAGACTCTGGATGCGTGCATGCGTGTACTGCAGATAAGGACCCGAATCGCCTTCGAACGACAATGACGTTTCCGGATCAAAATTGATATTTTGGCCAGGCTTGGCGCGCAGGATGGCAAACTTGATCGCTGCGATTGCAATTTTTTCAGCAACTGCACCAACATGACCATAGTCTGAATCCCGGTGAAGTAGTTTCGTCTTGGCTTCAAGGGCTACCTCATCAATCATGTCCGCTGCTAATGGTACGCCCCCTAATCGCGACGACATCTTCTGGCCTTTGAAACTCATGCGCCCGTGCGGGACATGGATGCTTTTTTCGCTCCATGATTGATTTATTTTTTCAGCAGCATCCAAGACGATATCAAAATGCGGAATTTGTTCGTTATCGGTGATAAAAATCGAAAGATCCGGATTCACTCGTTCAAATTTCAAATCGAGCAATCCAATATCTTTTGCTTCGTATGTCGGGTTTCCTTGACTATTAATGAATACCGCAGTATTCAAATGTTTTTTTGATTCAT
>CAYYES010000004.1:0-27505 GCA_964471025.1 uncultured Candidatus Saccharibacteria bacterium | reverse complement strand
ATGTCACCAGTATATGAAACTTTCGCCTGCCCGCAAAGCCGCGTTTCAGAAAACCGTATGGGACTACTACCAGGCTCACAACCGGGCAGATTTGCCGTGGCGCAAAAAAATCACCCCGTACCGAATCTGGATTTCCGAGGTGATGCTGCAGCAGACGCAGGTGGGCCGCGTCGTTGATTTTTTTAATGCATGGATGAAGGCGTTTCCCACCATCCGTGCACTTGCCAATGCGCCGCAGGTTGAGGTGTTGAAACACTGGAAGGGGTTGGGGTATAACAGCCGCGCATTGCGATTAAAGCGCGCTGCGGAAATAATTATCAAGGACCACGGTGGGAAATTTCCAAAAACGCTCGAACAAATCTTGAAACTTCCCGGTATCGGCCCCTATACGGCAGGCGCGATCATGGCGTTTGCGCATGATGAAAAGGTCACCATGATCGAGACGAATATCAGGCGCGCATACCTCCATCATTTTTTTCGCGATACCGCGAATATTCATGATCGGGAAATTTTACAACTGATCGAACAGACTCTTCCTGATAAAAATTTCCGCGAGTGGTACTGGGCGCTTATGGATTACGGATCATATTTGGGTCGCACGATTCCGAACCCCAATAAAAGAAGCCGGCATTATACCCTGCAGAAAAAATTTGAGGGGAGCGACCGTCAGATCCGGGGTGCGGTGCTTGAAGTGCTACTGCGCGGCAACAGGCGATTATCAATTGAAACGTTATATTTAAAATTAACAGGATTGTCATTAGGTCGCGAACGCATCGATCGTATTGTTTCGATGCTCGAACATGAGGGGTTTGTAACCGTAACACATGGAACAATCGGGTTAAAAAAATAATCCCCTTCGCCAATGGCAGAAGGGGATTGGTACTATTTTGCCTTGATCGAAACCCACGGAATCTGATGGTCAGATGGTCTGGCGGCGCCAACGATGAGTATCTCCTTTTTAGGGAGCGTGTCGTTTCGGAATACCTTGTTCTCGTTACGCACTGCCGCGGCGTTTATTTTCTCATTCAGCTCTTCTTGTTTTTGTTGGAGTTCTTCTAAGGTAAGTTTGGTGTAATCCTTTTGTTCGTTGTTGGATGTCAGCATAATCTACAAATTTTCATTTCAACTTAAAAAAATAATTAAATACAATCCACAGCTTCCTGTCGGTTCAGGGCCTTCCATTGGGTTTGAAGTGTGGTGTCGGGGTTGGCAGCAAAAGGCATTATTTTGTCAGGAGATGTTACTCCTAACTCTTCAACTTTTAGCCCGGTAATTCTGGTGATACTACCGATGGCTTCTTTCCAGCCGGTGATGTCACTCTTTTGAATAATGGAGGTCAATTGCTTGAGGGTGAGGTGGTGGTCTTTCAGAAAAGCCGCCAGTTCCTCCATCCGTTTTTGATCAAACGCTCCGCTTTTTCGGAGCATGTCCATTGCTTTCCGGGTTCCTGTCGGATCGAGCAATGGGGCTTGTTCTCTCGTGCCTTTTTTCATACATGTTGGATTTGGTTATATAATTTGTTTGGGTGAATTATAGCAGGATAGCCAGGAAAGTCAACTCGCATGCTCTGGTATACTGGAGCCATGAATCCCGATACTTTTTCCCGCGCTTATGCCCAATTAAATGCCGCCCAACGCGCAGCCGTAGATGCCATTGACGGTCCTGTTATGGTCGTTGCCGGCCCGGGGACCGGGAAAACGCAGGTGCTGGCCGTACGCATTGCTAACATCATCCAGAAAACCGGAACGCCTGCCGACGGGATTTTGTGCCTGACGTTTACCAATTCTGGCGTACGCGCCATGCAGGATCGCCTGCGCACCTACATCGGCCCGGCCGCGTCGCGCGTGATGATCGCGACGTTCCACAGTTTCGGCATGAAACTGATCGAGGAATTTTATGCCCACCTCGGTTACGAGATTCGTCCGCAATTGATTGATGACTTGCAGTCCATTGCGCTTGCGGACGAAATTTTGCACGCGCACGATTGGAAACATATTAGAACTCGCGCGAATCCGGCAGCGTTTTTCGGGGACATTAAATCATTGGTATCATTGCTCAAGCGCGAACGGATTACCCCTGATGCGTTTAAAACCGAGATTGAAAACGAAATTGATGCTATCAAAAACAACGAGGAAAATATTTCATCCCGTGGTGCAACCAAGGGACAATTGAAGGCGGATGCCATCAAGAAAATCGAAGGATTAGAACGCACGCGCGAAGTCGTTGATTTTTACGAATACTATGAAGCCGCAAAAATCGAACGGTCGCTTCTTGATTATGATGATGTTCTGGCAAACATCGTGCGGCTCGTAGAGGTTTCAGACGAGGTGCGGGATACGCTCCGCGAGCGGTATCTGTACGTGTTGATTGACGAACACCAGGATTCGAGCGGCGTGCAAAATGAATTTTTAACGCGGGTATGGGGCGATTTGGAAAAACCTGATGTGTTTGTCGTGGGCGATGATCGCCAGTTGATTTACGAATTCGGTGGCGCATCGCTTGCGCGGTTTACCGGATTCACCACCGCGTTTCCCGATGCCCGCATCATTACGCTCACCGATAACTATCGTTCCACGCAGATTATTTTGGATGCAGCCGAGGAACTGCTCAAAAGTTCAATCGTCGATGCGAAATTAATCGGCCATCGTGATGGCGACCGGCCGGTGCATTTGGTTGAATCCGAATATCCGCGCGATGAAATCATTGCGGCAGGCCTTGAAATCAAGGAACTGATCGATCCGCCAGCTGGCGGAGGAATCGACCCCAAAGAATGCGCGATTCTTGTTCCGAAAAACGCCCAAGTGAAAAGCGCGATGCGCGTGCTTGCTGATTTGGGAATTCCTGTCGCATCCGCAGGGAATTTGAAATTGTTTGAATTGCCCGAGGCGCAGAGCTTCTTGGATATCCTTGCGGCTATTGCGCATCCTACGGCGCCTGAATATGTCGCGCGAACGATTCTTGACCCATTATCGGGGATTGCACCGCTCGATGCGCACCGGTACCTGTCGGGGGTGCGAGCGAAACAATTGACGCTCGAAAAAATGCTCGAGGATGATTCTGAAACCATTGTCCCGTGGGCAGGAAAGCTCCGTGCGTGGTTGGAACGGTCGCAGCATACGGATGTGTATGGGCTGATTCAGAAAATAGGTGATGACTTGTTGATCAAGACAGCAACCAATCATGAAGCATTGGTGAGGCGAGTAGAGATTCTGCGAACATTTCTTCATCTTGCCTTGTCACAGGGTGAGAGGCTTCAGAAGTCGCAGTCGAGAAACCAGAAGCTCGCAGATTTTTTGAATTTCATCGAACGGTTGCGCGCCTACGGTACGGATGTCCCGCTTGCCGTATTCGGCGCAGATCAGGGTGTGCGCGTCATGACGCTCCACGCATCCAAAGGCCTCGAATTTGAATACGTATGGATTGCGCATGTCGACGAGAAAAACCTGGGCGGGCGCAAGCATGCCGCATTCACCCTTCCTGAAACCATCAAGGAGCGTGTCGAGGAAAAAGATGAGCAGACACTGAAGCGTCAATTGTATGTCGCCATGACGCGCGCAAAACAATATTGTACGTTGTCCTATGCACGCCGCAGCTATACGGGCGGCGAGCAACAGGTGGCGCATATTGTTGCGGACTTGCTGCAGGACCAATTCGAGAAAAGAACTCTTGCTGATTCGGAAACCTTCATTCTTGAAAATAATGTCACGGCGTATGTCACGGCGAATCCCGTCATCCGGCAACCCGTTGCCGTTTCTGAATTGGCAGAACTGGTGGCAGATGAATATGGTACGATCGACGTATCGGTCACCGCACTCAATAATTTTTTTGAATGTCCGTGGAAATGGTATTTCCGCAATTTGTTGCGCCTGCCGGAACCATTGTCGATATCGCTCCATTTTGGAAGCGTGGTTCACGGCACAATTGAAAAAATTCTCAAGAAAAAGATCACTCCCGACCATGAAATATTGCGTAGCATGATCGACGAGTGTGTTTCGGAAATTCATTTTGCTGATGAGTATGAGGAGTCACGGATTAAAAAAGATGCATTCGAGGTGCTCGAATCGTGGGTGGCCAAGCGCCTGCCTGAAATCGCGGACGAATATGAAAGCGAGTATCCGTTCTACAAATTCCGGGATGCTGAATTCGATCATCTAAAAATTACGGGAAAAATCGATCTGCTCGAAAAACTCGACGAGGTTTCGGTGCGCGTGACGGATTTCAAAACCGGCAAACCGAAAACCAAATCTGAAATTGAAAAAGACGACGAGGAGGGTCGCATGTCGGATTACTTGCGCCAGCTCGCGATGTATTCGTTCCTATTAGAAGGGAAGTCGGGCGGGAATCAGGAGGCCGTTGAATCACGGCTGGAATTTATCGAAGCAAAACCGGGCGATAAAAATGCGTTATATGCCACAAAAATTACAGGGGAGCACCTTGAGCGCCTGCGTCAGGATATCCGGGATTACGATCGGTTGCTTAAAACAGGGGAATGGGTGAACCGGCAATGCCATCACAAATCCTACCAGGGCGAGGAGTGCCAGTATTGCGCCCTTGCGGCAATTTACCAGGCGAGTACACTAAAGCCATGAATATTGGGAAACAGCTCGAATTCTTTCCTCGGTTTATCGAGGATGTGCCTGATTACTCCAAGAAGAAAAAAGCTTGGGAATATCTTTCATTGACCCAGGATATGCAACGCGCGCGCCTGGGTGAATTGAAGCGATTATTGAACGAGCCTTATTTCGTGGGCCGTAATGACGGTGCTATTAAATCCGACATTGAGGACTTGAATAATGCTATAGGGTTTGATATCGCAACGTATCGGCAGTCACAGTTTCCTGCCCGTGGAGGATATAAAAGATATATTATTGACTATATGATTGATACGGAAAAAATATATCAGTACTGCAAAGGGATTGTTGGCAAGAATGGCGAGTTGCTGCCATCGCGCGATCATCAGGTGAGCAAGGCGGCCTAATTGCCGCTTTTTGCGTACCTGGTATACTGGCTCATATGATTTTCGGAACAAAAAAAATCCGCGTGGCGGTGAATGGGTTTGGGCGCATCGGGCGAGCATTTGTGAAATTGGCATGGGAACGCCCGGAACTTGAAATCGTCGCCGTGAACGATTTGGGTAGCATTGAATCCTTGTCGTATCTGTTGAAATACGACACGGTGTATCGTAAATGGAACCATGCGGTTTCGCACGATGATAAAAACATCATCATCGATGGTAAAAAAATCGCGTTCATTTCGGAAAAAGACACCACCAAATTGCCATGGAAAGATTTGAATATCGATGTTGTTGTGGAATCAACCGGATTGTTTACAGCCTATGACAAGGCGAAATTCCACATTGATGACGGCGCGAAAAAGGTCGTCATCACCGCGCCCGCCAAGGAAGGTGATGCTGCAGGTGTTCAAGCCGTTTCCGGCGCAACGATTTTGATGGGCGTGAACGAGGAAAAATTCGGCACATGCGACATTACCTCGAACGCATCATGCACGACGAACGCCGCATCGCCATTGATCGCCATTTTGGACGAGGCGATCGGTATTGAAAAAGCGGTGCTTTCCACGACGCACGGATACACGGCATCGCAGGCGTTGGTTGACGGACCGAGCAAGAAAGATTTGCGCGAGGGCCGCGCGGCAGCGATGAATATTGTTCCCTCATCAACGGGTGCGGCAATCGCCGTTACCAAGGCGTTCCCGGCGCTCGAGGGATTGTTCGATGGTATTTCCATGCGAGTTCCGGTGGTTGCCGGATCGATCGTTGATGTGACGTTTATCGCCAAACGCGATACATCTGCAGACGAAGTAAACCAGATTTTGAAAAAAGCCGCTGCAGATGCGCGATGGGCCGGAGTATTTTCAGTCACGGACGAACCGTTGGTATCCACCGACATACTTGGCAGCAAATACGGATCGATTGCGGATTTGGAAATGACGCGCGTAATCGGCGGGAACTTGGTCAAGGTGTTGGCGTGGTATGACAACGAAATGGGGTATACGCATACGCTGGTCGAGCATGTGGTCAAAACAGGCAAAACCATCAAATAATATGGAAGAACCAACCTGGGTAGGTTTGACAGATTACGAAGGTCGCCCCGAGTCGTTTCCTTTTCCCGAGGGATTCAAAACTGACGAGGAGATTGCTGCAGAGGAAATGATGCGTCATGAAGATTCGGATAGTGCATCTGATGATGCGCAGTAGGTGGCATAGCTTGCCAAAATAAACAACGTGTGCTATTCTTGGCACACGTTGTTTTCCATTACTTTGATTGATTTTTTCGCCTTTCCTCGCGCATCCTGCGCCATCTGAAGGGCCCTAGTGAGAGTCCATCAAGTTCTTTATTATCATCGGAGGACAACCCAAGATTTTATATATGGTACGAGATTTAACGGCCGGGCCGTCATCATCGCTGTTTGGCGATAAGCGACGCGGATCCGGCGGCTCGCGATTCGGGGGTTCCCGAGGAGGCGGGCGATTTGGCGGTCGCGGCGGATTTGGCCGCGGACGCGGTGGGCGCAAACAGACGGGCGACTACATCGACATTTCAAAATTCATTAACAAGGCCGAAACGATCGTCGAGGATGTCTACAGCCCGACGCATACGTTTAACGATTTTAAAATCGACGCGCGCCTCAAGGAAAACATTGCTCACAAGGGCTATACGGTGCCAAGTCCGATTCAGGACCAGGCGATTCCGCACGCGCTCGACGGACGTGATATTTTAGGATTGGCGAATACCGGAACCGGTAAAACCGCATCGTTTTTGATCCCGACAATTAACAAAATTTTGAAGGATCCGAAACACAAGGCAATCGTCATCACGCCGACGCGCGAATTGGCGATCCAGATCCAGAAAGAATGCATTGAACTGTGCCGCAAATTGGCATTGTTCAATGTAACCTGTGTGGGCGGCGCGCCGATTCGCATGCAGATGCGCGCATTGGAACAGAAACACAATATCGTGATCGGTACGCCGGGACGATTAAAGGATTTGCAGGAGCGCGGCAAATTGGACATGGGTTCGGTCAGCACGGTGATCCTCGACGAGGCGGACCGCATGCTTGACATGGGGTTCATCGATGACGTGCGCTACTTCCTCAAACACATTCCGAGCGAACGCCAGATGCTGTTGTTTTCGGCAACGATGCCCAAGGAAATTGAAAAACTGGTGCATGAATTTTTGCACCAGCCGGTGAAAATTTCCGTGAAAACCCGCGACACGTCGAAAAACGTGGATCAGGATGTGGTGCGCGTACAGGATAAATCCAAGAAATTGGATATCCTTGCGGGATTGTTGCAGGATCCGCATTTCAGCAAGGTGTTGATTTTCGTGGAAACGAAACGTTCCGTCGACAAATTGCATGATGAACTGAGATCTCGCGGATTCAAGGCTGAATCGATTCACGGAGACAAGGAACACCGTCAGCGCCAGTTGTCGCTCGCGCAGTTTGCAACCGGCAAGGCACAGATTCTGATTGCCACCGACGTTGCGGCGCGCGGACTCGACATTTCGGGCGTTTCGCACGTGATCAATTACGAAATCCCTCAGAACTACGAAACGTATGTTCACCGCATCGGCCGCACCGGCCGCGCGGACAAGAAGGGGATTGCGCTCACATTCGTATAGTATCCAATAAAAACTACCCGCGGGTGGTTTTTATGATTCTTGACATTTTACATAAAAGGGTTATTATACTTTAAATCTTATTTCCTTACCCTAAAAATAAAGTAGCAAATGATGAAAACGGCTCTCTTGGTTTGCGCCTTGGTGGCAACCGTTGCGGTGGGTGTTTCTTCTCTTCAGGTTCACGAGGCGATAACTCCTTTGCCGGGTGATGGCGCTTATCAAACACTGAAGCGTTGGAACCCGAAACAATTTTTCGTAGTACCTAAGTCGAAAAGTTCGGCTCAGGTATGTATTGATTTGATTTGGGAAATGGATCTGGCCTATTACAAAAACGGCAAGGTCTATTCCCGAAAGATTCTTGTAACTGACAGTTTTATTGCAATGTCGAATGACACGGGATATTTTGTGGCATTACGGCGCAACGGAACTATTTTCAGAAGATCGGAATATATGCAGCCCACGGAGGAATATTTGAAAAAATGGTCATCCCCGGGGATTCATTCAGTTGCACCAGAACCATTCATTGCAAAAGTGACTGATCCGACTCAGGTGCCGCAGGGTTGGCCTGAAAATTACTACCCGGTTGCCGAGGAAAATTGCCCGATTGATCAATTTCCGAAAACGCTCCGCAAGGGCGCCGGGATTGGCGAATTCGCACGCGACGGATATTACGTACTGACACTTCAGGCGGCGCTTCAAATTAACGGTTACGCTACCCAGGTAGACGGTAATTTTAATGAAACGACACGCCAGGCGGTGATCCAATTCCAAAAGGAACACCAATTGCAGCCTGATGGTATTGTTGGTTCCCAAACGATGCGCCTGCTTCAGATTGGGCCGTATCGCCCTAAAAAGTGGTACCAGGATGAAATGTTTGACCATATTCGTCCAAAGATTGAAGAGTATTATGCCGAGCTTTCCCAATAGGGAAAGCTTTTTTCATGCACGGGTTATTTGATATACTAGTCGCATGAAAATCCACATGGGAGCCGATCATGCCGGCTACAACCTCAAAGAGATCTTGAAACCATACGTGCAGTCATTGGGCCACGAGGTGGTGGATCACGGTGCGTACGATGAACATCCGGGCGATGATTATCCTGATTTCATTGAACCGGTTGCAACATCCGTTTCAGATGATAATGCTTCGCGCGGTATCGTGATTGGCGGATCCGGCCAGGGCGAGGCAATGGATGCTAATCGATTTGCACACGTGCGTGCGACGGAATATTACGGCGGGAATTTGGACGTGGTGAAAATTTCACGGGAACATAATGATGCGAATGTACTGTCGCTCGGTGCTCGATTTGTGGCTGATGATGAAGCAATGCAGGCAGTGAAAATATTTTTGGAAACGGAATTTTCCGGCGATGCGCGGCATGAGCGCAGAATCGAGAAAATCGACGATTAATATGAACAAAATCATCCCTGCCATTCTCCCTAAATCACAATCAGAATTGTCCGAAAAAGTTTCGGCGGTTTTAGGGATTGCAACGCAGGTGCAAGTGGATGTGTGCGACGGGGTATTTGTGCCGAGCGTGACGAAATTTCATGAATTGCCGCATGCGGATCAAGTCGAATACGAACTTGATTTGATGATTGATCAGCCGGAACAGTCGATTGATGACTGGATTGCCATGCACCCAGCACGCATTGTTGTGCATGTTGAAAGTATCCACGATCAGCAAAAAATGTTCATGGCGCTTGAACAGGTTCGCGGAGAAATTGAAATTGGGCTGTCGATATCGAATGATACGCCGAATGAATGGCTCGAAACGTATATCGATGATTGCGATTTTATCCAGCTGATGGGCATTAAAAATATCGGATTCCAAGGCGAACCGTTTGATGAGCGGGTATTGGAAAAGATTGCCTACTTCAAGGAGCAATATCCCAACATGCCGATTTCGGTAGATGGGGCAGTGAACCTGCAAACTATCAAAAAACTCCGCGATGCGGGCGCGGTACGGTTTGTATGCGGCAGTGCGGTGTTTGACGGGGAACCGAAAGAAAATATTAAAAAGCTGGAATCTTTGGTACAATAAACCCATGTCTCTTAGTGATGCACAAATCAAGGATTTAGAACTGAAAGCCAATTCAATTCGCCAATCAATCATTGAAATGCTGGCCGAGGCGAAATCCGGCCACACGGCGGGACCTTTGGGCATGGCGGATATTTTCACGGCGCTGTATTTTCATATCTTGAACCATGATCCGAAACATCCGGAATGGGACGGGCGTGATCGTCTGATCCTGTCCAATGGTCACATCGTGCCGGTGCGGTATGCCACCATGGCGCATGCGGGGTATTTTCCGGTAGAGGAATTAAAAACGTTGCGCAAATTCGGTTCGCGATTGCAGGGGCATCCGGAACGGGAAAAATTGCCGGGCATGGAAACTACGTCGGGGCCGCTCGGATCGGGCCTTTCACAAGCTTCCGGGATCGCTCTCGGTCTGCGCATGGATAATCGCAAGGAACGCGTCTATTGTTTAATGTCCGACGGGGAATTGGACGAAGGGAATTCATGGGAGGCGATCATGTTTGCGGGAAATCAGAAATTGCATAATCTAACGGCGATTATCGATCGTAATAATATTCAAATTGATGGGATGACGGAAAACGTGATGCCACTTGAACCGCTGGCAGATAAATGGCGAGCGTTTAACTGGCATGTGATTGAAATAAACGGCCATGATTTTAATGAAATCGTCAGTGCTGTCGAAACCGCAAAAACGATCGTCGAGAAGCCGACCGTGATTATTGCCCACACGATTCCGGGCAAGGGGATCAAGGAAATCGAGGGTGATTATAAATGGCACGGGACGCCGCCGAATGCGGAACAGGCTGATAAATGGCTTACCGAACTTCGATCTATACAAGAAATAATTGAGCCTGGTCATCTTGCTTAACATGAATAAACGACTTTTTCAAATAATTGGTTGGGCTGGGGCAGTTCTTATCATCGGTGCTTATTTTGCAGTAAGTTTTAATTTGCTTTCAGCAAGAGCCGTTCCTTACCAGGCGATGAATATTCTAGGATCATTAGGAATTGTAATCGAAGCTTCGTCTAAAAAAGATTGGCAGCCAACCGTTCTGAACATTGTCTGGATTTTCATTGGCCTTGTTGCAATAATTAGAATACTTTCTTGATTATGCTCGTAAAAACGCTCAAACTTGATACTGGTGAACCAAAACCCACCCGCGACGGATTCGGGATTGGTTTGATCGAGGCAGCAAAAATTGACGATCGCATCGTCGCCCTTTCGGCAGACCTCAAGGAATCTACGCGTGTCGAGGAATTTTCAAAACAATTCCCGGAACGATTTATTGAAATGGGGGTGGCTGAACAAAACCTTGCAACCGTTGCATCGGGACTCGCCAATTACGGCAAAATTCCATTCATTACGTCGTATGCAACATTTTCGCCGGGGCGCAACTTGGAACAAATCCGCACGACGATTGCGATCAATAGCGTGCCGGTGAAAATCATCGGCTGTCATGCAGGGCTGACGGTCGGTCCCGATGGTGCGACGCATCAGGCACTCGAGGATATTGCCATCATGCGCAGCATGCCGAATATGACAGTAATCGTGCCAGCCGATGCCGAGGAAGCGCGCAAGGCGACCCTTGCAATTGCTCTTCCATCAACTGACCGAAGAAAACCGGCTTATCTGCGATTGGGACGTGCCAACGTGCCGTCGTTTACTACCGCAGAGACTCCTTTTGAGATTGGGAAAGCATATGCGGTATTTGATCCGTCGGCTGACGGAGAACATCCTGATGTCGGCATTATTGCCTGCGGCAGTCTGGTCTACCCAGCAATCCTTGCCGCGCAGCAATTGGGGAACGAGGGCATCAATGCAACCGTCATCAATTTGCACACGATCAAGCCGATTGACCGCGATGCAATCGTGAACCTTGCAAAATCGGCGGGTGTGATTGTTGCCTGCGAGGAACATCAAATCATGGGCGGCATGGGATCCGCCGTTGCCGAAGTATTGGCCGAGGAGCATCCCGTGCCGATGGAATTTATCGGCGTGCGCGACCAGTTCGGACAATCCGGCACGCCTAATGAATTGATGAAACATTACCAACTGGACCAGGAATCCATCATGATTGCCGTGCGTGATGTTATCCGGAGAAAGTGACGGAGGATAGCGCCCACGCACACGAGGGGCGGATGCACTTTTTCGCAGAGCCGGGGCGGCGACGGCCGCGAGCCGTTACCGGTCGAGAAAAATGCGCCGCCACGAAGTCGTCGCGTAGGGCGCGGAATAAACACATTGACTTTTTGATTAAAATACGTAATGTTTCCCTTATGGAACTGAACCATGACCTCATCAAGCAGGACATTCAGTCCGTAAGGGATTTTTTCGTAAAATTCGCGAAATCATTTGGCCCTTCGCAGAAAAAAGTCGGCGACAAACCGGTTGGTTTTTTCGAGGAAATGTACATCAGGTTTCGGTTCTGGTTGGTGGATATCGGTCCGGTAGGATGGTTCAAAACTTCCGTTGTGATTATTGGGGGAATCGTCTTGTATTTCATGCTGTTTCGCCATTCCGATCCACTGTTTATGATCGTCACTGCGTTCCTGTTTCTCTGGTTCTATGTGTGGGTCTGGGGAGAGGAATTGGAAAAAGAGAAAAAAGACGGCAAGCAGGGAATGGACCGTCATGCGGTCACGATCGTTAACGGATTCTTCGGTTTGTTTAAAAAAGAAGAGAAGAAAAAATAACAACCCGGCAGGGTTGTTATTCGTTAAAATCGGATCCATGGATGTCTTCTAGGTTTGCAAGTTTGGTTTTTGCGATGGAAATTTTTTCTTCGAGTGCCGATCTGGTTTCTTGCAGTCTGGCCGTAGCAACTGCCGCTGAATTGGGATGAGGTCCGTCAGATTCCTGGCGCGCCAACTCTTCGTTAATTGTTTTCAGATGTCGTTCTGCTTCGGCAATGGAGGCGCGGGTATTTTTGACATGTTGTTGGTCAACGGGATTTCGGGGTGCTGAATCAGGGGTGTTCATAAAGAGAAAAGGGGAGTTAGGTGGTAATGGGCCGGCGCATCTGCCAGGTAATGTTCGAGCTGTTCGCGTGACAGCAGCCCCTGTTGCGCGCCGATGTATTGTACGACAGACATGGAATTGATGGGGCCCCAGCGCAGTGCCTCGAGAAAGGGAAGTTCGAGTTGCATAGCCGCGACAATCGTCGAGCTGCATGCATCCCCTGCACCCGTACGGTCAATCGGCGGTTTGGGATCCGGATACATCGGCAGGTGATAGCCTGCGCCAGTTTCGTCAGATGCGGTCAGTCCATTGACGCCGTCCGTAATGACGACTAATTTCGGTCCAAGTGCGCGGATGCCGGCATGCAACGTAGCCCAGTCCTCGGAATCGGTTTTCAAAATGCGCTGGGCTTCCTGTTTGTTGCAGAAAAAGATATGAGTTGCTGCATAGATTTCCTTGAGCGTGTCGGTCCCGAGTTCCATCTGAAACGTCCCAGGCTGAAAGGCGAGGCGGGTTTCGGGATGGGATCGGATCCATGCTGCTAATTCCTGATGGAATGAAACGGATCCTTTGTTGAGCGAGGTGAGATAGATCCAGGAAGGTGCATGGTTCTGGAGCGATGAGGGAATGTGATAGGAATAATCAAACTGTTTTACGAGAATCGTCCTCTCGGCATTAAACAACAGCACGTAGGCGTTGTTGGTCGGCAGGCTATGATCGGTTGTCAGGTAACGCGTTAATACTCCTTCGCGGTCATATACCTTTTTTATTTTTTCTCCGTCATCATCAGAACCGATGGTTGCAAAAATTCCTGATGGCAATCCCAGTCGTGCGCCCATAACGGCCGCATTTCCAGCGTTGCCGACCCCTACAATTGGCCATTCGTTTGCGTAGGGGATTTTGTCGCCCCATTTCATGGAAATAGTACAATCGGAATTATTGATGTTGCAATGCACATTCGCATCTGCAAGCTCAATGAACGTGTCGATGAACACGTCGCCGATTGCCAGGAATGTCGGGTATTTTTTGAAAAATAGCATAAATGTATTATATCCTATAAAATAGCCTCATGAAACCTGCTTACCTTACCTCAAAAATATTCCTTGATTCCGGCGATCCGGCAGAAACGCGCGAGGCGCTCCGAGCGCTTGGCTTTTTGGATGGACAAACGACCAACCCGAGCCTTATTGCAAAAAACCCCCATATTAGCGAGCTCAAGGCATCGGGAGCCCTGACGGATGCGCTCGTGTGGGACGCTTATCGCAGCATCGCCGAACAGATCCATGAAACGATACCCAACGGTTCAGTTTCAGCCGAGGTATATGCCGATATGGCAACCCCAGCTGATGAAATGATAACCAAGGGTCGAGAACTCGCAGCCTGGTTTCCTGGAATATTTGTAAAACTGCCGATTACGCGCGCGGGGCTCGAGGCGGCAGAAGTGCTTTCAGGCGAAGGCATCAATATCAATATGACGCTCTGTTTTACTCAGGAACAGGCTGCGGCAGTGCATGCTGCTACGCGTAATGCGCGTGGCCAGGTGTATGTATCGCCATTCATTGGTCGCCTCGACGATAGAGGCGAACACGGCATCGATGTGGTAAAAAATATCATCATGATGTATCGGGCATGGGGGAGCCGCGTGCAGGTTTTGGCGGCGAGTATCCGCGGGCTCGAGCATTTGTTTGCAAGCATGATCGCAGGAGCAGACATCATTACAGCCCCTATCGCGGTGTTGCAGGACTGGTCACATCAGTATGGAATTCAAAAGGACCCGTCGCTCTACCCGTTTTCCGTTTCAGATAAAAAGGCAATTCCGTTTCGGGAATTGCCTGATCAGGACTGGGTGCTCTATGACATCGATCATGAATTGACGCGCAAAGGAATTGAGAAATTCGCTACGGATTGGAAATCTTTGCTGCAATAAAGACGTCGTAGAACGATTTAAATTTTTCTGCAATGGCAGACACAGCAGATTCGCGCGAAATAGTTCCTGCCATGAATTGCTTCAATGGTTCCAGAAACACGGTCCTGCCGACGGCAAACCCGATCACGCCGGGAACGGGCGCGCCCGCTTGCAGCCACGACCCAACTACCTCGTCAGATTCGTTTCGTCCGAGCGCAATGATGTGCGCGGTTCGGCCGTCCTGTTGTGCGGCGGCTACTGCCATTCGGTACGATTCAGGATCTGAAAAGCCTTCGATTTTCCACACGTCGGGTTCAATCCCGGCGTTTTGCAATTCATGAATCATCTGCACCGTAAGTGTCGGGCGGATCTCGTGGTCGAACCGATGGTTGTCGCGAGCGACGGTTTCGAGTTGTGATTCCGTGCCTGCGATCAGCGGTTCAATGAGGAACAAAAGTCCGTGTTCTCGGGCATGGTCAGATAATCGTTTGAGGTTCTGACGACTCTGTGCGTTTGTTGATGCGTCGCCTGCCGGATTGTACCTGACGAGCGCCTTGACCATGTCGGGTTGGATGGATTCTATGGCGCTGGCAAAATCAGCGTGCTCGAAATCAAAATACGGCAAACCGCTTTGCTCCATGGTGAGCGAGGTGGTAAATCCTGCGGCGCGCGCATCGCGCAGTATTTCGGCGCCGAACAGGTCGTCGGTAAACACGATGGTCTGGTCCTGGGGGATTCCGTCCGCAACGGCCTTGATAATGGCGTCATAGATGAGGCGGCGGCCTTGACGCATCTGGTTTTTTTGGTCGTCGGACAGGGGTTCGGTCCATCCAAACTCACGATAGAGGCCGGTGCGATGATCAAAGGGGAGGATAGCTAAAATATCATTATTTTCCAACGGTTTTTTCATGAACCTATTGTATCGAGTTTAGGGGCGTTTGAGGACTTGACTATATACACAAAATATGCTATGATATTAACAAGCCTGAAAACGGGCATTCTGTAACAAAACAATATTCCAATATTCAAAAACAAGTAAAAACCAAGACCATGAAAAGTATAGTAGCAGCCATTTTAGTATGCTTAGGCATCAATGCCACAGCACAAAATTTACTTACACCCAAGGTGCCGTTTACGGACACTATGAGCCGAATATGCTCGGCTCAAACCATTAAAAACCTTCAATTCTGGACCAGTTCAGAAGTGGTACTCATCAAAAACAACCAACCAACGGAGGGTGTGGCGACGAAAAACCACAACTTAAAAGTTGTGGATAAGCGTATAACTATTCCCGCAAACACTCCTTGTCGTGTTGTTGAAATACGCGATAGCGTTGTGTACTATGACACAACCTATATAGGAAATTCAATGAGTATCGAAGAGAAAAAAATCCTTGGCCGCTATTTTGTGGCAAAGGTAGAAGATGAAAAACCCTTCCCGCTTATTCCGTTTAAAACGGTTGAAGGTGGCGGAGAGAACGGGTTTGCGATCTACTTTTATGACAAGGGAAGATTTTATTCGGCAAAGGACTTCTATTCGATTGATCAAAATCAATCGAACGGAAACACATTTCTACAAATTAGAAAGAAGGATGCAGAAGAAATTCTCAAGGCAGGTGGTTCGGGTTTCTAACCCATCACCTGCAACATCCCTGGCCCGCGTCGTACGCGGGTCTTTTTTTGTGCAACAAAAATGAGTTTCGGGAAACTGTTGCGCAAGTATCGGGTACGATATACTACCATTATGAATCTCGACACCCTCAAACCGGTATTTCAGGGCGACATTGCAACGGATGCGGCAACGCGTGCGGCGTATGCGCATGATGCGAGCTTGTTCGAGGTAATGCCCCAGGCGGTTGTATTTCCGCGCGATGCCGAGGATATCAAGAATTTGGTGAAATGGGCGAACGAACAAAACACACCCCCAACCCCCTCTAACAGAGGGGGCGCCGAACACCGCAACATCTCGCTCACCGTGCGCGCTGCGGGAACATGCATGTCGGGCGGATCATTGAATGATTCGGTAATCATCGACGTGACGCGGTATATGAACCGGCTGATTTCGATCACCGATGATGCTGCCGTCATGCAGCCTGGCTTGCTGTATCGGGACCTTGAAACGGAAACCTTGGATCGGGGCCGCATGATGCCTGCGTATACCGCATCAAAAAATATTTGCGCAACGGGCGGTATGTTCGGCAATAATGCGGGCGGGGAAAAATCAATCAAGTACGGCAAAATGGAAAATTACATCCTCGAAACCAAGGTGGTGTTTTCCGATGGGAATGAATATGTCGTCAAACCGCTGTCGCGCGATGCGTTGGATGCAAAAATCGCGCAGGGCGATTTCGAGGGCGGTATCTACAAAAGCCTCCTTGAAACGATTGAAAAAAATTACGATGCGATTAAAAACGCACAACCCAAAGTTTCGAAAAATTCGGCGGGATATTATTTGTGGAACGTGTGGGACAAGGACACTGGCGTGTTTGATTTGAACAAATTGCTGGTCGGGTCCCAGGGTACCCTCGGTATCGTTACGGAAATGACGTGGAAATTGGTGCCGGTTGCACCGGTTTCAAATGTGCTTGCGATCTATATGAATTCAATTGATCGCGTGGGGGATTTGGCAAAAACACTCGTATCATTTCGGCCTGAAAGCATCGAATCATTTGATGATTATAGTCTCCGTCTGGCATTCACGTTTTTCTTTGATTTTCTGAAACAGATGGGGCTGTGGCGCTTTGTTAAATTAGGCATTGCCATGATTCCCGACGGCATCAAAATATTGCGTGGAGGTATGCCGAAACTGACCGTGCTCGTTGAAGTAACAGGAGAAAGCGAGGGAGGGGTAACAGAGAAACTCGGATTGATAGAAGCAGCGGTAAAAAAACAATTCGGGTACGAAACGCATAGTGCGCGCAATTCGTCCGAGGCTGAAAAATACTGGCGCATTCGCCGCGAATCGTTCAATCTGCTGCGCAAGCATGTAAAGGGCGCGCGCACGGCGCCGTTCATTGACGACATCATTGTTCCTCCTGACGTTCTGCCTGAATTCATGCCGAAAATAAAAACGCTCCTGGATGACGCGCATATTACCTACACGATTGCAGGACACGTAGGCAACGGAAATTTCCATATTATTCCTCTGATGGACATGCGCAAGCCTGAAAACAAGGCATTAATCTTGGCTCTTTCAGATAAAGTTTACGACCTCGTCCTTTCCTACGGCGGATCAATCACGGCCGAACATAACGACGGCATTGTTCGCACGCCATACTTGGAAAAAATGTACGGGCCGTTTATTACAGGACTGTTTAAATTTACGAAGACCCTTTTCGATCCGAAAAATATTTTCAATCCCGGGAAAAAAGTGGGTGATACGAAGGATTATTTGCGGGAGCATATAAAAATTGAGAAATAAAAAACTGAGATCATCATATAAGGAAAATGATCTCAGTTGGTGGTTAGTTATTCGCGTTGTATTCAAGTTTGTATCGTAGTTCTTCTGCAAGTATTTCAAACGTCCCTATTTGTTGCATTAAATAGGTACTTTCATCACTTACATAGTAGAAAGCTCTTGTCGAGTTCTGCTGTAATTTTGAATTTTTTAATTTCAATAGCTGTTTTGAAATCTGAAGAAGAGAAGGTTCTTTTCTTTGGAATTCAGTATTTAGCTTTTTGACATTTGTAACTAACGGAGTCATTTGATAGCCAAAAGATTTGGCCAAAGAATTGATTTCAGTAGTTTTTGCGTTTATTGCCGCTTGAAGAAGGGTTGTCTTGAAAGCCATATTTATTGTTGTTTAGGTTAGTTAATTAATAATACAATAGCATATATTATATTAACAGTCAAGTATCCCCAAAATATCCTTGTGATATAATAGTTTAATTATAAAACACACCCCCTAACCCCCTCTAAAAGAGGGGGAATCGGGCACTTAAATCCTATGGCCAAAGACACTGAAAAAACGAAAAAATCGGGCTCCTACGGGGCTGAATCGATTACGGTCCTCGAGGGCCTTGATCCCGTGCGCAAACGACCCGGAATGTATATCGGTTCCACTGGTCCAGACGGCTTGCACCACCTGATCTGGGAAATTTTCGACAACTCCCGCGACGAAGCCATGGGCGGACACGCCGACCATATCGAGGTAGCACTGCTTCCCGGCAACCGCATCCGCGTCGTTGACAACGGACGCGGTATTCCCGTTGACATTCATCCCAAAACCAAAGTTTCGGCACTCGAAACCATTTTGACCGTGCTCCACGCCGGCGGTAAGTTCGGCGGCGAGGGATCAGGTTACAAAGTTTCCGGAGGTTTGCACGGCGTGGGTTCATCGGTCGTGAACGCCTTGTCCATTTTCATGAAGGCCGAGGTTCACAAGGAAGGCCAAGTGCACATGCAGGAATATTCGCAGGGCAAACCCAAGGCGAAGGTAAAAGCCGTTGCGAAAACGAAACAGACCGGAACCGTGATTACGTTTGAACCGGATGTGGAAATTTTCAAGGAGGTCAAATTCAACTTCCAGCGCGTCGTGGACCGTTTGCGCGAACAGGCATACTTGTGCAAAAAATTGAAAATCGTGGTGGTGGACGCGCGCGACTATGCGGGCAAAATCAATTTGGACAACGAAACCTACATGATGGAATTGGGTTACGAAGTACCATCGTTCAGCTTCTATTTCGAGGGAGGCCTCGTTTCGATGGTGCGTTCCTTGAACCAGAATCAAAAAGCCGTTCAGGACAAGATTTTCCACGTGGACAAAAATGCGGGTGACATCAATGTCGAAATCGCACTGCAGTACGTCGATGATATTCAATCGCGCATCGTTCCGTTTGCGAATAATATTTCAACGCCCGAGGGCGGCATGCATCTGACGGGCTTCAAGACGGCGCTCACGCGTTTGATCAACAGCTATAACAAAGAGAAAAAAGTTTTGAAGGACGGTGAATCGTTTGATGGCTCTGATGTACTGGAAGGTTTGACGGCCGTGGTGACGGTTAAAATGCCTGAAATCCAGTTCGAAGGCCAGACCAAGGCGAAATTGGGATCACCTGAAGCCAAGGGTGCCGTAGAAAGCGTGTTTGCCGAAGCATTCGGAGCATTCCTTGAGGAAAATCCTGATGATGCCAAAGCCATCATTAACAAGGCCGTGCTCGCCCTGCGCGCGCGCAAGGCCGCCAAAGCTGCCAAGGATTCGATTCTGCGCAAGGGTGCACTGGAAGGATTCACATTGCCGGGCAAACTGGCTGACTGCCAGTCCAAGGATTCCGAGGATTCAGAAATATTTATCGTAGAGGGAGACTCGGCAGGGGGAACGGCTAAACAAGGCCGCGACAAGAAAACGCAGGCGATCCTGCCGCTCAAGGGTAAGCCGCTCAATGTTGAACGCGCACGATTGGATAAAATGGTTGCGAACGAGGAAATTAAATCAATCGTCATCGCATTAGGAACATCAATCGGTGAAACGTTTGATATTTCAAAAATCCGCTATCACAAAATCGTGATTGCAACCGATGCCGACGTCGACGGTGCGCACATCCGCACGCTTCTGCTGACGCTGTTTTATCGCTATCTGCGTCCCGTGATTGATGCGGGATATCTGTATATCGCGCAGCCGCCGCTGTACAAAATCAAGAAAGGCAAGGAGGTTGCCTATGCGTTTTCCGACGAGGAAAAAGAAAAGGTCATCAAGGCCATGGGTGGCGAAGTGGCCGGTGCTGACGATTCTGTCGAGGAAACTGATGAAGAATCCGACGAATCCGATACCAAGGCAAAGGCCAAAAAGTCTGCCAAGATTTCAGTCCAGCGCTACAAGGGTCTCGGTGAAATGAACGCCGAGGAATTGTGGGAAACGACTATGGATCCTGCGCGACGCATCTTGAAACAGGTTACCATCGATGATGCCATTGATGCCGACAAAACGTTTGACATGCTGATGGGGAACGACGTGTCGGTGCGCAAATCGTTTATCCAGAGCAATGCGAAGATGGTGGAGTTGGATATTTAAAAGAACAGAGAACTAGAACAAAGAACAAGGAGTTGGTATAATTTAGCTAATGAGCGAAATACGAACTTTTAAAGATTTGGTAGTTTGGCAAAAAGCACACAACGCTGTGCTTTTTGTTTATAAAATTACAAAAAGTTTTCCCCAGGAAGAAAGATTTGCCCTTTCTAATCAGCTACAAAGAGCTTCAGTTTCAATTGTTTCAAATATTGCCGAAAGGTTTACGATGCGTACAGCAAAAGATAAATGTAGATTTTATCTAATGGCAAAAGCATCAACCATGGAATGTTTAAGTCAGATTTTGGTTGCTAGAGATTTGGGATATATCAAGTCGGGAGTTCATGATGAATTAGAAAAAAGCCTTACCGAGGTGGCAAAGCTTTTAACCGTATTTATGCGCAAGGCGATGGGACACTCGTTCTAAGTTCTTTGTTCTATGTTCTTCTAGTCCATTTCTACCGCAATAACCTTCTTGAGATCTGCGATCAATGCTTCCTTTTCCAATGCAATTTCTGTCCAGAATGCTTTCAATTCCTTGGATTTACCAGCGTCTTTCATGTAGTCGTTTTTAATGCGCCACAATGATCGGGCTTCCTGGGTCAACTGGGTCATCAGGTTGTAGAGGTTGTTGTTTTTCATATGGAGCAAGTATACCATAAATTTTTGTTGCAAAATACGTAATCGGATGATAAGGTTCGAATTATATGAAACGCTATTGGACAGAAAATCTTGCTCAAGAATTATCGCAAGTAGCTTCCGTAGAAGAAATGAGAGATTTTGCGCTCAAGTTATTAAATATGATAGATGGTGACATTGGAATGGTTACCGGCCCTATCGGAAGTGGCGGGCTGGGTTCCCGAGAGAAAAACTTGGAACGATTCCAGAAAGTTATTGATGAACGCTACGAGGAAGGGAATGCAATGTTTGATCAGATGCCATTCCAAGAAAAGATTAAATACTTTTATGATCAATCCGGTGGCGACAAAATGGTTATTTTAGAAGGATTCTATTTGCCACTTTTCAAAACAGGAAAAATCAAGAAATTTTATTTCATACCGGACTGGCAATCATCCATTGGGGCGACATGGGAACACGATCGAGCCAAGGAATTAGGAATTGAAATAATTTATCTCGACAAATAAAAAACCCAAAGGGCTTTTTTATTATAAACTGCGTTCCCTGATTTCCTTCAACACTTTTTCCTTGAAATCGTCAAATGTCATTTGCTCTCCTTGTTCCACGCCTCGTTTTTCAACGGTCACCATGTTAGTCTCGATGTCCTTGTCGCCGACGATGATGGTGTAGGGGATGCGTTCGTTTTTCGCGCGGCGGACTTTTTTGCCCATGGAATCGTTGTCGTCCATGAAATCCGTGCGAATGTTCCAGTCTTTCAATCGTTTTGCCAAGTCTGCTGCGTAGGTGCCGTGCTTTTCAGCGTTTACCGGAACGACCGCAACCTGCGTCGGTGATAACCAGGTTGGCATGTTGCCGCCCCAATGCTCGATGAGGAATGCTACGACGCGTTCGATCGCGCCGATTGATGAGCGGTGCACCACGATTGCTTCTTTTTCTTGTCCATCCGAATCGGTGTAATTCAATTTGAATCGTTTTGGCATGACGAAATCATACTGAACCGTGAACGCGGTGTTATCCTTGCCACGGACGTCACGCATCTGAATGTCGATTTTTGGTCCGTAGAATGCGGCTTCGGCAGCTGCTTCTTCGAAGCGAACACCGCGTGCTTGAAGCACTTTGCGGAGTTCGTTTTCGGCGATATCCCATGCGTGCGGATCGTCGTAATACTTTTCAGTATTGGCGCGATCGCCGAGTGATAGGCGATACCAGAAATCTGTTCCAGGTTTTAATCCGAACACGGCGCAGACGTATTCAATCAAATCGAGCGCGCCATTTACTTCGGATCCCGCTTGTTCGGCATCCTTGCAAATGATGTGCGCATCAGCCAGGCAGAATCCGCGCACGCGGAGCAATCCTGACAATTCACCTGACTGCTCATAGCGGTACAATTTCGCCAATTCGCCGATGCGCATGGGCAGTTCGCGGTAGCTGCGCGGTTTAGATAAATACAATTCGAAATGGTGCGGGCAGGTCATCGGACGCAGCATAAATTCCTCGTCATCGATGACAATCGGCGCGTACATGGATTCCTTGTAGTACGGATAATGTCCCGACTTTCGATAAAGGTCTAACTTTGCAATGTCCGGAGTATAAACGTGTTTGTAGTTACGTTTCAATTCTTCGTCAACGATAAACCGCTCCAATTCGCGGCGGATTGTTGCTCCTTTTTCGGTCCACAACGGCAGCCCCTTGCCGACAACATCGGAAAAGATGAACAAATCAAGTTCCTTGCCCAATTTGCGGTGGTCTCGTTTTTCGGCTTCTTCACGTTGTTTCAAGTAGTCATCTAATTTTTCTACGGACTCAAACGCCAGTCCGTAAATGCGGGTCAACATTTTATTTTTCTCGTCGCCGCGCCAATACGCGCCGGCAATGCGATCCAGCTTGAATGAATCTGCAGAAATTTCTGCTGCAGGATTTTCAAGGTGACCTCCGCGGCAAAGATCGGTAAATCCTCCGCAGGTGTAGAGCGTGATGGCTTCGCCGCGTTCCGCGATTTCATTGATCAATTCTTTCTTGTATGGATTTCCCTTGAAAAATTCTAATGCCTCGTCGCGTGAAACTTCGCGGTGGGTGAATTCCGTCCATTTTTTCAAGTTTTTGCGCATGGATGTCTGGAATTCCTTCAAATCGTCATCTGAAACCTTTGCGTCGATGAAATCAATGTCATAGTAAAAACCATTGTCGACGGCAGGGCCGAGCGTCAGCTGTGCGTTGGGATATTTTTCGATTACTGCCTGCGCCAATAAATGGGCGAGCGTGTGGCGCATATGAGAAAGCTTTTCAGGTTCCATAGATTGGGAAACTATAGCATTTATAAGGGGAATTGGGGAGGGGGGTTGACTTCTTATAAAAAATATGATTTGCTTTAAAAAATAAAAATAAAATGAAAAAGATATTACTATTTCTTGTAAGCACAGATTTCGAATTCAATCAGGGTAATATGATGGAATTCGGAGCATTAATTAAGAAAGTATTGCCAAAGGCAAAGTATGGCAAATGCGGGATTCTTGCATCTCGCTCAGTCGGCCCCTTGGCTCTTGCTGAAACGTTAATACAGTTTCTTCCTTTACCTGCAGGTAATTTAAAATCCTTTGCGAAGCCTGGAATTGTAGGGTTAGACACACCGAAAAAAATTATTAATGCGTTAACTACTGAAATCTCAGGACAGATTGGGAGCAAGAATGATGTACTAATAATAATTACCTATTCAAATTCAGACATGCTTTTGACATTTGGTGATAAGATTAAATGTTTAGAAGGCACTAAAACTAGCGGTAATAATTTTGATTTTAAAAGAATTTTTCTTAAATAAAGATAGGATTAAATCTTTCGCGAATCATACACCCAATACAGCAGCGCTTGTCGCTGCTTTTTTAGTTGAGATTTTTCGGCATCTGGCCGAGATCCGGTTGGTTGCGGAGCTGATGGTTGATGAGCCGCGCTTCCTCGGGATAGTGTTCCTCGATTTCTTCCTCTAAAAACAGACGAGCGCGGTGCACATCCTCGAGCAGTCCGCGGACGGCTTCCAGGTTGACCGAGGATTCGCCCGCGCGCGGTTTCAAGACGGCAGTTTCCATGATCATGGGGTCATCCTGCTGTTCATCATCCTCGCCGTGCACGATGGTGCGTTCGACGCCCACGGCTGCCATGCTCTGAAGCGTATCCATCAATTCGATTTCCTTTTCTATTTTTTCGCGCAGATGTTCAAGGAGGATGCTTGCACCGTGTTCGCCTGCCTGCGCCAGTTCTGCGCTGCGCGTTTTCAAATATCGCGACACCATAAGGTCCGCCTCGCGGATTGTGGCGTGTTCTGCGATATGAGCAGCAACAACATCCAGAGGTTTACGGGTGTGGCGAGGCATTTTTTCGTGTTCCATAGGGAAATCCTACCACATCCAAGGATAGAATTGGAATCAATCGCGCAGGGTGTCCTGGAACGCAAAAACCCCAGTTGGGGTTAGAGCGCTCGCATGTTGTCGATAATGATGGATCGTTCGTCGTTGCGTTCAGACAGTTTGCCCTTGATCATGACCAGTTGGTCAACCATGCAAAGCTTCTTGAATTCCTCAAACGAACGGGGGAAGACCACACATTCGATCGATCCAGTCAGGTCTGCGATGCGCAGGAACGCCATTTTTTCATTTTTCGCCTTAGTATAAATTTCCTTGCATTCCTCGATGATGCCCGCGATTGCCGTTTCAAGTGGCGGATTTTCCATCGTGCGCAATTGGCGGATGGTCAGTTTCGCACTGGCCAGGCGATCTGCATATTGTTCAAGCGGGTGCCCGGTTACATACAGACCGAGCAATTCCTTTTCCCATGCCAATTTTTGTTTTGTTGGTGTCGGTTCCGCATCGCGCAGTTTGAAATGCGCTTTGGGTGCGCCGTCGAATCCCGCAAACAATCCCAATTGGTCGCCGGATTCCTTGGCGATTTCCTTGTTAAACGCGAGCATGTCCTCGAGGTTGGCAAGCAATTTGCCGCGCTCCTCGAACGAATCGAACGCGCCTGACATGATCAGTGCCTCCATCGATTTTTTGTTCAGGTTGCGATGAATGACGCGTTCCAGGAAATTTTCGATGCTGGTGAATTTACCGCGGGTTTTGCGTTCGGTGGTAATCGCCTTGCCGATTTCCTCGCCGAAATTTTTGATATTTTTCAGTCCGAATCGGATTTTATTGGTAATCCGTACCCCCCCGCCCGCTTCGCGTGGCTCCCCCCCTAGAAGAGGGGGATTTGTTTCTTCTTCCACCACGACCGTAAAGTCATTAAATGACTCGTTAATATCCGGCTGCAAAATCTTGAACCCCATTTTTTTTGCTTCGCTGATGTATTCCGAAACGGTTTCAATGTCGCCGGATTCGGCCGTCATGCAGGCCGTCATGTATTCGGCGGGATAGTTTGCTTTCAGGTATGCGGTTTTATACGCGAGCATTCCGTAGGATGCGGCGTGCGCCTTGTTGAATCCGTATGCGGCGAATGGTTCGATTTTTTTCCAGATGCCGTCGATCGTGGATTCGTCCAGGCCGCCGATCTCCTTGCAGCCTTTGTAGAATTTTTCTTTTTCCTTGGCCATTTCCTCAGGAATTTTTTTACCCATGGCCTTGCGGAATTTGTCGGCGTCGAGCCATGAATATCCCGCCAGGCGGATGGCCGTAAACAACACGTCGTCTTGGTACACCAGCAACCCGTAGGATGCTTCTAGGTCGTCGCGCAGGCGCGGATCCGGATAGGTGACGAGTGACGGATTGCGCTTGCGTTCGATGTATTCGGGGATTACTTCCATCGGCCCGGGGCGATAGAGCGCCACCATGGCCATCAGGTCCTCGACTTTGGTCGGACGCAGGTCCTTGATGTATTTGGTCATGCCGCCGCCGGCCATCTGGAAAACGCCCATGGTTTCGCCGCGGGAAAGCATTTCAAACACCTTGGCATCGTCGAGCGGAATTTTTTCCATGTCGATGTCGATCCCGCGGATTTTTTTCACGCGGTCGACCGTTTCGGCGATGAAATTTAGGTTGCGCAATCCGAGCAAGTCGAATTTCGGCAAGTTCACCACGCCGTCGCGTCCGCCGGAATACATGTCGTATTGCGTTACGATTTTTCCTTCGCCCTTGGGGTCGTATTGGATCGGGGCAAAATCCGTCACATCGCCGGTTGGGGCAATGATCACGCCTGCTGCGTGCACCCCGAGATGGCGCACGTTACCTTCGATTTTTTTCGCCATATCGATGATTTCGCGTGCGGCGTTGTCGTTTTCATATTCCGCAGACAATTCCGTGATCGTTTCCATGGCATGATCGATCGTCATCGGAAACCCCTGGGATCCCATGGGAATCATTTTTGAAATTTTATCACCGACCCCGTACGGATAACCGAGCGCGCGGGCCACATCGCGCACCGCACCGCGGGCCATCATGGTGCCGAACGTACCGATCTGTGCCACGGATTTGTCGCCATAGCGTTCTTTCAAATAGGAAATCAAGTCGTCGCGGCGGTTATCGGCAATGTCCAGATCGATGTCGGGAATGCCGGGGCGCAACGGGTTCAAGAATCGTTCGAACGGCAGTTTGTATTTCAATGGATCAATGTTGGTAATGCCGGTTGCGAATGATACGAACGAACCTGCGGCTGAACCACGAGTGTTGGTATAAATTTTGCGCGCGGTTGCAGCGCGTACCATGTCGGCTTCCACGATGAAATACGAAGAGAATCCTTTTTGTTTGATGACGTCCAATTCGAAATCAATGCGGTCTTTGACGGCGCCGTCGTAGGTCATGCCTTTTTCCGCAATGCCTGCCAGTACGTTTTCTTTCAGCACTTCGTCATATGTTTTGCCTGCAGGGATGATCGGTTCGGGAAATCGCCAAGGCGACAGTTCAATTTCAATGTCCACCAAATCCGCAACTTTTTTGGTCCCCTCGATTGCTTCGGGAATGTCGCGGAACGCTTCGCAGGCTTGTTTCTGATTGATGAACGACCAATTGCCGTCCATTTTCATGGAATCTCCGCCTGTGTTGATTTTCAAGAGCGTATCATGGGCTTCGTTGTCATCCGCACACAAATAGTGGGAATCCCATGTTCCGACCATGGATAACCCGAATTCACCCGCAATTTTTTTCATTTCGGGAATGAGTGGCTGGTACCATTCACGGTAAAAACCCGTTTCTTCGTGGCACATGACCTCGACGAATACATGATCCTTGCCGAATGCATCGATATAGAACTGGACGAGCTCGCGGGCTTCCTTGGTTTGTCCGTTTTTCAATAATTGAATGAATTCAGATCCGGGGCATCCGGTTAAACAGA
>CAYYES010000003.1:10183-30934 GCA_964471025.1 uncultured Candidatus Saccharibacteria bacterium | reverse complement strand
AAGCGAGACAAGGGCAATCTTAGCAAAACCAAATATAAAGTCAAGCATTTATCTGCGTCCCGTTCTGGGGATAACCGGGCATGAAAAAAACCCTGTAATTGCAGGGTTTTTTGAAAACATCGAGTATTAACTGATTAGAGGTGTGCCGAAGAACCCTTGTCCGCAACCAGTCGCATGTTTTCTTCGAGTGCGCGCTGCGAATCAGCATACATACGCACGGCACTTTCTGGTTTCGCGGCCACCACTTTTTCTTGTTTGCCGGACCAATCATAACTTGCAAGTTCAATCATTTTTGATCCTTGCGCATTGTATGATTCAACAAATCCGTACGAACTGACAAAATGCTGATTTTTTCCGTAGGTGGTCACGGCATCAATGCGACCATCAAGCGGTTCATCATGCGATCCATCCGAAAAAATAACATGGGTGCCATCCTTGTCGTCGGGCGTACGCACGTCAATCGATTTGGGAACACCGCCTTCGTACGAAATACGAGCCTTCACGCCTTCGGCCCCGGAAATTTCCTTGTGGCCTTTTTCTATACGAATCCCTTTCACTTCTATAAATCCGTCACTGATCATCGGCACGGATTCAGCCTCGGCGAGTAATAAGGTTTCATAGCTCAGCACTTTTTCCGGCGATGAACTCATGAGCTCGATCGCCTGCTTCTTTTCTTCGGGGGTCATTGATGCCGCCGAAGATTCAAGCGCCTGAAGTGACAGAGCCCCCGCGAGAAAATAGGTCAAGAAGGTGCGCCACCCCTTGGACGACTTTTGCTCTGAGGTATTTTTAGGGGCTTCTTTCTTGGGGCCAAAATTAATTCCAAACATAGTAAATATTCATTAGTAATAGTAATACTATTTATTATACCTTCTTTTCTTGGGAATCCAACCTTTCAGCTGCGACTACCTGCGCAATCGCGGTAATCAGTTCACCGGGTGCGGTACGGAAAAATTGATGGAACGCAACATCAATCGGGCTGCCGGATGCGGCAATCGCATTTTCGCGAAGCACGGATTCCAGGGCATGAAAAATCGGTCCCGAATCGCGCACATTATAATTGAGCAGATGCGATTTCAGATACGCAATCGTCCGGGGATCTGCCATGTCGCGATCACGGTATTCGGGCATTGCCGCAACCGTGCGGATTTTTTCTTCAAATATTTTGGGTAGATCCTGTACGCATGCGAACCGCGCCGATTCTCGTGCAGGCAATTGTCCCGACACTGCTTCATAATTTTCAAGAAACGCCTTGCGTAAAGATTCCAATTTCTCATGGGCAGCTGCAAGTTCAGGCGACATGGCGACCGGCTCGAGATTTTCAACCGGAATCGGCAATGCGGCCGATTCGTTCGGCCACACGCGTTTTTTAAATGGTTCGAATAGTGATTCTGGCATAGGTAGCCTCGTAACCGCTTCTCGCTCGCAGAATTCTTCATCGGTGCGAGCGCGTTTTTCTCGCTCGCAGCGCCCGGACAAAGCGAGCTGCGAAAAAGTGCATCTCGCCCCTCAACGAATTCCGGCTCGATGACCTGCAGTCTAGCGATTCCCGGACCAAAAGAAAAGCCCCACACAGGGGCATTTTCATTAGTGCTTGATCATGTCACGCGCGTGTTCGATCGTGCGAGCCGCAGCGTCGCGACCGCCCAAACCGAATGCGAGTCCGAATGCGAGCGCCGCCGCAAATACCAATCCGGTCCACAGGGTCTGAATCAAATCAGAACCGATGCCCAACTGGTTAAGTGCGAACAGAATCGTCGTGATCCAAATCGCCCATTTTGCAATCGATCCGACCAGGTTGGCCGAAGCGACATTGGCAATGCGCGCAGAACCCATGATGACGCGTGCCGCAAGGTCAGCCAATACTGAACCGACGGCAACAATGAGCGCCGCAACAATGACGCGAGGCAGGAATACGACCACGATCTGGCCGAGGAACATGTTCACCGTGCCCAATCCGAGCACCTGGAGCGCACCCATCAAGAATCCGAGGATAATAAACCACTTTACGAGCCATCCGATAAATCCGCCAACAGACAGGTGGAACCCCGCCTTCTGAACCGTATCGCGAAGCGCGGTGCGTTCCAACAGGCTGTCGATTTTCGTGAGGTTGATCAAGTGGCGAACCGCTTTGCCAACCCATACGGCGATGATGACGCCGACAATGAAAATGATAATGGCAAGGAGTACTGCAGGAAGCCACGCGAGGAGGCCGCCCCAGAACGTCTGGAACGACTGCAGGTACACTTGTCCTTGTGATGCAGCTAACATAACAAATAAAAGGATACTTATCTTGGTAAAGCGATAGCGTCGGCCCCGGACAGGTCGTGCATATCGCATTTAGTATACCAAGCCGGGAATCCAAGAAGCAAGCAACGGGAAGCGCCCACGCACACGAGGGCAAGATGCACTTTTTCGCAGATCCGGGGCGGCGACGGCTGCGAGCCGTTACCGGTCGAGAAAAATGCGCTTGCCCGAAGTCGTCGCGTAGGGCGCGGACAGATCTAGCCCCGCAATTCCGGATGATCGATCTTGTTGATGATTTTCGTATGTGGATAATCGAATATGTCGCGCAGTAATTTGTCGTACATGTTGAGTCGGTACATGAATTCCTCGCGGTCAAACAGCGCCCAGCGCAATTCCTTGCCGATGTCGGCCTCGATTTTTTTCACCTCGCTTTCGATGATTTTGCGGTTCAGACGATCTCCGACAATCAAGAGGTCCATCGCACGGTCGCGATCGTGCAGGAAAAATCCCGATACCACCAAGAGGAGCACCCGGCCCGCCTTGCCAAATTGTTTCGGCAGATCCGCGACATGCACGCTGCCCGAATCGATGAGCAGATCATACAGCGGTTGACGCAGGACAAATTCTGGATTTGCCATGAATCCCTTGACCCGTTTGCGCGACGTTTTGCGCTTGCCTACGGTAATTTTTACGACTGATTTTGATTTGATGAATCCCGCCGCCGCCAAATCTGCAAGCTCGCGAACGATCGCAGCCGGCTTTACACGCAACCGCTCCGCAATATCATCCGTCGCATACCCTAATTCAGGGTTCAACAGAAAAAACTTCATCAGTTTGACGCGGTTTACGGAACCGAATAGTTTTCCAAAAATGTCCAATTGCTTCGTCATAGTGGCGTCATTATACCACCGCCCCCACCCCGCAAAACTGCACAACCCCCGGATGGTGTGGTGGAATAAGAGAATAAAAAAACCGCCGAATAATATTCGGCGGCGCACCTATTTTTTGAATAGCTTGCACAGCATTTCAGGTACCCCCAACCCTGCCTCGTCAATCACCATCCCCGTCAACTGTCGAGGGGGAACAGCCATGCGCGCATACGAAACGATTGCTTCACAAGTGCTTGATTGCCGATATGTGGCATAGAAATTGTACGTCTCCGGATCCCGAGATTGCATTGCAGCCGTGAGCTCCAATTGCATGTCATCCATCATGGGTACTGATTTCATGGCAACTTCTTGAGCCTTGAAATTCCCCCGCAAGAATCCGTTCCAGAATTCTGATAGTACCTTTCCGGAACTTTCCCATACCGCATCCTCCTTACGAATAATCGTAGCAGGATTCTCGTGGTGCTTGGCAGTTGCAATCTCGCCGTTGTCGAAGTAAACACGGAATCTGTTTTGATTACGGAAAACTCCTTTACAAATTCCCATGCGTGGCATGGCCTGCGCAAAAATTAACCATTCGCTGCCCATCGGATATTTTTCATCGTTGCGGAAAATAGATGACGGCAATGCATAATCGCCGCACACTAATTCACGCGACTCCGCCAAACACCAGGGTTCGCAATAAATACTCGGCGGTTCAATAATTTTAGTGATTCCGGAGATTTCAGCGCATGCATGGACGCTGCCACCACCCGCCAGGTGCGACATTGCTTTTTCTGCCGCATCAGTCTGTTCCGCGTAGCAAAAATCGTATCCTACTTTGTTCTCATACCTCATCACCACAAAACGCGGATATCCTTCGGGCGCATCATGGATTTCAAGCACCTTAATGAATCCTGTAATGCCGCCCCAGGAATGATGGGGTTCGGTGACGTGAAAGCAGGTTTCCCATGCAGCGGCTCCCTGGGTCAGATAGGTACCTCCGTTTTCTGTATTTTTTGTTGTCATGTTGCAATTTTATTTGTATGAAAAACACCATACCATGTATTTTTTGCAAGCAAAAAACCCGTGCGGGTTTTTTGGGAACTTATTTGAGTTCCACCTTGCCTCCGGCGTCTTCAATTTCTTTCTTGAGCGCTTCGGCTTCTTCTTTCTTGGCACCCTCCTTGAGCTTCGCAGGGAGGTTGTCAACGAGATCCTTGGCTTCCTTGAGTCCGAGGCCGAGTTTTTCCTTGACGATCTTCATGAGAGCGATTTTTGCGCCGCCGTCAGAAACGAGCGTTACGGTGAAATCGGTCTTTTCTTCAGCCGCTGCCGCGCCAGCCGCAGGACCAGCTACGGCTACTGCCGCTGCTGATACGCCAAATTTCTGTTCAAAAAGTTTTACGAGTTCGTTCAAGTCAAGAACTGACATTTCTTCAATCGCTTTGACGATCGCTTCGAACTTCGCAGGGACAACAACATTGTTTTCTTCCATACAAGTATAAAATGACTAATGAATAAATTACGCTTTCTTCTCCGCAATTTTGGAGAGAGCGATGACCAATCCTTGGATCGGTGAATTGATGACGTTGACGAACATGCCGCGGAGTACCGGAGTCGGAGGAATCGTGGCGATTGCCATGATGCCAGCCTTGTCCATGTAGGCGTTTTCAAACACGCCACCGAGCATTTCCATCTTGCCTTCGAATTTTTTAGCAACATTCCAGACTTCGCGAGCCGGAGCGGTCAAATCCGCGCTGTAGGCAACGGCCAATTCGCCGGTCAATTCTGGCATATCGCCTGAAATTCCCGCCGCATTGAGCGCGCGTTTGAGGAGCGTTTTCTTGACCACTTTGTAACCGGCACCAGCCGCGTGGAGCGAGTTGCGCAAGGTTGTCGTGTCTGCCACGGACAAACCGCGGGCATGTACGAAAACCATCGAGCCTGAATCCTTGGTGATCTGTTCAAGACCGCCCAAGAGTTCGACTTTTTTCTGTTTGGTAAGAGCCATAGAAAAAATAACTAAGGCTTATAAATTTGTACGGACACAAAGGAGTTTCGACCTCGGCGAGAAATTAAGTCCTGAACATCGTCGAAGGACACTCGCTGTCTTTGGTGTACCGTGGCGTCACTGTAGCAAACTATTCCCTTCTTGTCAAAGAGACGCTATACTGAAATCATGAAACAGATCACCCACACCTATTTCGTATCATTTATCATTATTCTGGTGGCAGCGACTACAACTTTTTTTTATGGTCAAGTCGGCAACAAAAAAAGGTGCCGATTGGACGAATCAGGAAGCCGCTGTGTTCAATAGTACGACCAAGCCCGTCGGTAATTTATGGTACATTGACGTCAATAACGGAAATGGCGGCTGTACGCGCTGGATGATGAACGATAACGGCACCTACGTAACCGACAGCAGCGGAAATGCCGTTGCCTATTCTGGAACCTGGGGCGGCAGCGGGACCGGCTGCGTCCTCCTGGCAAATCGACCAACGACTACCGCGCAGATGAAACTCGTTTCTACAGCCACGAGTACTACGGTCGTTGTAACAAGTCCGGGCGAATACCTGAGCAGCCCTGCGGCGATTCGAGTATTGCAAACCCAGCTCATGAAATCTGGAGTATTGGCGGCCGCGGCAATCGACGGTACCTATTCGCAAAAAACGTTCGACGCGATCAAGGCATTCCAAAAGAAAAATAAAATTGCCGAAACGGGATATTTGGATGCAGCTACCATCAAAGCACTCTCTGCCATTACTCTCCCCGCTCGCCAGAAACTCGACAGCGCCAGCCCGCTCATCAAAACACTCAATATTACGAAATAAAAAAATGCCGCAGTATGCTGCGGCATTTATGGTTCCGGAAACCAGGTCGTTATAAACCTGCCTCCCTGGAACGGGCCATCAGGATCCTTGCAAAAAAACATATATACTTCCGAGCGATGCGCCATTTCTGGATGCGCATCAGCCCATCGTTCAAGGGAACTTATAATTCCTTGCGGATCATAAACCGTATCCCGCACCTCGATGCAGGGATCATGAATGTCAGGGTGATTAATAATGTAAACCCCTTCTGTCAGGCACTGCGTTTTTGCATACGGGATCACATAGCCGACCGCTTTCGCCGGACCGGTAATGTGAATGCGTTCGCTCGTAGGAAACAGATCACATGCACAAGGTGTTTGAGCGTGGACACGTGCCATAACTATCATAATGAAAGAGATTATTATTTTTTTCATAAGTTTCTTTTTTGTTATTATAACATATATAATACAAATTGCAAGAAAAAGCCCACATTCCTGTGGGCTGTACATTCAATGGTCGATGTATTTGTTTTTTAAATCCGAAAGCCGCTGATAGGCGGCTTCACCCAGCCAGTGATAGGTGGCGGCAAACAGCCACGTCTCGAGGGTTTTCATCCATTCATCGGTGTAAGGATTCTCTGGGTATTTACAACTATAGGGAACAACGCTGCGACAGGAAACCAGTGACCATCCTGTAAGTATTCGCTTCATGTGTTGGTCGGTCGAAACCGCAATCACGTGGGCATGATCCGCATCAAGCAACTTGTCAAACGTCAATGTTTCTTCGAAGCTGCCATAGACCGGTTCAGTGGCCAATATGAATTCGACGGTTTTAGCCGGAGATGCCCAGATAAATGGTGCCCTCTGTACAAATCCGCACCCTTCCAATTCATGAGTCATAAATTCAAGCATGAGGTTGCGCAATGGACCAATGAAAGGTCTGCGTGGCGGAGTCCCTGCCATAAGCCCGATAATGAAATCGGTTTCGTGGCTTTGCATAATATGATCAAGAGCATGGCGGCATCGTGTCTGGGTTTCGGGCCCACAGCGCGAACCTGTCTCTTTATCATAACAGGCGTCTCCTCCGTATACTATCAAAGGCGGCGATATTATTTTTTCCAATGTTCTTCGTTTTAGTTGATTTTATAGTATCATAGTTAATATATTTGTCAATTACCCTCGCAAAATATGGGAAAAACGGTATACTCGTTCCATGATTTCCCCGCGTAAAACAGGACTGTTTGTTGGCGACGTGCTCTGCATCATCCTTGGCTTCACCCTATTTGCCGCCCTCGGCTATAACGGACACTCGTTCGGATCCATTGTCCACAACCATGCCGTTCCGTTTGGCATCATCGGCACCCTGTGGATCATCACCATGTTCGTATTCAATTTTTACGAACTGCGCGCATCGAAACCGACGCTTGCGTTCCTGCGCAATTTCGGCATCGCCGCGATAATCATGCTCGTCGTGGGGTTCGTGTTTTTCTACCTCATCCCTACGACCCGCATTACGCCCAAAATGAACCTGGTGATATTCGAGGCGATTTCGTTGGCACTGGTTCTGATCTGGCGTCGCGCATTTTATAACATCACCCGCAATTCATTCCGCACTCGGTTTGCCATCATTTGCGCCGAGGAGGCGTACCACCCGCTGATTGCGGAAATTACCGAAAACCCGCATCTGGGACTGGAATTCCAAGGATCGTTCAAAACTATTCGTGATTTTAAAACAGCCGATCCCGCCGTCGACCTGGTCATCATCCACAAAACCGCGAACGAGGAAACGAAATTGCTCGAAGAAATGTTGGCAAGCCATATTGAGGTCATCAGCCTCGCCGAGGCATATGAAACCATCCTGTACCGCATCCCGGTGGAATTCATCGACAACGAATGGATTGTGCATTCCATCACCAAAAGCGCCCAGCTGTGGTATCGCGCCGTTTCCCGACTACTTGCAATTTTGGTCGCAACCTTAGTGCTTGTCATTACGTCCCCGGTATCGATTGCGATTATTATTGCCATTAAAATCGAGGACCGTGGACCGATTTTAATCCGCCAGGAACGCGTAGGGCTGCATGGCGCAATTTTCAGATTGTATAAATTCAGATCCATGATCGTTTTGGGTGCTGACGGCCAAGCGGAAACCGGCACCCCGATCTGGTCGTCGGGCACGAATGATCCACGCGTTACCCGCGTCGGATCCATAACCCGCCGATTGCACATTGATGAAATTCCCCAGCTGTTTAATGTCCTCATCGGCGATATTTCATTGGTAGGACCCCGACCCGAACGACCGGATTTCGTCAAAAAATTGGAATCTGAAATCCCCTACTATTTCATGCGCCATACCGTGTCGCCAGGATTCACCGGATGGGCGCAGATTAAATTTCGCTACGCGCGCAGCATCATGGATTCGCGCGAAAAATTCGAATATGACCTGTATTATTTGAAAAACAGGAATTTGTTTTTGGATTTCGGCATCCTTGCCAAGACGATCCAGATCATTTTCACCCATTAGTAGGTTAAACTTCGTTGAAAAAATAAACCGTCGCCAATCCCTTGGCCAATTCAGCAATTAATACACCGGCGACGATTCCCCAAATACCGAAAGAGGGCATCAAGGCGAAAAATAAAACGATTTTCAGGACAGGTGATCCGATACGAATGATATACAAATCCCGGCGCTTCAGTGCCACAACAAGCGCCGTTGCCAAAAATGAAAATGGTACGAATGCAATGAGCACGCACAGCGCCTGAAAATAAGGAACTGAGTCCAGATACTGGGGAAACGCGGCCGCAAAAAGCATCGGTGCACATATCGCGACCACTGCCGCGGTTGGGATCATGATTGCGAACAAGACCAGGAATTTTTTAAATACGGCGCTTTTTATTTCCCTAATATCATAGGCGCCTAGCCGGGCCAACGCCACCGGAACGACGGGCATCAAGTCCACTGCCTTGCGCAAAGGGGTCTGGGCAAATGAAAACACGGCAACCGCTGTAGGGCCGAGCATGTTCCAGATAATAATCTTGTCCAAGTACAGTGACAAAACTTCCACCGACTCCATCGCCGTCAAGTGCTTGCCGAACGAGAGGGCCTCATAGTCAACCACAGCATTTTGTACGGACCGCGTTGTGATCCTGTACAACACAAAATCTGCAAGTGTTTTTGAGGCCAAAAATGCAACTAGTGTCGCGAGAATGTTTCGGGTACTGACCAGGACCACTATAACGCAAACCGTATTGAAAAATGCACTTGTAATAGCAAATTGGGCCTGTTTACTGAAATTATTTTTGCCGTTCCAAAACGCCCAGAAAATCGCGAACGATTCACGAATCGGAGCAAAAAATGCCCCAACACCAAACGCAGCCGCCAACATCAAATCTCCATGAACAAAATACCATGCACTAAACCCAAGTATGATAAAGGACGCCATAAGCCCCCATGTTATTTTTTCGCGCAACGCGCGTGCGAGTGTTCCATCGAACCCCTGGGAAATGCTTTTGATAATTGATGTATCAATCCCATAGAGCGTAAACATGCTCGGGATGGCCAGACATGACAAAATATACTGATAAGTTCCATAAGATTCTCTGGAAAGTAAATGCGAGAACGCAACGAGACTAGCAAATGCCAAAATGCCGACCCATACCTTGCCGAACACCCACCAAAAACTACTCCAGCCGATTGCGATCAAATCCGTATTACTTTGCCTGCTTAACCATTTTATTTTTTGCGAAATGAAGTTTCTCATATTTAATGCGCGATTAGATTCTCGTAGATAGCTAGGGTTTTTTCCTGCATGTGTCTGATCGTAAAATATTCATCGATCCGCGCACGGGCTGCCCGACCAAGCCGGATCCTTGTCTCTGGAGAACGTATCAATTCCTCAAGTGCAGCCGCGAGATCTGCTGGCCTTGAGTTTCTGGGTATGACAATACCCGTCGATTCATTGACCACCTCCGCTACACCCCCTACGTCGGATGCAATCACGGAAATTCCCAAACTCATCGCTTCTAAAATGGAACGAGGGAGTCCTTCATAATCTGACATGAGGACAAAGATCGTCGTACCGGAACATCCTGCTGAAAAATTATCCGATAGTATCCGCATTGCTTCTTCCCGGGAAAGCGAACCATGCAGAGTCACAAGCTGGTCAATCTGGTGACGTGCGATCTCATTTCTGACCATCGTCATTTTTTCACCCCCGCCGATAATGTGCACATGGACCATTTCCTGAAGCTTGCGTGGCAAAAGAGCAACTGCTGCTATGATCATTTCAGGTCGTTTGGGATGACTCAGGCGCCCTATGGACACAATTCGCACGCCGTCCGTCTGACATTCACGATCAACCAATCGGGATCCCCAGTCCTCGACGCCATTATGGATCGTAACGCATTTATCGGGGTCTATCCCAAACGATTCCGCAAGTGTGCGATCACGGTCAGAAACACAAATAATTTTTTTACAGAACCTGTTGACAATTCGCTCAGCGGTTTTCACAATGTATTTGCGGATCGGCGCAACACCTTCGGTAAATCCCCAACCGTGCGCGGTAAAAACCGTCACAACAGAATTGCATATTGCCAATCTCCCCCAGAACCCCGCAGACGAACTGTGACAACTGACAATATCAGGCTTGAAATCCCGAACAGTCTGCCTGATTCTGCTTATTGCACAAAGACCATTGATTATATTGTAATTATTAGTAAAGAAAGGATTAGGAATAAACATAACACCGATCCGCACGAGCTCCTTTTCGAGCCATCCACCCGGGCCTGCCATAACGGCAACTGTGTGACCCCGCTGTTTCATGTAATCAGCCATCTGGAAAACATGGGTCTGCGCACCCCCCGCTTCAGATTTAGTTATTATATAGAGAATATTCATTGTTTCGAGGGTTCACTAGTTCGCGAAAATGTTGGCCGCGCCACACCTGCAACCGACGCAATCGCGATGAATGCAAATGCCATTTTTTGACGGTGGCGTACAGCGGCACCATAATTAGAAACCCCCCAGGCAAACATTCCGATAAACAACATAACAATGAGAACAAGCGCAGCCGCTACCCACCTATCGCGCCTGGCGATAACAACGATTGCATACGATCCGGCCACAAACATGAACAAATACATCAGTGCATCTATGGCACCAAAAGCATCCGTTGCAGTCATGATCTGCCAAGGAGTCGGGGTAAAAAGAAAATAGATGCTACGTAGGGGAGTCTGGATGACCATATCCAACACAGAATCTGGCCTCAGGTGCTGCAGATATACAGCGCGCCCGCGATTTGTATATTCATCCAAATGCTGATTGACTCCGGCAACACCCGACAGGGCAACAGAACCTTGCTCGGTGGAGTTGCCGGATACTTGAAAACCAGGCAGTCCAATACCCATATCACCACCATTATTTTTTGGCATCGTTGGCAGGAACACCAAAACCATTAGGACGAAAACCAACGATGTTTTCCACTGGGGAGCAACCCGGAATTTTTTTTCATGCGGGCGATAAAATGCAAAAAACAGAGCATAGGATACCGGTAAAAATAACATTCCACTGTGAAACAATGGAGCGACAAACGAAAGAATGATGGCCCCGTAGGCATATCTATTTTTACCTTGCTGCATCCAATGTATAAATAAAACAAGCGAACAGGCAACGGGAGCAAGCATGATATATTCTCGTAATACAATTGCGGAATATAGATTCATTGTCGGAAACAGCGCCGCGGCAACCAGTGCTATGTATTTAGCCCGAATGCTATGGGATAAGAGGTATGCTAATTCCCCCGATGCCCAAACAACAACCGCCCCTAAAAATGCATTGATCAGTTGCGGAATAATCACAAAATGCCCGAATATAAAATAGAGTATTCCAATAAATCCAGAGTACCGATGGGCTATTCCATACTGAGACAATAGATGTTCCCCCGACCCAATCGATTGGGCAAATTTCCATGCCAACTGATCAAAAAAAATCGCATCGCCGTAACTATCCGGAAGGCTCGTTACATACCGATGAACCAAAACCAGTCCGAATCGAAGCATAAAAGCAAACAACACTATCATCGAAACGCGGCGATCACGAAATTGAGAACAGACCCCACAGACAACAATGATCGAGATCGATGCATATAACCATTCAAAAAAACTGCCCCCGAAAAATGCCATGATGCCTGCCGTAACACCTACCCCAAAGATCCCCGCCGTGATCCACCAGGAATTTTTATTGATTAAATTGAGGATTGCCGTAATCGTCACCATATTTGCCCACTATAGCAAAACTTGCGCCAAAAAACGATTACCTTTTGTTTGGCGAAATAGCGTCATAGATTTCGGTATACGCACGAATCATGGCGGTCCGTGAAAATTTTTGATCCACTATGCCAACCAGTCGGTCTGACCGTTTTCGACGCACATCAAGTGGTGTTTCCTGTAAGCGACGCAT
Organism: uncultured Candidatus Saccharibacteria bacterium; assembly: GCA_964471025.1. Taxonomy (GTDB): domain Bacteria; phylum Patescibacteriota; class Minisyncoccia; order Phycocordibacterales; family UBA1006; genus CAIXMG01. Next base: position 18,555 of record CAYYES010000003.1, on the reverse strand, counting down.
GGCATCTGCCAGGGCATTGATGTCCCCAGGGGCAACCATACACTCAGACGCTTCTAATCCCATTAGTTCTGGAGCAATACCTACCCTTGTTGCAACGATTGGAATACCGATCGCGGCCGCCTCGACCAGGGCCAGAGAAAATCCCTCCCAGAGCGAAGACATGACAAACATGTCTGCGGCTTCTAAATAGTCCCGAACCAAATCCGTAGCTCCTGGCAGAAACACGCTTTCACCAAGCCGCTTCCCCGCCCGTCGTTCTAGCGCAGGTCTCAAATTCCCTTCGCCCAAAATAATAAGTTTTGATCCCTTGAGCGCCATTTGATCAAACGCATCTATGAGATTAGAAAAACCTTTTTGATCAATCAATCTGCCGACGGATACAAAAATAACATCACCTTGGTTCAGTCCAAGCATCGCTCGAGCTTCTGCTTGGGAATGGATGCGCTTAAAATAATTTCTATCGATTCCGTTGTAAATTACATCAGCTGCTTTTGCTATACCGTGCAACTGCACATAGTCGCGGACAATTTGGGCAACCGCACTATGGTGGGCGATCAGCGGACGAATCATCCTCAAAATCCATTCATGAAACCTCCCTCCAAAGGTAATATTATGGAGCGTTGAAACAACAGGAATATTCCCTGCGATTTTAGCTGCAATGGACCCAAACAGATCCGCATAAAACAAATGCGTATGGACAATATCAGGACGCTCCCGGTTCAATAATTGTACAAGCTCCGCAAGAACACTGAAAGGATTTTTCGTTGAAATTTCAACTACCGCCACCCCTTGATGCCGGAGCATTGGAGTAAATATGCCGCCCGGGGATAAGGCTACAACGAATACGTCCATTCCGGATGCCTTGAGCCCTCCAGCGAGGTCCGCAACTACTCGTTCGGCTCCGCCTAATTTTAGGCCTGAAATAATAAGACTGATTTTTTTCATATAAAAAGTTCTCGGGGATATATAAACGCTGCCCCCGCATTTTTTGCAGCATCTATGAGCTGAATGAGCGTGCGCTTTTTTTCATCGTCCATATCATGAATATGAAGCGTCACGACAAAATGGTTCCCGTGCGTCTGAGCATAGGACAACCCTTCTAACAATCGGTTGAGCCCGAGTTCGATGCGGTATGAATAGGCTTCTTGATGGGAACCGGCATATCGTATCATCGGATATGCAGGCCTTTTTTCGGGACTTGTAAATAAATAACGCAGGCGGTGAGATACCATTGTCACCCATGTGCCGAGCGATCGAGGATCCAGGCGGAAATTCCTAGTTCCTTTACTCCTAATGATGTTTAAATTATTTTTTTCAACGCTTTCAAGCGCATGATTTGAAAATTGGTCATGCGGAGCGATAAACACCGCCACCGGCCGGCCCCAGGCATTTTCCAATTCCTTTTTTCCGCGCAGCGTATCGTCAAACAAACCGCTGGATTTCTGATATTCAAACATTCCTGATTCGGTAACATGCGTACATCCGTGCTGCATTAATTCGATCAGTGGCTGGCTGCGCACATATTCAACCAATGAGCGATTTGCTGAAAAGGCATGCTCGCGGGAATCCTCGGCGGGATCGGCGGATCCGGTATAAACATCACTTTGGGGGCGCACAAACGGAATCGCCGCAAAACCAACGGGGATTCCTGCGGCGAAAATGTCAGCGTACCACCGGTTAATATCGTCGGGACTGCTGAAAAAATTCAGGTCATCATCCCTGATGACGAACTTGAAATTATTTTTCATATGCACTTGGGCGCGGGACGCGCTCGTTAATGATTCTAACAATATCCACCACTTCATCGCCGAAAGACCGCTTGGTTATGATTTTTTTGCGCGCCTCATTCCCCATTGATTTGCAACGTTCGCGGTCATGATAAAGCTCGGAAAGCTTTTGTGCGATGGCTCCGGAATCCCGAATAGGAACAATGAAACCATTTACGCCGTCATCAACAATGCTTGGCGCGTGTTCCGTTGTAATAATAGGAATGCCGGACGCCATCGCCTCCATGACAACGCGCGGGTTTCCCTCGGTGATTGACGGAAACGCAAACACAGAAGCCTTGCGATAATATTCCTCGGGCGTTTTAGTGAATCCTGTCCATATAATAGTAGGATCATGCGCGATGGTTTTTTCATATTGATCGCGCAGGGCCCGGGGTACAGGAAACGAATATCCACCCACGATGACAAGTTCCGCATTCGGCAGCTTAGCCTGTTTCCAGGCATCAAATAAATAATGCAGGCCCTTGAGCGTATTTGTGTGGGCAACATAGACCACGCGGAAAATTCCGCCGTCGTTTGCGGCGGCAAACCGGGGCGCGTCGATATCGTTATGGGCGACAAAAATATTTTCAGCAGGAAATCCCGCCTGCACATAGGACTGGCGGACGAATTCAGAAACGGCAATGATGTAATCAAATGCAGCGGCAACATCAGGCCGGTTGTGGCTGAGCGCGCTTTCCTGCTGGCTGGGTTCAGGGGTGATGTTTAACAATCGATATTCCTGGTCCAGCAGCGCGCGGGTCAATGCGGGATGCGCGACAACAGCAATGCCCACCGTTGCTGTCCCCTGCAATTTCGCAGCAGCGACCGTGCGCGGACAGAACACCGGATGAACCAGCGCAATATCAGCGGGCGCCAGCATACGGCAGGCCGCCCTATCCATATATTCTTCTTCTATGTTTCTACCAGGAAATCCTGGAATTATTTTTTCCAGAACCTTGATCGCATAATGGATAACCATCGAAACCGCAGGCTTGATTTTAGGATTTTTATTGCGAAGTGCCAGACGGCAAACAATCTGGCTGATCATGCCGTTTTTTTCAAGAGATGCTATGACAGGGGCGATGTCGGTTGTTTTTAAATTGTTCCTTGCCCCCAGGTCGGCAAAGGTAATAATGGAAACCTTCATAGGCTAGGACTTTCGCGCGAGGATTCTCGTTACTTTGCCTGACTGATAAATCGTTTCATACGTTCCGAAAAAACGCGAAATGTCCTGTTCGCCGCCGGTTCCCGTCCTTATGTCGATGATCAAAACTCCTCCGGGCTTCATTTTCTGATGAACTGTTTCGATGTATGTCAAAACAGGGTAATGAAATCCCCACGAAATGAGCGAAATAACAATATCAAACGATTCAGGAAAAAGAATTTCATTTTGATCCGTCGCTTCCTGGGTATGGATCTGCCCCGGCGCTACACCATTGGCGATCAGCATATCGCGCGAAACATCCAGCGAATTATACACAGACCCCTTGGATTCAAAACCGTAATACACCACAGGATCCGTCGCTGTTTTATCAAGCAGGTATATGCGCGGATTAAACCGGTAGTGGCGCCCCAGAAATACGTCAATGCCCGCCACCCCGCATCCAATGTCTAAAATAGAATCTGCGTGACTGGGCAGATGATCGCGCAGACGATCGTATTCGGCCTGCATATCAGCACAAAAAGCCTGCTTGATGCGGGATGCAAATAATTTGGTTTTGAGCCAAACTGTTATTTTATACAAAAAAGGAACGACCCCGACATAGGTCAAAAATAAAAACAAGGGGTTCGAACGCAGGTATTCCGTACGTTGATAGAGAATGTAAGGCAGGGCGGAATCAGAAACGTTTAATTTGCTTTTCGTTGGGGGCATATAATCAAGCGTACCAAATTAATCGCCCCGTGAAAAGCTCCTGGCATGCTATTTGTTTGGAACGCACATAAAATTACTGTGGGTAGCAAATATTCTACCCAGCCAATTGGGAACGCGGATGCCGTATTTTTTTTCAAATCGGTAAAACGGAAAATGATCCTCTTGAATGATTTTAAATCCCGCCTGGCGGAGTGCCCGCGCAAACGAATAGCCTGTCATCATATTAATATGCGTAACATCGGGCTTCATTCCTAAGCGCCCCGGCCTGATTCGCATATGTTCCAAAACCGAATAAAACCATGCATCGTTACGAACCAAAAATAGCGCATTTGGTTTTAGTACGCGCCAAACCTCGGTAAACACCGCCTGCATATCCCGATAGGCAATATGTTCAACGACGGAAAGCGAAACCGCCGCGTCAAAAAAATCATTCGGGAACGGCAGATTTTTGGCATCGCCATTGACCAGGGTTACCGTACCAAACGATCTGCGTGCAAGGTCGAGCATGTAATGATAGGAACTATCAATCCCGTAAATATGATTACTTATGCCCAAAAGCGGAACCGTGGACCTGCCGTCACCGCATCCTAGATCAAGCATCTGATCAAATATTTTTCCTTTCGGGAAAAATTCAACCAAATAAGGCTCTATCAGGTTCGTATACGCCGCCGCATCCCAATACTCCTCGGTCTTCTTGGAAATATTTTTTTCGAAAATAGCAACGCTGTTTTTAATTTCATACGATGCCCCGCAGGGAAAACACGCCAATGTTTCTCTTTGGTGGTCCAGGACTTTCTTGCATGCAGGGCAAAAATAGGAATGGGTCATAAATAATGGAATTATACCAAATAATTATGGTGGCCCCTACTCCGCTATCGTATCGTCGTCCAAATCACGGCGCGGCGACCCCGAACCCATCCTACCGCCGCGCGCATCGAAGCAATTTGCAAAATGACAAAATAATACGGGATGGTAAACAGTCTATGCTGCACAATCAAACCGATTCCGGCGAAAAGATAAAACAGTACCTGTGCCCCAAAAAGGGCCATAAAAAGAGGGCTGGAGATTAAAAAAATATTAGAAACTGCCAGCAGGACAAGAAATACAAATGTAAACCAACGAATAATTTTGTGGGACCACAGGGCAATACTGTACCATCCATAGCGAAATGGGTTCAGGAAATCAGCGATAATCGGGATGCTCTGCAGGGTTCCGAGGATGATTCTTTCCTTGCGCCTTAATTCCTGCTCCAACGAAACCGGACACTCAACGCAGCGCGCGCCCGCATCATAAATCACCCGATACCCCTGGCGATAGGCCATAAATGGCTCGACAAAATCGCTCCCAGCATGATCGGGAATTTTAATATATAATGATTTCCGGATACCATAGATTGCCCCGTTGGCTCCCAGACACGAATCAATCACGCTTTCAGAGTATTTGAGGAATACTTCGATTTTCCAATAGAGACCCTCCTCGGTATCATTTCCGGCATCATACCGTAATTCACCACACACAACACCGACCTGTGGATCAGAAAAATTTGCCACTAGTTGCGATATCGCATCGGATTCGTACATGCTATTGGCGTCTGAAAATACGATAATTTCACCCCGGGCAATGTCCACAGCCTGATTCTGACAATGCGTTTTTCCCTGGCGTCCTTCGATGCGCAGCAGACGAATGCCTGCATCGTGCACCATCTGGTCAGTGCGGTCCGTCGATCCATCAGAAACAACAATGATTTCAAGATGTTCCTTGGGATAGTTGAGGGCGATTGTATTGGCTATTTTTTTGTCAATAACCTTTTCTTCGTTATACGCTGAAATAATCATGGTTACAAACGGTGTCGAGGTTTTTTTTCCGACTGGTTTTTTCACGCAGGCAGCAGCCGCTATTACTACGAGCGGATATCCTATATACACATATACCAGCACCACCGCGCTCATAAAAAATACAATCATCATGGATACCGAGTATACCCCGGAAATCTGTTTCTGTAACCATTGCTAATAGCACCGCTGCCCGTTAGACTACTGTCATGAACTCTGCTTCAACCTATCGCATTAACCATAAAAAAGCTATTTCCGAAACACTCGATGGTGAAACGATTATCATCAACCTGGAAACCGGCACCTACTACAGCATGAACCCGTCCGGCACGGCGCTGTGGAACGCAATTGCCGCCGGCCAGGCGATTCCCGTCGATGATCCGACTATTTTGAATTTTATCGAATTTTTGAAATCTGACGGACTGATCGAGGAATCCGCAATCGCAGGCACGACAGTTGCCGACACTGCGCAATTTGTAAATCCGCACGCGGAAAAATATACCGACATGCAGGAAATGCTGTTGGCCGATCCGATCCATGACGTGGATGATGCCGGTTGGCCGAACTTGAAAAAGGATTAATCTATGAACCCCTTGATTTCCATCGTCATCCCCTATTACAAGGGCGAGAAATTCATTGCCGAAACACTCGGTTCTGTTTTTGATCAGGGATATGACAACGTGGAAATTATTATCGTAAATGACGGTTCGCCTGCGGAAACATTGGATGCATTGAAACCGTTTGAGGATCGCGTAAAAATCATTCACCAGGAAAACCAAGGCCAGACCATCGCGCGCAACGTAGGTCTGCGTGCGGCGCGCGGCGAACTGATCGCAGCGCTCGACCAGGATGATTTATGGACGCCGGATCATCTGGCGGTCATGCTCCCCCATTTAATAAACAATCCGTCGATTGATTTCGTGCGCGGCATGACCCAGAAATTTTCTGTAGACGAGGAGGGGAATAAAATATTCCAAGATCCCGCATTTCAGGAAGCATTGATGGGGAGCGCGCTGTACCGCCGCACGGTATTTGACCGCGTCGGATATTTGGATGAAACCCTCCGCGAGGGCGAGGATTTTGATTGGAACATCCGCCTGCGCGAAAGCGGCTGCGTCGAAGAGCGCATTTCACAAACGACCCTATATTACCGCGTACACGAAACCAACCACAGCAAAACCGCGGATTTCATAAAAAAAGGGCAGTTCCTGTCATTGAAACGGAAACTGGATCGCATGCGCAACCAATCATCATGACGTATCAACCGAAACATATTTTAATGAAAAATTTCCTGGCCGTTTCGCGCGGGTATTTTGACCGTCACGCAAAACCGGGACTGGAAAAAACACAGGCAACTATCAATCCTGTGACCAAGCATTACACCATCGCGGGAAACACGATTCGCGTGTTGTTTTACGGCGGCGCGGTTGCCAATTCGTTGTCGCTTGCCATCATGCATCATGAAATTGAACCACGGGAACATCCGGACCTGACCATCTACGCCTGGGATTCGGCAACGGCTGATACGCCTCTGCCTGCCCCGTGGGACGAACCCAATTACAAGGAGGAATCCGCGCACCCAAGCGATTCATTTTTCGGCGTGTACATCGGCGGCGAGGAATCCCTGAATTTTTATGACACGGAAACGAAAACCGGTTATTTCTGGACCCAGGACGCGCGCCAATTGCCCGACTGGGCAGCCGGCGCACCGTTTCGGACGACGCTCCACTGGTTTTTGAACGAACGCGATATCCACCTGATGCATGGCGCAGTTGTGGGCCACCACGGGAAATCGGTTTTAATCACCGCCAAAAGCGGTTCGGGGAAATCCACGACCGCGCTGTCCTGTATCCTGTCCGGCATGGATTATTTGGCTGACGATTATGTGGCAACCAAATTGACCGACGACGGCGTAACGGCCATCAGTTTATACAATTCCGCCAAGGTCACGCGCGAGGGATTGGAACTGTTCCCTGAATTGAAACCGGGCGTTTGGAATCCGGATTTTGCTGACAACGAAAAAGCCGTACTGTTCATGTCCCGACTGTTTCCTGATCAAGTAAAACGCGAACTGCCGCTGGCGGCAATCCTGATCCCGCGCATCCGCGGAGGCGAAACGAAATTGGTTACGGCAAGTAAAATCGAGGCACTGGTTGCCATTGCGCCGACCACCCTGCTTCAGCTCCCGCTCGCCGAGACGAACAAAATCGGCGCGTTCAAGGATATTGTTCAGAAGGTGCCGTGCTATTTCCTTGATTTGGGGGTGGATGTGCGAGAGGTGCCGGAGGTGATTAAAAAGTTTTTGGGAAAATAAAAATCCGAGAAAATATCTCGGATTATTTTTTAAATTTCCTTCTTTAATTGAACAATATACTCCCCTTCTCCTCTTTTATCCTTACCAAATAAAGACGCAAAGGAAAATGGTTTAGGAATATCTTCTAAAGAATAAAACTGTAACGAAAGTACGTCGGCATCCGTTTTAAATTTAATAAACATATTCTTTTCATCTACCTGGAGGATAGAAACTTTTTGGTGTACATAACCACTTAACCATTCACTTTCGATACCACCTGTGGCAGACAATAATCTGAAAAGTGATTTTTCAGCATATCTTTGTCTATTTTTTACCAAAATGAATTTCTCGAATTCCGTTACTGATGTTTTTTCTGAACCTTTTAACATTTGTAGAGCTTCTTGGGGTGATAGCTCTGTCAAATCTTGTTGCTGTTGATTTACACTGCCCATATGTAAACACTGGCAGATAAAACTATGTAGGTTGAATCTTTCGAAATCAAGATTTTTGGCATCTGGCCAGCTATGAAATTGCATAGTGAAATTGTTTTAGTTTTCTAAATTTTTTATTACAATAGCACTTAAATCTTTATACGTCAATGATCC
>CAYYES010000003.1:0-10083 GCA_964471025.1 uncultured Candidatus Saccharibacteria bacterium | reverse complement strand
TGATCCTTAATGGTGTATACTTCAATAATCCTATGGCTTTAAATTCCATTATCTCTATCATCATGCCCGCCTACAACACCGAAAAATACGTCGCGGAAGCCGTGCGGAGCGTGTCTGATGTTGAATAAATTTTAGAGAAATAAAAAAGGCAGGTTTTAAACCTGCCTATATCATTCGGGCAATCTTTTTTAATTTTAAAAAATAAAGTAGTCCAGGTATCGGTCCTAGAATAACAAGGATTAGAGCCATTACTCTCATGAACACCGGTGAAGGTGCTACTAAACCAAAAAATAGTATCTTTGATATGAAAATAATAATGAGTATGGCATACCACGCATACAGAGGACCCCTCCAAATTCGCATGAGATATAAATCCACTTGGTGATTGTTAATACTAAAACCTATTTCTGTGTTCCCTAGGGTGTGCTGTAAAATCCCTTCCGATAATTTCATCATGGTTACATCCATTTCAAGCGGATAGCATTCAATGCGCTCACCTTTGAAACTAATAGGAAATCCTCCGTTTGCCAAATGGATGTTACTCATTTTACAGACATAAGTGTCATGCACTTCCTTGCCACTAACTGCATGGGTACGAAGATACTGACTCGGAAATTCACGGTCGCTTGATGAAATACTTATCAAGTGACAGCCGTGCTTGAGATTTTTTAAATCTTCAAAAGTAACCGAATTAGTGCCTGTTGCACCGATAATCACGTTGTAATTTGTCAGACAAGGACGCGGCTTGGTGTCGAGAATATCAAAACTTTCGCAATGATATCCAGCAGCAACTAATGCCTCTATCATTGTTTTACCGATGGGGCCTTTGCCCAGCACCAGTATTTTCATTGACGAAGCAATCCCGTGTAGAGAAAAATATTCAAGGATGCGTTTCGCCGTATGACGTATAATGTAACCTGTTTCAATTTGAATTTTCTCAATCGAACCAGCTACATTTGTTACAATAAACGGCAAATCAATACCCATGAGAATGTTTTTACCCGAAGCAGTCTGCTCTACGGCATACATTCCGCCATGAAAATGTTTTGCAATATCCTTACGCTGCGCAAACGCTCTGATGAGCGCCCCTCCATCATCTAAAATAATAACCTTGGCTGTTTTCGGGATGGTTATAAGCGCATAGTCTACCGCCATATCACATTGCATCCGATGAAATTCATCGAAGCTTTGCGACGGCTGGAATAGCAACGCGCTTTCAAATACGTGGCAACCTAATTTCTTTAACTCGGAAGCAATGTCTTTGTTGGCAGAGTAAATTTTTGGCAATACGGCAATGTGGGTAGGGTCAATACCAAGTTCAATAAATAACTTAAACATGTTTACCTGTGGCTCGAGCAGATGCTGACATGCGATGATGTAGATTTGATCAGTATTGTGGGAAGTAATCACTTCCTGAGCCTTATTACCCAATGCTGCCAGCAGTGGCATTTCCCCAAGGCCAAATTCTCCCCGAAGAAATTTGTTGGCGTAATCGGGAACAATAGTGTCGAGAATGCGTAGTTTTTCCAATGGTTTTTAGTTTTTTGTTTAATAAAGATTTTTTATATAATATAATATTATATAAATTGTGTCAATATATCTCAATATTTTCCTATATAAAAAGTGTGTATACTATATTGCATCTTATGTCTCGTGGCCCCCTCATCTCCATCATCATGCCCGCCTACAACACCGAAAAATACGTCGCGGATGCCGTGCGGAGCGTTTTGGATCAGACGCATTCCCCTATTGAACTGATTTGCATCGACGACGGATCAACTGACGGAACCCTGGGGGTATTGAAAGGTTTTGGCGATAAGATTCGGGTAATTAGCGACGGCACCAACATTGGGATCGGCGAGGCGCGGAACAAGGGTATCCGGGTTGCGACTGGCGATTACATCGCGTTTATGGATTCCGACGACATTTGGGAACCGGAAAAACTAGCGTTGCAGATGCAGCAATTTGAAAATGATCCGAATCTGGATATTTCATTTTGCATGATTGAAAATTTTGTCAGTCCCGATCTGCCGGATGAAATCCGCGCAGCGCGCAGTTTTGTGACCGGGCCGCAGCCGGGGCAAGTTTCGGGTACGTTTGTGGTGAAAAAATCATCGTTCGATCGCGTCGGACTCCTTGACCCATCCTATCGCGTCGGCGAATTCATCGATTGGATGGCGCGCGCAAATACGATCGGATTAACCCATGCCATGGTTCCCCAGGTATTGTACCTGCGCCGAGTTCACGCGACGAACACCACCGCAAATCGTCCGGCACAGTTGGATTACGTAAAAATCATGAAGGCCGCAATTGACCGCAAGCGCGCCGCGCAGTCCTAAATATGTTATGAACCTACCCTATCCCAAAACGTTTCCCACCCCTGCCGAGGAAGCATTTTTAAATCTCGTATTGTGTGGCGACACGGATTTTCCGCACGCATGGAAAACCTGGAAAGAAAAAAATGATTTCGACGATATTGAACCGGGCACGCTATTACTCGTCCCACAGCTGTATCTGCGCATGCAAAAACTCGCCATGCAAAGCGATTCCCTGTTCGGCCGCATCAAGGGAATTTACCGCAGTGCCTGGGTGAAAAACCAATCGATTATCGCAGGCGCGAAACAATTCATAGCAATGTGCAAAACAGAACATATCCCGGTAATACTCTTGAAAGGAATACCTATCATCACCGAAGTCTACCAGGATTTAGGGGCCCGATTTTCCGGGGACGCCGACGTGTTGGTTCATCCTCGTCACGCGGGTGCGATCATTACCATGCTGGGCCGCAACGGATGGCACAGCATAGATCGTGCGCCGGGCGTTCCCGAGAGCGCTTATCATGTGTTCCGCACCGAAACGTTCAAGGCAAAAGGCTTCTTGGAAATAGACGTGCACTGGAATCCCTATGAAATCGATTTAGGCGCGCGTTTTTGGGATATTATTACCCTAAAACCCCTGCCCATGTTTTCGTTCCGCGAAACATCCTGGCACGATGCGATTGCGATGCGGCTCGGCGAACAGGATTGCTTGCGGCCATCAAACGAAGACCTCTTGATTCATATTTTAGTGCACGGATCCGGCATGAGCCCCCATCGCGAATTGCGTTGGGTTGCTGATGCCGTTGCGGCACTCGGAACCCTGGCCATTGATTGGAACCGCCTTGTTGCGCGGTCGCGCGATTATGGAACCATGGTCGATACAATAGTCGGACTGACCTATCTTCGCGAACGGTTCACTGACACGATTCCTGATCATGTTATTGACCAGTTGCACGCAAGCGCTCCAGAGCCTCGCGACATCAGGAACTATTATCGCAAGATGCGAAAAGTAAAGCGCTATGGCTGGTTCGGAACAGTGCCTCTCATTTGGTATGCCTATTGGAAATTTGAACCGCGCAAAAATGGTAAAAAAGGTTTCTGGGGCATTGTCCGTTATGCATGCAAGGTGTGGGGATTGCCAAGCTTGTCGCACCTTCCTCGATTTATAATCGGTAAATATTTATTACGCGTTACTTCCCAGTAACATAAAAACGCCCAAGGGCGTTTTTATGTTACTTGTTAACTCTCACGGTAACCGTCGTTACTCCGCTGCCGGGATTACAAATGCTTGATACCCATGACTGTTCACTCACCGTTTCAAGGGTATATGTTTTAGGTTTCAAGGTGATGGTGCGTTCACCAACCGCTACCGTATGGGATTTTGACCCATCATTATCAATCATAAACGTCGTACCAACCGGAACCACAAAGCTCTGAGGTTCCTGCTGTGCAACACATACATCCGAGATGCGCACGATATGGTCCTGATATTTTGCAAGAGCATCCGTACGGCTCATTCCTTGCGAAGGGGCCGGAGCTGACAACGGAACCGGTTGTGATGCCGGCTTTTTAACTACCGGAGCGGGGGTTTCGGTAACCACGGGTTCCGCAACCTGAGGAGCTTCCGTTTTTTTGTTACCGGTAAAAAAAACAATGGCAATAATGACAATAATCACAAGAACTGCTAATCCGATCATGGTCTTTTGCTTGGTGTTCATTGTATTCATAGGACCCTAGTATAATCCTGTTTTACCATAAATCAAGACATTGATTATTTGCGCAGCTCTTCTAGCGCCGCCGCATGTTCGAGCATGATCCGATTAATGAGCTTGCGGTCCTTGGTAATTTCAATGAGCCGCAGAGCATTTTCATAAATCTCTTGGTCTGCACGGTTGATATCAAATGATTTTTGAACAAAGGTAACGGCAGCTTGGGGTTGATTATCCAACAACTCGGTATAGGCTGCCTCGATCCAGAAATAAGGATGGCGCGGATTGATGGCGATAGCTCGGGCGCTGTAGGAACGAGCATTCGATAACAGAATTGTTCGCTCATCTTTTTCTGTTGTCATCGTGGAAAGCAGATTTAGGTATTTTGCCGCAATATAATAGGCGCGCGGGTTATGGGGCTGTTTTTTAATCTGCTTTCCCAAATCATTCACGATCGACAATGCTTCCTGTGCCAATACAACACGCTGTTGCTGGTTTGCCGTCGTAACCGCATTTCGAATAGGACCGTAAAATCCCGAATCAGTTTCAATGGTATCGTTGATGGTCCCCATCAGTGACATATCCTGTAACCGTTCGCGCAACGCAGGGTGTTCATCGACCGGTAAATCAGAAGCGATCGTCATCCATGCGCTTGCTTCTCGTGCCGGCAAAATCGCGAACTCGGCGACGAGGAATCCTGACAATCCAAGCGACGCGATGATAATGACCGTTTCGATCCATCGACGACCCGGAGAGATTTTGAAAAATCCCCACTCGGCAAGGGATGGGATCCGGCCCATAACGAGCCCGAGCCACATGAAAAATACAAAGAGTACTGCAGGATGATCAAATACGAACAGGTTCTGGACCAAATACCCAGCAAGAAGTCCGGCTGCAATCGCAACGAACCATCTATTTTCTCTTGACTGGTCCGATCGATAGGCCATCACCAAACTAACCACCGCGGAGACATAGACCAGCAAATATGCAATTGTCCCGATGATTCCCGTATTTGCAAGATGTTCAAATATCACACTATGGGCCGAGTCGGTCCATGATTCGCGCCCATAACCGACCGCAAAAACAATCGGGTCGAAATGGTGCTGATAGACATACGAATAATTCTGAAATCCCCACCCCAAAACCGGCTTGTCCAGAAACCCTTTCCAGGCAACATCCCAATAAACAAAGCGGCTTTGGGTTTTTACTTGGGTAATCGAATCATACAATCGGGTCCCGGGGGTAACCGCAGTCACCGTGAGTCCGATTCCTGCAATCAAAGCGGCCACCATCATTCCCGTTCCAATAATTTTTCGAATGCGACTGCGCGACATAATGAGCCATGCGCACCCCGCAACAAACAATCCGACCAAAATTCCCAGCACGGCCCCTTGTGCTTCGCCGGTTAATTGAACGGGATTTTTCAAGACCTCACCAAATGCACTATTCCCCGTTAGTATTTGGAAATTGAACAAGGTGGGGCCAATAACGGTCGCCACGATTCCTCCGGCCCACCCCATTTTCTTTTTCCATCCTTCTGCTGTCACCAACAAATAAAATCCGAAAAACAGAACCAAGAGAAGGTACGCACCCAAGAATGACGAGTTCCCTATCGTTGAACCATTCCATGAGGCATTGATTACTTTCCATCCCACATTAAAAGCATGTTGTCCCAGAAATGCCATCAAAGAAACCACCATGCCCGTCCAGAACGAAACAATCATGATTCGACGCAATGCAACCTGCTTGCGGCGAACAATTTCCGAAAAGAACGCCGCAAAGAGCGACAGAAAACCTACTAACATCACCGATATTCCGCGACTAAAATCGCCGAATAACGAATTGACGGGATCAATGCCTAATATTCCACTGACCAAAATTACCATAAAATAACCAACGATCGCAGCATGAAGCCATGTTATTTTGACGGTTATTTTTTTCGTAACAAACGCCCAAACCATAAAAAATAGCATCACAGAAACAGTTCCGGCAATCCATAGTGATTTTGCCGGCACGAAAGGATGGCGGTTATGCATGTTCCATGTCAGTGGGACAATAATTGCGAGCACATACGATAGGTATTCGACGACGCGCAATTGCCAAGGATAGATTGTTTTCATGATTTGAATGTAGCAAAAAACCGCACAATAAAAAACTGGCACGCCGTGCCAGTGTGTGGTGTTGCAAGGTAACCTAATGCGTAACCAGTAATTTTGTAGGACCGATTCCCATGCCGACCCGTGTTGCCCCGGTTCCCAATTGCCCAGCCGTCCATCCTACTGAATAATAGGTTCCCACAGCTAGATTGGCACCCGGAATATTAGCAACTCCTGAAATCACAACCCTCTTCGTTTCACCAATCATTCCCGATTCTTTAGCAATTCCCAAAAACGCATTTCCTTTGTCGGTAAAGTTAGAATAAGGATTAAAATTATAAGAGGTAAAAACATCAGAACCTAAAACAGTGGCTGGATCAAATAATTGTGATTTATAGGCTACGCCTGAATTAGTGTGTATTTCGTATATTTTAAATAAACAATCCCTTGTAGGATAACTAGTCCAGGTTATGCCTGAGTTGGTGGTAATAAGTAAATTTCCATTTGAATAAATATTACTACTACTTGTTTCTAATCTACTTAAACTTGAACCTAGACTATCATAACAATACCCAACGATATGATACTGCGTATTTGCTGCTACTAAAACTGGCGGATTGAACACCATTCCAACTGTAGTCCCAAATCCACCACTATTTGAAGTATTATTATATACAAACTCAGCAGATCCTAAAATTGTATTTGATGGAACCCCTCCATTATCTGTTGTTATATAAATCTTGTATATTAGAAAAACTCCTCCTGATATTGTCAAATCAGTAACCACTGCCTTTATTGATTTTGCTTTCAAACTAGTAAAAAACTTCTGCGATATTCTTTTTATTTTAGATGTTTGCTCAAAAATAGAGCTATAAGATCCCGCTATTATATTATTTATATACCCCGTTTTTCCATCACCAATTGAAACCAACTCTCCTAACGAGATATTTTCGCCGTATTCAATGGGCAAAATTAATAGACCTGAATCAGGTTTAGTAGTAATTTGTAAAGAGTCCTTAAAAATCTTTGAGATAACTCCACTTGGGTTTGTAGCCAAAACATATTCAGGAGAAATAATTATGGGTAGTGAATCTATTTTTAGTCGTCCGTTAATTTCTAGTTTCTCTTGTGGATTATTTGTGCCAATACCAACATTTTGTGAATAAACGAGGCATAGAAAAGCCAAATTGATCATTAAAAAAAGAATCTTTTTCATACGTATGTTTTTTTGGTGAAGAATTATTTATTCCATGCTACCAAATCAAGACTCAAGAAAAACTCAAGAATTTTTCAAAAATAAAAACACCCGTAAGGGTGTTTTTATTTTAACTTAACCTATCCAATGACTAGTTGTCGTTGAGGTAGATTTCGTTCGTAGACGTGGTGTCTTCGCCGATATCAGACATAAAGAACTGATCTGGTGAAGTATCCGTGGTGTCTTCGTCGTAGTTGATCGATTCGAGGTAAACCTTCGCGAAGTGATCAGCTGAAGCCGTAGCTGCAACCGTCAACGTGAACGTTTCTGATGAACCGTCTTCGATGATCCAAGCGTTTGAGTCATCTGGGTTCGTATCAGCCGTTGATGAGACTGAGCATACCGTTGAGTTAGAACCAGCGTTGGTGATGATGTATGAAACACCTTCACCAGCGGACTGTGATCCGTTTTCTACGCAGCTCTTGTCAACTGAGATATCAGAACCAAATGCCGTCAACTTGTACTTGATCGTGAACGTACCAGTATCTGACGTAGGCGTCGTAGCTGAAGCATCACCTACCGTCGTAACGGAAGCTGACGTAGATACGAGTGAGAACATCAAGCCGTTTTCGTAGAACGTCTGGGTTTCACCGAGAGCTGAACCTGAGCGGTCTGAAGCTTCTACCGTGTCACCATTTACGTCGTCGATAACCGTGTT
Source organism: uncultured Candidatus Saccharibacteria bacterium (assembly GCA_964471025.1). Lineage (GTDB taxonomy): Bacteria > Patescibacteriota > Minisyncoccia > Phycocordibacterales > UBA1006 > CAIXMG01. The sequence goes on along the minus strand of CAYYES010000003.1, from coordinate 2,047 downwards.
GGTCGTATCGTCGAAGTTAGCAGCCGTGAAGGAAACCTTGATGCTGTCGCCAGCGCCGAATGAACCTCCAAAGTCGTTGATGTCAGCGGCAACCGTAAATTCAACGGTGTGGCCTTCGTCAATTGAGATATCGTCTTCGAGATCCGTAAATTCAATCTGACCCGTTGAAGTGCTCGTGATTGACGTTGCGTCGATCGAATCAATTTCTTCACCGTCCATTTCTTCACCGTCCATAAGGAGGGTGTACTGCTTAACAATTTCGTTCGCGTTAGCTCCGGTAGGAGTTACGTCGAGTTCGATATTGTCGATCGTCATGTCTGAACCTTCAGCTTTGATCTTGAATTTCAAGAGTGAAACACCGTTGGTGTCGGACGTAGAGTCAGCTTCAACAACCTGAGCGGCTGGAGAGTCTGAAGCCTTTGAGAGCTTAGCTTCGAGGTCACCTGACGTAGCAAGATCTTCAAATGAGAATGCTACCGTATCACCGAGTTCGTAATCCGTACTCGTGATAACAGCGCCAGATGCATCTGAGAAGCGAACTGAATCAACTGAGATCAACCAATCCTGGCCGAGGTCACCTGAGTCAATGTTTTCAAGAGCATCAACTGATACGTAGAACTTCGCTTTCTGACCGTCTTTTACAACAGCGTTTGAAAGTGAAATGTTCTTTGAGTAATCAGTACCGTTCTTGGTGAAGTCAGAAATGTCAGCTGAGCCAACTTCTTTCGTTCCTTCCCAAACGGTTACTTTATCCATGTACTTGTTAGGACGCGTAGATCCTGAACCGTCCATGGTAAGGTTGATTTTAAAGTTCTGGATAGCGAGATCTGAACCATTGTCAGCTTCGAGCTCAATTGCCAAAACCTTTGCATCTGATTCACCTTCCATTACCTTTTCGTTTGAATAGGTACCGAGGAGGTTTGCATCAGCGAGGTCGCCAGCGTCACCATGAAGTGATACTGAACCACCGTTGTCGTTAGATGACGTTGATGATCCTGAGCATGCAGCAAGCGTTGCTGCCGTTTCTGGACCGATAACACCGTCTACCTTAATACCCTTTGACTGCTGGAATGCCTTGAAGACACCCGTCGTCAATGGACCAAACTTACCATCCTCTGCAAGGTTTGAACCCGTGCAATCGTTGAGAGCCTGCTGAGCCGCAACAACGTTAGGAGCCTGGTAAGCTTTTGCACCCATACCTGAGCCTACTTTGAGGTAGCCTGAAGCTGGAGTGTAGATTGCAGATGCAGAAACCGCTGATGCGATCGTTGCTGAGAACGCGAATGCGAACGCAGCTGCTGCCACTGCTACAAATTTCTTTGTATTTGACATAATTAAAATTAATTTTAATCATCCTTCCTTACGGAAAGTTGAATGCGCATCCACACATCTCGACTTAAGTGATGTGTTTGTACCGGGTGCGACTTTTTTGACTTTGCTTCTCGCAAGCAGGAAGCAAAGTGCGGAGTGTTTCCGACCCGTCGGTCGGGACAACACCGCGATGCAATGCTTGATATTCCAAGCCCTGTATCGCGGTGTTCTACCCTTTTGACTGTCGAGAAACGGAGCAACCAATGCAGACAGTTACGAATAACTCCTTGCATTGCTTGCCATGAATTGATCCGTGCAATTCACAAGCACTGGACCATAGTATCACAAAACGCCCTGTTTGCAAAGCATTCAAGCAATGCCCACAATCTTTTTCGTGAAACCTATGGAATGGGGACATTATAAATTTCTTGGGGTGATCACGCAACTACCCCGCCAAATCTGTGGACAAGTCCAAATGAAAAGACCTGTCGTGCGTGTCTAATGAGGAGGACGGGGATGCCACCCTTTAATTACAAACTATATATTTATACAATAATAATATAAATTGTCAAATTGTTCGTCAAAAAAGACCTCTTGGTCTTTTTTGATGGTTCTCGCATCCTCCCAGGCGACTTTCATACCCCAGCCGCTCGGTCGCCTATCTTGGCGCATTTCTATACAGCCCGGTACACTGCCCAGCGCTTATTCCCTTCGCGGCGAACCAGCCCCATTTCCA
>CAYYES010000002.1:11225-32789 GCA_964471025.1 uncultured Candidatus Saccharibacteria bacterium | reverse complement strand
TTGAACAAGGCTTCGATGAATCGCGGGTGCGTGCGGGACAAACGCAGGTTGATGCCGCGCGGTCCGTCCTCGACTTGGTACAAATAGGCCTTGATGCGGTCGCCGGTTTTGTACATTTCGCCTGGAATTTGTTCGGTGCGAGGGATGACGCCAGTTGCCTTGTTGAAATCGACGAATATCATGCCGCGGTCGACTTTTTGCACGGAACCAATGATGATTTCACCTTCCTTGTCGGAATATTCATTCATCGTGATACCGCGTTCGGCCTCGCGAATTTTCTGAATGATCACCTGTTTCGCCGTCTGTGCCGCAACGCGTCCGAAATCGGCTTCGGGCGTTTCGAGCGGGAAAATAATTTCGTCGCCCAGCTGCGCGTTTGACTTGAACAATTTTGCTGCGTCGAGGAACATGTGTTTTTCCTCGTCGTAGCGCGGTTTCAGTTCCTCCTCGGCTTTTTCCGCATCGCGCAATTCGGGATTGGCGCGCAGGCGTTCCATTTCCTCCTCGGTAAGCGCGGGGCGCACCGAGTTTTCATCGACGACCGTTTTTACCTGCGTAAATGTTACGCTGCCGGTGTCCTGGTCGAGTTTGGCGCGGATGACTTGTCCGCGTTTGCCGTGGTCTTTCTTGTAAGCGGCCGCAAGCGACTGTTCGATGGCGTCCCACAATACCGCCGCCGGGATTTTTTTCTCGGCTTCGATTTGCTCGATCGTAGTTTTCAAAATTTTGAGATCAAAGAGCATATGATTAAATTGGTATTCTGTTAATAAGTTCCGTTTTCGAGGCGGAGATACCGTAGATAGTATCAGATGAAGGCATTATGCGCAATTTTACTCGTCCCGGCAGTATTTTCTTTTTTCTCATTTGTTATTATAATTATCGTATGATTTCAAAGAGGTTTCTTCAAAACAAATACCTGCTCACCACCCTCGCCATTGTTGCTCTCGTCGCCTATTCATTCGTTGCATTCGCCGCAGGACCCTTTGCACCCGGTGCAACACTCGATCCTGTTGCAGATTTTCCATCTGATTGTACTGGTCCAACCGATGGAGATTGCTATGTGACGACGGGATGGCAGATTAATACTACCGATGGATTTGTGTACAACAATACGGATATGGTTGGGATTGGTACGGATACGCCGAGCGCCAGTTTGAACGTGGTAGGCGATGTAGTGTTTGAGACAGAAATGGATGGTTCATTTATTAGCTATATTCAAGGGAATCTTTCAGTCATCGGCGGTGACCAGGGATTTTTCATGTATGCTGGTAATGCGTCAACAATTACAGGTCTTGTGGGACTCGATTATAACGGAGGCAATCCGGTATTTAATGTGGCACTCATTGGCGATAGAAATGTATCGATGACGGCGAGTTCGGGAGATGGGTCAGTTGGATTTAATAGCGACACGTTCAATGTTGACAGTAACTCATCAATGTCCTTCGAGGTTAATGATGGAGTAGGCCCAGCAGACGGGTTGGTTGATGTGGATTACAACAGCGGAGATCCGTTTGTGCACGCGAGTGTTTCAGGAACCGAGAATGTGAGCTTCGGACTCAATTCATTAGATGGTACGATATCAGCGAGTGCCCTTGAAACATTTTTTGGTAATAGTAGTGGTGCAAGTTCTGCAAACCTGCACTTGGATGGTGTAGAGCCAGAAATTTCACTGGATGCTTCTGATGCCGATTCAGGAACAACCATCTTTGGTAGAGCCGATCGGGCGGGTATCATCTATAACACCCTATCGTCTGATAATGACGGGTCGGGTACTCCATTGGTCATGTCAGTATTTGACGAAAATGAACGCGGGGGTGGATATTCAGCTCGATCGCGCAATCAAACCTATGATTTTGCAGGGGCCGACATGTACGTATGGGATCCCGCACTGGGTGGGGATCGTACATTTATCTATATCACCGAGGAACATATTCTGTCAGGTTTGATGCTTGATCCGACGATTCCGGATGCAATGAACCTGACGACCAATGATATTAATGAAATATCATTTGAATTCCATGATAACGATCCAACAATTGCAAACAATTCGTTGTACACCATGAATGCTGATTTCACATGGTCCAAACCATTGACCTTGGGCAATATCATGACTCTCAGTGGTACGACAGGTGCACTGTCAATTACCGGCAACACCACCACCGACTACGTTGGTAAATTCTTCAATGATGGCAACAATGCCAACCGCTACGGTATTCAAATTCAGGCCGGTGCCGACAATGGAACGGGTACCACCTACTATGTAAATGCTCTCGACGGTGATGGAACCCAGGTAGGGTATATTGCCCGCACGGCTGGAACATTTGCGCTAACGGATGTGTCAGACCGCAGAACCAAAACTAATATCGAGGATACGTCAGTGGACGGATTGGATGTCATTACCAACCTGCGGGTTGTAGACTTCAACCGTATCCAGGATCCCCATGGTGACACCATTACCGGGTTCATTGCCCAGGAAGTGCAGGATGCCTACCCAGAAGCAGTTACCGAAGGTCAGGATGGTTATCTTGGTATTATGAAAGACGCCTTGGTACCGGTCCTCGTCAAAGCCGTCCAGGAACTGGATGTACAGCTCACTAGCATTGAAACGATTGCTACGATGCAGAATGAAACGTTCGTAGATTCGCTGCGGGGATGGTTGGCGGATGCGGGGAATGGGGTGACGCGAATTTTCACCGACCGGTTGGATACAAAACAATTGTGCGTCGAGGATGTCTGTGTGACGCGCGACCAGTTTCTGCATATGGTTGAGCAGGCAGGAACGTCACCAGAGCCAGCCCCGGCCGAAGATGCTGTAGACACCGGTGCTGAATCAAGTGACCTAGCAACACCTGAAAACGGAAATGACGGATCAATTGAATCATTGCCGGACCCTTCACCAGAAACAGATCCAGAGCCTCTGAATAACGACGAATCGGATAGTGGTATTACGCAAACGAATGATGGTTCTCCTGATCAAAGCCCCTCGTAAGGGGTTTTGTGCTGGATGACAATTTTAGAATTATTTGAGGTTTTCTTGAGGTGCAATGCTTTATCCTTGTGAATAAGTGGTGATAAAACGATGTTGACATTTATATAGATTAGATGTATTATCATTTGTCATTAGATCGCATTCTTTCACATCAAAACATATGTTATGCAAAAAACTGCTACTTGGGAACTGGATGTACTATTCATTCTCACATTATTTATTTTTGTCGTCTTTTCGTGGCAATATCATCAGGGTCCTACGATGTATGACCCTGGAGCATATCTGTCCGCAGCTCACGATTTACTCACAGGAACGTTTAATAGTTCCAACTACTTTTCTTTTAGAATTGGCGAAAATGCATTACTTGCATTGGCTTGGAAAATTTTTGGGTATGGGCCTAGGCTTACGTTAGTAAATGGGGTGCAGTTTATTGTTCTGGTTTGCCTTATTTACTGGCTGCTCAGAAAATTTTCTCAGCCGATCGCATTTATTTCTGCAGTTTTTGTTGGTAGCTCGCCATTCATGCTCAGAAATTCGGGGGTTATCATGACCGATATGCTAGCGACCCTTACCTCCAATATTCCTTTACTACTGATTTTTTGGTTCATGAACGAGCGTCAGGAAAATCGGAATCGATCACCGATCATCTGTGGGTCGGTTACAGGGCTACTGTTTGCAAGCTCGGTATTGTGCAAAGAAAGCGTCGCTTTCTTTATTCCTTTTGCAGTATTTTTACACCCATGGACTCAACAGGTGATGGTTCGAATAACCAAGGGACGCTATCATTCCTTGTACTCGGACACAGATAGTACCATGCCACGTTTTTTCAACAGTGCTGTTGTGGCGTTCGGGATAGGAATCGTTGCATGCTTCGGATTGTTTTGGGTGCTTACCGGTGATCCTTTGGGTAGGTTTTCCGCATTAGCGACCGGGCCTTCAGCGAGTATGGACAATTATACCCAAGCGAGCCTGGGAACCGTTTTGGCGAGAATTACCTATCAGCCGATTCAGTTTTTATTTTTAGAATTTTCATTCGGGATTGCGATTTTGTTTAGTGCAATTGCGTTTATGAGACGAAGTCAGTCCAGAAACGAACAATTTTTCAAATGGTATTTGGTTTTAGTGCTGATTCCGTGGTGGGTAGGAACGCAAGGAAATCCCTTTTCGGGCGGATGGAATCCGGTGGTATTGGTACATCGCGTATGGATGCCGGTTATGGTTCCGCTTGGAATTGTAGCCGCTTATGGGATGTTGGCTTTGAGCACCGAAGATCTTCCTAAATACATGAGGTTGAAAATGTCACTGGTCGTTACAGTTCTTCTTGTGGTTGCCATGATCTCTCTACAGGCGGCGGAAAATGCTTATATGAACCGCGGCTTATCAATGGATTTTAACTCTCACAAAGTATGGTACTCCATATTGGCAGTTATTATCGTGGCTACACCCTGGCTCAAGGAGTTTGAGGTGTGCATTTTTCCGCGCCTTCATCAATTACTGGTGCCGTTCGTGCTTCTTTCCCAACTTGGGGGTGTATTTGTCAGTTATATGTGGCAGTCTAGTCATCCCGTAGCAAGTTTTTATGAACAAGAGCGTAGGGCGATACTTCGCGTAGACCAAGAAGGCGAAGGAGTCGTACTTACTGACCCTGCCATCGCAAATAATTATGGTATGTATAACGGTTTTCAGAAGAAAATGCAGTTTGTTGATTACCACAATTATCCGGTCGATAGTTTGTCGCGCGGAATAAGGTTGCTGGTGAATAAAGGGAGACTTACGACCTCAACCGTGGAATTGCCAGAAAATGCCATATTTACTAATGGTCGCCCTGCATCAATTCCAGAATTTGTTAAAAACCCTAAAACTTTTGGGTTCCGTGAAGTCTGGAGCACCGATACTCATATTGAGTATCAAAAAGAATAACTCAAACAAATCCTTCATGTATGTGAAGGGTTTTTTATATTTCCTGTTACATACTTGTATATTTTTTTCACTGCGATAGAATAGTTTCATTCTATGAAACGTGTCCATTCAAAATACATCCTCATGACCCTCGCCATCCTCGCCCTGGTCACCTATGGATGGGTCGCATTCGCGGCAGGACCGTTTGCACCCGGTGCAACATTAGATCCGGTTGCAGATTTCCCGTCGGATTGTTCCGGCCCGACTGATGGCGATTGTTTTGTTACCACGGGATGGCAGATTAATACCGCTGATGGGTATGTATACAATGATACGGATATGGTGGGTATTGGGACGGATACGCCGACCAGGACATTAGATATTGATGGAGATTTTAAAATTTACCACGAGCTTGATAGTCGATTTATGACGATGCTCGCGGGTGACCTGACGGATCTCGGAGGTGAAAAAGGTTTTGGTTGGTATACTGGCAACGGGACCGATATTACGGCGTTGCTTACCTTGGATGAAAATAGTGATAACCCAGAACTGTCTTTCTATGTAAGTGACGGGGTTGATGCGTTGCAGTACACAATACAAGCAGACGGACTCGTCCTTGATGGAGGGAATTTTGTTGCAGAAGCAGATGAAAATGCCAACGGGCTTACGTTTTCAGCGGCCGTTGATCGCGAAGATGCTTCGCTTACGGGCGGCAATGCAGGCGGTACTAAAAACGGATATATTTCCGTTTTGGATGACGGCGCAGGAAATCCAGAAGTGTGGATTTCGTACACGGATGCTAACAATGATCACGATATTCGCTTGAACTCTAATACCGCCGGAATATCGACGACTGACCCAGGGGGACATTTTTCGAGTTATTTTAACCTCAACACGGCAGACAGGGTTTCTTCTTGGGACACTAATTTTCCTGACTATGACGTAGGTACCTATTTTGGATCAGGTGAAAATTCTGGCGTACCGCTTATCTTGATGCAGAACAACAATCTTGCAACGAATATTGGTTATGGGTTTAGCGCCTTCCCGCACAACGCAACATTTTTTAGGTGCAACACGAACTATCCTGATATTGTCGGTCCCGGATGTAACGACGACCGCGCGGTGTATGTAACGGATGATAACGTATCGTCGTTTGTGTGGACTGATGACTCTATTGATAACAGCAATAAAAACATCAACAGTGTTACGGTTACTGTTGATCAAATCAAGCTCTATTTCGAAGAACAAACCGGCACCCCAACTACCCCGGGTCGCGGAAGCTACTTCACCCTCAACGACAACATCCTCGCAGAAACGGACAACCTGGACATTGACGCGACCAAGTTTGGATTTACCGGCAACACTGACACCGATTACGTCGGCAAATTCTTCAACGACGGCAACAATGCCAACCGTTATGGTATCCAGGTCCAAGCTGGCGCAGACGATGCGTCAGGCACTACGTATTACCTGAACGCCCTCGACGGTAACGGTGATCAGGTAGGCTATATTGCAAACACCTCGGGAACGTTCGCCCTAACCGATATTTCAGACCGCAGGACCAAAACCAATATCGAGGATGCCTCGCTTGACGGGTTGAATATTATTAACCAGCTGCGCGTCGTAGATTTCAATCGTATTCAGAACACTGACGGCCCGACCATTACCGGGTTCATTGCCCAGGAGGTTCGCGATGTGTATCCCGAAGCCATTACGGTTGCCCCCAATGGATATTTGGGAATTATGAAAGACGCCTTCATTCCCGTACTCGTCAAGGCAATCCAGGAACTGGATCTGAAAGTTGCTGATATTGAAACCATTGCCACGATGCAGAATGCTACGTTTGTGGATTCGCTGCGTAATTGGTTGGCGGATGCGGGGAATGGTATCGTGGATCTGTTTGCAAAGCGCGTAACGACGACAGAATTGTGTGTTGCGGATGATGCGGGAACCACCTGCCTCACGCGCGCGCAGATATTGGGGCTGATCGATTCATCAGCGGGCGCTCATGAAACCAGCGGGGGAATGGGCGGATCATCATCTGATGCCTCAGGTGACGAATCAGTGTCAGACTTACCATCCGATGATTCGATCGAAGAATCTCCTGATTCTTCGGATGAGACCCCGGAACCCACAACAGAGGCAGGAGACGCGAGCGAAACAAGCGAAACCGTTCCGGTCACTGAATAATTCACTAAAACACTTGGTACCGCCAAGTGTTTTAGTTTAGAATAGTATCTGCGAATGAATTCTTGAAAAAAATCCATGACCGCAAGTATGATGCTGCAGCACTGATCATTGTCTCGCTTACCATTTATTCGTTCGTTGCCTTTGCGTCGGTTCCTGTTGGCGGATATCGTCCCGGCCAAACGCTTGATCCAGAATGCGGGCCTTATGACACGGACTGCAGCGTGCAGGGATTGGTGAACATGAGCCCTGATGGATCGCTCGCACTCGGCTCGCAGCATGTGGGCATCAATACTGATACGCCCGAATTTCTGCTCGATGTGCATGGCACGTTTCAGTCCGAGGCGTTTAATGACGCAGCGCGCAGCTTGCTTCAAGTTTCTGAAAATTTGTTCGGATTCATGGGCGCAGGGGTCGGATTCGGTTCGTTTCCGAACGAAGGATTTGTTTCCTTCAGCGTCGTGTATTCATCATGGAACGACGGGTTGCCCCTCATCCAGCTATCGACCAATTCAGGGAGCGTGATCGGCGGGGGTGATCGGCAGAGCGGTATTCATCTGGATGCCGTGGGCGATGATGCGCGCATGGCGTTCACCTTGGCAACCGGTTCCCGTAATACCAATGACACCCCCCTGGTAATCCAGTTAAATGATACTGATCAAGATCGGTTCTATGGATTTTCGGCACGACCGACGATAGGCGAAGCATTGGGCGCAGTTCAGGTATATCGCAGCCAAAGAAGTGTTGATGATGTGTATTATGTTGACCGAACGCTCTTGCTCGACGATCAGGGCATTCGATTGATTTATACTCAGGATATTGCCAGTGAACCCGCGTCACCGAATAATACCTTGACCATTAATGACAGAGGGCTGTCGTTTCAGGCAAACGCCGGATCAGATCATCAGACGGGGTTTGTTGCTACCCCCGAAGGAAAATTTGGAGTAGGGACTACGAACCCAACCTATCCATTTACCGTAGTTGCCAATACAGCGGGATCCTATGCCGCAAGCTTTATAAACAATGGAAATGCGTCAAACCGCTACGGTATCCAAGTCCAAGCAGGATCATCTGACCGATCCGGTACGACTTACTATTTCAATGCGCTCGATGCCGAAGGGAGGCAGATAGGGTACTTGGCAAATAATGACGGAACGTTCGGTCTTGCGGATATTTCTGATGCACGAACTAAAACCAATATTGAAAATACGAATATTAATGCAGTGGATATTATTAACAACCTGCGCGTCGTTGATTTTAATCGACGTGATAATCCGTCAGGTCCGCTGATTACCGGATTCGTCGCCCAAGAAGCTCAGGAAGTCTACCCGCCGTTGGTAGTCGCTGCTCCGAACGGTTACTTGGCGGTAATGAAGGAGGTTCTCATTCCCGTGCTCACCAAAGCGGTGCAAGAATTAGATCTCAGGCTTGATGCGGTTGAGGCAGGTGCCTGTGAACCGGACGCGAACCTGTTTGATCGACTGGTGTTGTGGTTCGGCGATGCCACCAATTCCATCGAAATATTTTTCGCCGGATCATTGCATGCGCGAACAGAAATTTGCATCGAAGACGTCTGCATAAATCGTGACCAGTTACGCGCGATGATCAAAGCCGCAGAACAGTCAGCGACCGAGCCCGAGAGCCAAACAGATCCCGCTTCCTGCGATGCCCCGACAGAACCTCCGATGGAATCAGATCCTCAACCAGACGAGAGCCCCGAACCGGTGACGACTGATCCGATTCAGGATCCGGTTTCGATACCCGCTGAATCTGCAGCGAGCGATCGTCCGTCAGAACTGCCATCTCCCGAATAGAGAGTCGGCAGTTCTTTTATTTTTGTGCATAACTCTTGCGTTCAAACGAATGACTCATGGTATACTTTTTTCATGCAACCCATAAATTCCTCGACACCCATTTCTGCGCATGATCATCACGAGCGTCGTCGGACACTTGTTGCCGTAGTCATCATTCTTGCAGGTGTTGCGATCGGCGCGTTAGTGTACCAAGCGCTCATGACGGGCACCCCGTTGTTTTCCTCTGATAAAAAAATGCGCGCTGCGTATCAGGATCAGGCAACGCGCCAATCCGCTGCGTTTTTTCAAACGCATGCCCCGGGCGGCAATGTCAGCGATGCAGATAAAAAAACTCTTACCGAATTTTTCAAAGCGAACGCCTCGTCATCAAACACCCCTCATGATGCAAGTACGGACTGGGCAACGCTCAATGCGTCGGCCGAGCAGGCATATCAGGATTGGAAATCATCACGTTAGTATCATCGACTATTTATGAATCACCCCTTTTCAAAAATAAAAATAATCTTGGCAATGGCCATCCTGGGTGTTGGGATGGCGGGCGTCCTGGCGACGGTCCCGCATGCGTTTGCCGGGATTGCCGATAACGTGCACGGATGGCTATGGTCTGATATGCCGAATCAGTCCGATCATGTGATAAATGCGGCGAACGAATTTGGCGGGCGCGGATTGGGTTGGATCAGTACTAATAATATGAATCCCGATGGGGGTGGAGGATCGGTTTCCTACGGCCTTTCCCTGAACCAGTCAGGACAGTTGAGCGGTACGGCCTGGAGCGAATTTGGCGGCTGGGTATCATTTAACCCAACGGGGCCCTATCCGGCAGGCGTGAATACGGCTGCGGTTTCTGCGCGGGTGAATCCTGCATGCTGGGCAAACCCCGGCACTACGACCTGTCCCGTGGTCGGATGGGCACGATTTTTGGCAGGTGGCTCAGCGTCATCCGGCGGATGGGACGGTTGGATCAGTTTAAAAGGTGATCTGGCGGGAAGTCCTTATAACGGATACACAGTAACTTATAACAAATCAACCAAACAATTTTCTGGGGATGCGTGGGGGGACTGGGTTGCGGGATGGATTAATTTCGACGGCGCACGGGTTATCGAGGCGCAGGTGACCGACGTATGCCCCGATGACGCCGCCTACCCTGGAACGATCGGAACGCAAACCTCGTTGCCGGCCGGATATCATTTTGAACAATTGCTCATCTATCCTCACGGGGGATCACCACTCCAACAGCAGGGCCAGCCCGCAAATTACACTATCGAAACGGTGTGCCGGCCTGATACGATTCCGGATGTATGTACGAACCTCTCCGGAAATCAGAGCAGCACGCCCATTCAAGTCGCTGGCGTTTGGTACGACGATTTGGACGGTGACAAGGTGTGCAGTCCGATGGCAAATCCTAGTGATTCAATCGACCTATGCCCTGACAATCTAAACCCTAATTTGCCAGGAACTCAATCACATCTGCCATATCTCAATCCTGCGGATGGCAAATGGTACGATGATCCAAACCACGACGGGCGCTGCACGGTGGCGCTCGATATCTGCCCGATTGCACCAGGCAACCAGACATCAAATGCAACGAACACATGGCAGGTCAGCGGCGTCTGGTATGGATTATCAAATAACATCTGCGTCAAGGATGTGTGCCCTGATAATTCTAAATATACTCCAACTTCAGGATTCCAGGCGGTCGTGCCGACCAATTACGAAATAGTTGCAGGCGTCTGCCAGCCGAAAACCATCATCGATGGCAATCCGGGCCAAGGCGTACCCGTCGATCCGATATACAAGGAAAACTAGGTGCGATATACTAATCCCATTAACAATCACGTTCATTTATTATGAAAAAAATTATTTCCCTTTCCAAAATCGTCCTGTCGATCGCATTCATTGCAATCACGGTAACGGTTGCGCATGCCTGGACAGCTCCGACGCAGTCGGCGCTGAACGGCTATAACGTGCCGGCACCGGTTAATACCGGAAACGTTCCGCAGACGAAAAATGCCAATTTTTCAGTCATCGGAAATCTATCGGCGACCATGTCCGGATTTTTCGGAACGCTCGTCAATTCACCCAAAGCGCGCATCGGGTGTTTGCTGGTGTGTAACGATTTGAATTCCAACGGCATTTTCACGGCCGGACTCTACGCCAACGGCATTTTCAGCCAAGGCGTTCAGGTGACGTCAACAGGCGGAACGCTCATTGGTCCGATCAATGGATCAACGGGTAACGGAAACGGTGCAGTAGTCGATTCGACCGGGGATTTCACAGTGGGCAAACGATTGAACTGGTTCGTACAAGGCTTGTCGGTTGCGACATCGAACGGCAAAACGACAATTACGGGACCGTTAGCTATCACGAGCGGCACGCCTGCTGCCGGAAAAATTTTGACCGCGACGGATAATGCGGGGAATACGGCATGGAGCGATGCTCCTGACAATGGGACCGATTTAACAACTGCGTATGTCGTTAAATCAACCGGAAGTCCTAATACTGATGCATGGTGTGCGTCGGGCGATGTATTGCTCGGCGGCGGAGGCCATTGTTCTGCAGGTGGCGGGGATTCCGCGTGTACTAATGGACGTTGCCCGGTAAGTTCGAGCGAACCGGGACCTGGTAAAAATAGCAATGGATCATGGTCAATTGGAGAATTTAGCTATTGGCATGTTGATTGCACGGGTTCGAATGGAAATATATCTAAAACCGCATCAGCCTATGCAATCTGCATTGGTCCCAATGGCGGCGGAGGGAGTGGCCAACCGTCTCCATCCAACCCAACTTGGCATAACCTGACAGCAGTTTCAAATCCTCCGGCAGACAGCGCGACATCCCAGTCCTGCAGCAGCTGGTTGTCCGGTACTGCTTATGCCAATTACCCGAAACAAGCGTCATGGATGTATGGACCACTGTCCAATCCATTCGTAACCACGGGCTGTATTTATAAGTTGTCGAGCCCGGTATGGATCTCTTCGTATTCGGCGACAGCGTCAGCACCCGGGGTGTTTGTAGATTCTAAAACGATTTGCGTTCCCGGCCCCGCATCAGGCTCTCCGGTTGCTGGCGGGAAACCAGTAAAATCATGTGTGGACTCTGCCGCTCAATGGCACGATTCTACCGGAGCGGTGTTTAACACAACGCTCACTGCAAATACTCAGGTTGAATATTAAAGGCACAAAAATACCCTTGCCAGTCAAGGGTATTTTTTGATCTGTGGAAAACTTGCTTTTTTTATCGAAGTATGCTAGTATGCGTACAGGTCTTTTGGGCCACGATTTAAACCAATTTCTTTTTACAAAAAAATAAAAGATATGAAAAAGTTATTTACCATGATGCTGCTTGTGGCAGCAATGAGTTTTTTAAAAGCGTCTACCGGAATTTGTTATCGCGGATCCACTACCAAACCTGATGGCTTTGAAATGACTATCGGGGTTTGCAGTGGAGTAAATGCAGAAACACTGATTTACCAGGTGAACCTGGCAGGTCAGGAAACTGCAATTGTAGATTACGGCACTGTCACCATTGTAAATGGTACCGCAAAATTTACAATCGGCCATTGTCAGCCGGAAACATTATATGACATCAAGTTATCAATAGATAACTGGTCTACGTCTGAAACCATGACGGCGTTGACGGATGTTAACACCGGTATCAACGAGGCTACCTCAAAAGGAAGTGTGATCGCATTATTCCACGGAAGTGATTTTACACTAATGGTAGCGCCGGAAATGGTGGAACCGGGTTCAAAAGTACTTTTGACCGACATCATCGGTCAGCAAGTATTTTCAGAACCGTTGAGCTCTACAACAACCACAACTACTAATGCGCCGGCAGGTATTTACATCGTTTGTATTACCGATCCGCGCGGAAAGGTGTTGATGGCGAGAAAAATCGCCAAACAATAATTTTCTTTTTTGTTGCCACGGTTATAATTTCCCTGAAATTTTCCATGGCCAACTCTTTGCTTTTGATTCCCCCGACCTCCGACAGGGGGGTAAGGTTTCAGCAAGCAGGCCCGGATACGCAAGTATCTGGGCTTTTTTAGTGGCTCAAACAATGATCTGTTTTTTCAAAAGATTATATTTTAAAATCGCCCCGATAGGGCGATTTTTTGGCTATTCCGCGGCGGCAACAGGCGTGCACATGACGGGTTCGGCCTTGGAAGTTTTGATGACGATCGCGAGCGTTGCAATCGATACTGCAAGGATGAGGACGAGGCAGACAAAATGGGGTTTTGAATATTTCATACAGGTCTAGTATACGGCGATGGGTGATGGTTACGCAAGTGATGCAGAATACCATGCGCTCCGAGGGTACTCATACTCCTTTTTTCTTCGCGCGTCGGGGTGAGGCCACGGGCGCGACTCGAAAAAAGGAGTATGAGTACCCTCGGAGGCGGTGGCGCGCCATTTCTCGTGATATACTAAACCCATGAAAAAACTCATCGTCGCCAACTGGAAAATGAATCCCCAGAAGGGGGTCGAGGCCGTTAAGCTGTTTACGGCAGTTCAGAAATCCGCCACATCTGCAAAAAACGTTGAAACGGTAATATGCCCGCCGCTCGTGTATGTGCAGGCGCTTGGTGAACGCGTCACATCACGGCACTGCGTGCTCGGCGCGCAGGATGCATTTTGGGAACATGCTGGCGCCTACACCGGACAGGTGTCGCCCGACATGGTGTTTAATGCGCGTGCGCGCTATGTCATCGTCGGACATTCCGAACGACGCGCACTGGGCGAGACGGACGATATAGT
Source organism: uncultured Candidatus Saccharibacteria bacterium (assembly GCA_964471025.1). Classification (GTDB taxonomy): domain Bacteria; phylum Patescibacteriota; class Minisyncoccia; order Phycocordibacterales; family UBA1006; genus CAIXMG01. Next base: position 19,143 of record CAYYES010000002.1, on the reverse strand, counting down.
CGCGAAAAAAATAAAAAGCATTCTCCAATTTCCGCTGATCCCCATCCTGTGCATCGGGGAATCCGAGCGCGATAATGATCATGAATATGTGAAACGCCTCAAGCATCAGTTGCGCATGGATTTGGACGGATTGTCGGCGGATGACATCGGGCGTCTGGTCATTGCCTATGAACCGGTCTGGGCGATCAGTTCGTCGCGTCACGGGCATCCGTGTACCCCGGCGCAGTGCCGTGAAATGGTCCAGGTCATTAAAACGGTGCTGGTTGACCTGGTCGGATCAAGTGAAGTGGCAACGTCCATTCCGATTATCTATGGCGGTTCGGTTGATGCGGAAAATGCCAGCGCATTTTTAAATGACGGACTCGTGGATGGGGTACTGGTCGGCCGGGCCAGCCTCGACCCGAAAGAGTTCGTGAAAATACTGCAATGGGCGGAACGCTCATAAAAGCCTTATTTCGAGGGCTTTTTTTAGTGGCATGGAATCTGGGGATACTTGACAAATATATATTTATATGATAGTATATAATCATATGAAACCTATGAAATTTATCGCACTTGCTGCCGTTGTCCTGCTACCGCTTGCAGCCCATGCTGACTATAATTTCGGCGTAGTAACGGCAATGCCCGCATCATCGGTCGAGCCCGCAAAAACCACATCAGTTGTTTCTGCATCGTCTGTTGCATCATTGAATCAGACGCCCGTTGGCATTCAGTCGGCGATTCAGTCAGGTGCCGATGTGATCGGGTCATCAGGCGTAGCGCCTGCTGCCACGGACGATATGCCGGCCGCATCCGCGTTTGACGATACGAACGCTCCGACGCCCGCGATTACCTCGAACCAGAATGACATGCCGCTCTACGGATCATTTTCAAGCGGTTCGATCAATCCGTCAGTAACGACGGGAAATCAGGATTTTCAAACGGATCAGAATCCTGATACGAATACGCCAGGCGGATCGTCATCAAACGGTTCATCAGGCGGGTCAAATGGATCATCAGGCAAAAGCTACGGATACATGCCTAAATCGCATGTGGCGACCGTAACCGGTACGCCGACGACGCTTTCTGCCATGAACCAGCAGACGTACGCCCCGCTCCCATTGTTGAGCGAAACTGAAATCGATTCATTGCCCGATACGGCCAATGAATATTCCGCATCGGTCCGATCTATCGGCGTGGCGGTAAGCCTGACAGGCATCCTTGCTGCGATCGTGGCACTCATGGCCGCAGTGGTAGGATATCGCGAATACGATATGCGCAAGCGCGCAAAACGCGCTGCCCTGCGAACGAATGAAATCGTCCGCATGACCGCGTAATAGGTTTACACGAAAAAACCGCATCTGCGGTTTTTTCGTGTATACTGGTGCCCATGAAGTATCTATCCCACATTCCAGAGGATGAGCTCCGCGGTAAACGCGTCCTGGTGCGCCTCGACTTGAACGTCCCCATTGGCGAGGGAGGCACGATTGCGGATACGGATATGGACCGCATCGTGAAATCATTGCCGACGCTTGAGTATCTGAACCGTGCGGGTGCGAAAACCGTCGCGATTTCGCATCTGGGGCGCGATCCTCGGGAAACGTTGGCTCCGGTTGCCGCGAAACTGGCAGAACGGATTGCCCTCACGTTCGTGCCGTCGATTGCGGATGAGCGTGCGCGGGATGCGGTGGATGCGATGGTGGACGGCGACATCGTGCTTCTGGAAAACGTGCGCAGTGATGCGCGCGAGGAAATGAATGATGAATCGTTTGCAAGGCTGCTCGCGGGGTATGCTGATGTGTATGTCAATGATGCATTTGCCGTATCGCATCGCACCCATGCATCGGTGGTTGCGGTTGCGGGATTGTTGCCTGCGTATGCAGGATTTCAAATGGAGCAGGAAATTGCCCATCTGTCCCGGGCGTTTGCACCGGCATCACCGAGCATGCTGATACTGGGCGGCGCAAAGTTCGAGACCAAGCTGCCGGTCATTCACAAATTCATCGACCGGGTCGACCAGGTCGTCATCGGCGGCGCGCTCGTCAATGCGATCTATCGCGCGCGTGGCTATGAAATTGGAAAATCGTTGGTTGATGCGGATGCGGACGTATCAGGGATAGTAAACCATCCGCACATCGTGATTCCTGAATATGTCATCGTTGAAAATGGTCAAGGTTCCGCGACCAAACGCGCAAGCGAGGTAGGTGCGGACGAAAAAATCGTCGATGTTGCTCCTGAATCGTTCGATGCCATGCGCGACCTGTTCCGTGATGCGCAATTCATTCTATGGAACGGTCCCATGGGCAATTATGAAAACGGATTCATGGCCGGGTCTGAATCCGTCGCGCGCCTGATTGCGTCGTCTGCTGCGCAGAGCGTGGTTGGAGGCGGCGATTCGGTGGCCGTCGTGGAACAGTTGGGACTTGCCCCGCAGTTCACGTTTGTCTCAACCGGCGGCGGTGCAATGCTTGATTACTTGGCACAGGGAACGCTGCCCGGCATCACGGCTCTTGAATAGTACGAACAACGCATCACCTGATGCGTTTTAGAGTGCCCGGCGGATGCGTTCTGCGATCGCAGGGAAATCTTGTTCGGTGCCGTCATGGGGAATATCGGGCCAGATCCAGATGTGCGCGTGGGGAATTTCCTCGCCGTAAATTTGTGAACGGATCAATTCGATGCCGAACGCCCGCTGCTGCGCGCGGGCGATGGTTTGGACGACGGTAAAATAATCACCTGCGTTCGGCACATCCCACACCCATCGGTAATGATGTTTCGGAATTACTTGCACGTGCCCCGGCGCGCGCGGATGAATATCCAAAAATGCGATGAATGAATCGTCTTCGTACACGATATGCGCCGGGATTTCATGCACGGCAATGTTACAAAAAATGCAGTCGTTCATGATGCTAGTGTACCCGAACTTGCGCATCCCGCCAATAAAAAAGCTCAGAGCATAAGCCCCGAGCATGGGTGTTACTGGACAAGAGCGTCGAATCCTCTCTTGAACAAGAAATATTGAGGTCTTGATGCGTCTTTGCGGTACATGAGACGCGCCAGGTAACGCAACATTCGTTGTTCGCTATAGGAACCAACGATAATCGATCCGTCTCTGAATTTTTCAAGTAAGCTGAGGGCTCGTTCGCTTTCGGGCAGACTCGCCGTAATGATTACTTCAATGATGATGTTACTCGGTGCGTCAGAATCAACGATTGGCAGGGGTTCTGCAAACGATTGCTCGATGAGGTTTTTTGTAAACCGCCGAGACAGCCGGGACAGATCTGCTGCCATGGCATCCATATCGATGTGTTCAATTCCCAGGTTTTTTAAATCTTCGAGACCCGGGGGTTCATAATCGGTTTCGGTAATCTCTTGGTGGGTAATAATCAAAATAAGCAAACTTGGTAGGCTGAGCATTTTCTTCTTCATATTCCTTTTTTAGCCAGTATAGTTATTTTTTCTGGGTTGTAAAGAATTGCCGGCTTGCTACACTGGTGCGCATGACTCCGGCAGAACTTCGTGACCAACTGCTTGCACAGCGTGGCATCACCGATGATAATCGAGCGGCTTTTTTGAAACCGGATTATGCGATGCTCTATGACCCGTATTTGATGCATGACATGGACCGTGCGGCCGAGCGCATTATTGGCGCAATGGAACGCAATGAAAAAATTTGCGTGTATTCGGATTATGATGCCGATGGTATTCCGGGTGCCGTCATTTTGCATGATTTTTTCAAGAAAATCGGATACGAACATTTCTGCAACTACATTCCACACCGCCATGACGAGGGATATGGCGTACATAAGAACGCGCTCCAAAATTTAGCAAGCGAGGGAGCGCGATTGATAATCACGGTCGACGTGGGCATTACGGCATGCGATGAAATTGCGTACGGGAATGAATTGGGGCTTGAGGTTATTGTGACGGATCATCATGAACCCCTGGAGACGCTGCCTGCAGCCTATGCAATTGTGAATCCGAAATTGGGATCGTACCCCGATCGGATGCTCTGCGGTGCGGGGGTCGCGTTTAAATTGGTGCAGGCAATGATTATGTGCGGCGCCGATGCCGTGCGCGCAGCCTCGCCTGCAGAACTCGGTGCCGTTTCACGCCCTACGGGACGCGAAACGGACGACCTCAAACAGGCTTCGGCGTCGGCTGCTGCGCACGGCATCGGCGCCGTACGTGCGACACTACCGACCGGTTGGGAAAAATGGCTCCTGGATATGGCGGGCCTTGCGACATTGTCGGACATGGTGCCGCTTGTGAACGAAAATCGCATCATCGCGTATTTTGGAATGAAGGTACTGCAGAAAACGCAGCGTCCCGGATTGCGCGCATTGTTTGAAAAAAGCGGCATCAGCCTGGATCATCTGACGGAAACGGACATCGTGTTTTCAATCACGCCGAAATTGAATGCTGCGTCGCGCATGGCGCACCCCGTTGATGCATTCAATGCGCTTGCGACGACCGACCGAGCGAAGGCACTGTCAGCGGCGGAACATTTGTCGAAATTAAACGACGAGCGCAAAAAAATCGTGGCGCGGATTATGAAGGACGTGCATAAACGCGTTATAGCGCGTCGCGACGGCGGCGAACTGAAACAAATTTTGGTTATTGGGGATCCGTCATGGCCTGCGGGAATCCTTGGATTGGTTGCATCGAAAATTATCGAGGAGTATCAGATTACGGCGTTTGTTTGGGGTGCGGAAGGCGAATCGATCAAGGGTTCCGTGCGCGGCATAGGCGATGTGACGGTCGTTGAATTGATGCAGGCGGTTTCCGGATATCTGACGCAATTTGGGGGCCACGAGGATGCGGGTGGATTTTCGACGACACGAGAACATGTACACTTTTTGGAAGAAAAACTTTGTGATGCTTATGAGCAGGTGAAGAAACAAGAACCGAATACCAAGAACCAAACAGAAGCAAATTATGATTTGGAACTTCAGTTGTCAGATATTACGATGGATCATTACCGTGCGATGCGGGAACTGGCGCCGTTTGGGATGGGAAATGAAAAACCGGTGTTTCTCTTCAAGGGCGTAGAGGTGGTTTCGTGCCGGCAATTTGGAAAAACGACCGAACATTTGGAAATTAAAATCCAAGATCCAATAACCAAGAACCAAGCCAAGGCGATCAGCTGGTACGCAACGGCAGAATCATTTACGGAAAAAATAGAGGCCGGCAAAACGATCAATTTGCTTGCGGAAATGGATTATTCGGTGTTCCGGGGGAGGGGTGAGTTGAGGCTGATGATTGTTGACATTTTGAAGCACCAAGAGTAGTCTGCAAAAAACGAAGGATGGATAAAAAACAATTAAAAAATGGTGTCGTTATAGCGTTTCATGACGATTTGGTTGGTGAAATTCGCAATGTGCGGCAAGATCCTGAAATTTCGAGTAACCAACTTTACGACATTTTTATTTTTGAAGAGCAAAAACTATCGGAAGGATTTTCGTTGCATTCTAAGACTACAGAATCAGCAAAAATACTTTCCGAAGAAGAAATTCGCACGGTGCTCAACCAGATTATGGTTCATAAGCAAACCGGGATTGAAGCAGCAGAATCGAGATTAGAGCGGTTGAAGCAGGAAAAATCATCAATCGAAAACTGGCTGGAACAACGCTGGGAAAATCAGGTCAGACAGGAATAGAAATCAAAGCCGTCGCAAGGCGGCTTTTTTATGGTTCACCCCCACACCTACCAACTTTTTATTGCAAATTAGTAGGTGTGGGGGTATATTTTGCCCATGCAAAAATTCTCTCCTGAACAATTTTCCCGCGACCTGGTGATTTTCACGGACGGGTCGTCGCTTGGCAATCCGGGCCCCGGGGGGTATGGCTGCGTCGTGGTGTTTCCGCAACTTGATGAAGTGGTCGAACTTGGCGGGAATAAATTGAAAACGACCAATAACGAAATGGAATTATCCGCAGTTATTGCGGCGTTGTCGCACACGATGTTCAATACCGCGCCTGCGCATATTTTTACCGACTCATCCTATGTCATAAACGGCATCACCAAATGGGTGCGCGGATGGGAACGCAACGGATGGAAAACGCAGACCAAATCGGATGTCGCGAACAAATCGCTGTGGGAAACCTTGGTCGGATTGGTGCGGGAACGCGAACGGTCGTCGAACATTTCCTGGCATTATGTGCCGGGCCATGTGGGCGTGATCGGGAACGAGCGTTGCGACGAAATTTGCACCGGTTTCGCGGCAGGAAAACCGCCGGTGCTGTTCCGTGGTAAATTATCTGACTATGTGAAAAACCATCGAGACATTCTAACCATCACGATTGATGAATCGTTGCAACAGGAAAAATCCGACAAACGCGCCCGATCGAACGCGCCTGCATATTCCTACCTATCGCTCGTCGACGGGGTAGCGATGCGCCACGCTACCTGGGCCGAGTGCGAGGCAAGGGTCAAGGGCAAACAGGCGAAGTTCAAGAAGGCATTGTCCGCAGAAAACGAACAGGAAATTTTACGCGAATGGGGCGCAAGCCTCTGATATTCATACCGCCGAAGGGCGGTTTTTCGGAGTTTCATCCTGAGGTTGCGCATGCTACACTCGTCGCATGAAATTTTTCGCGAAAAAATCCCTGGGCCAGAATTTTTTGAAATCCGAAGCCGCGCTTGCGCAGATCATTCAGGCGGCGCACCTGGACGGCACTGAAACGGTGCTTGAAATCGGTCCGGGCACGGGTGCACTGACGCGCGAATTGCTGCGCGCAGCAGACAGGGTCGTTGCAATTGAAAAAGACGATCAGCTGAGCCGCGACCTGCACACGGAATTTGCGACGGAAATCGCAAGCGACAAATTAGTTGTCATGAACGCGGATATTTTGGATATTGAGCCGCATGCGGAAATCCTCGGCTCTGCATATAAACTGGTTGCGAATATCCCGTATAACATCACCGGTGCCATTATTGAAAAATTCCTATCGGCGAAATTTCAGCCGACGATGATGGTGCTCCTGGTGCAGAAGGAAGTTGCCGAGCGCATCGTTGCGGTTGATCGCGCATCGGGCAAGCCCGATAAGGAATCCATTTTGTCGATTGCGGTCAAGGCGTACGGTACGCCGCGCTATGTCGCAACGGTCAAAGCCGGCAGTTTCGTCCCGGCGCCCAAGGTCGATTCGGCAATTATTGCGATTGAGTCTATTTCCCGCAATCATTTTCCGACCCTGCATCACGAGCAAGTATTTTTCCAGCTCGTAAAAACAGGATTCGCCCATAAACGCAAAACACTCGCAGGCAATTTGAAAAATAATTGGGAGCCGGAAATCGTGGATGGGGCAATTGCGGCCGTCGGATTGCCTGTGGCCGTCCGCGCCGAGGAAATCCGCATTGAAACCTGGGTCGCGCTCATGCATGCGGTGTATGAGGCAACCTATCGATAACCATCCTGCGATGGTTTTTTTGCGGGTCGGTGTATACTACAGATTGTATGGATCAATCAATTTCCCGTGTTTTGCCGAGTCGTCGCGTGGCCCTGTTGCTGGTCGGTGCGATTGCAATTATTGCGGCCGTCCTCTACGGCGGTAGGGTTGTGGACATGCTTAAAAAGCCCGTCTCGCAGCAATCACCATCGCCTGCGATAACCGTTTTGTCTGGAAATCCAATCGCTCGCGATTCTGACAATGACGGAGTCATGGATTGGCAGGAAATCGCAGCCAACCTCGACCCGTATGATCCTGAAACCGCAACCGGAACGCCGGATCGCGAAGCGTATCGCGCGGCGGCCGCCAACCTTGATCCGCAGGCTGCCGCATCGTGGGATCTATCATCGGACACGGATAAAATTTCCTATACGATTTTTGACAAGGTCGTGAGTCAGACGAAAGAGAGCGGGAATCTTCATACTTCCGTTAAGGCGGCTTCTGCCCAGGAGCGCTATAACTACATCGCAAGCTCGACGCCTGCCTGACGG
>CAYYES010000002.1:0-11215 GCA_964471025.1 uncultured Candidatus Saccharibacteria bacterium | reverse complement strand
AACGGTATACGGCTGCGAACGTTCCAGGCGTAGCCGCTACCTCGGATCAGGAACAGGCCTACAAAAAAACGATCGCATCCATCGGATCGGTCAGCATTTTTGATAACGCGTTCCAAGCATCATTAAGCTCGTATCTGACGAATGGGTCAGATCAGGCGGTCATCGCAAAAAAAGTAGCCGCGATAAAATCAGCGCTTGAAAAAATGAGAGCCGTTCCAGTTCCCGAATCTATTCGCGCCGACCAGATTGCGAATTTCAATGCGCTCGACGGATTTGCCCAGGTGATCGCAGGATATGATCCGAAACGTGCTACGGACCCGATCTATCAATTTGCTCATGCGACCTTGATTAAAATGTATGAATGGGCGATGATTAATCACAGTGCGGCGATCCTGAATCATTATGGCGATCCCCAGGGTCAAGTAATCAACGCTGCCATTAAAGCCGTACGCGGCACCCCTTAGCGGTATGAAACATCACCTTACTATTATTGCTGCCATGATTATGATCGGGACTGCGCTCGTTGCGGCTCCGCATGCCCATGCACAAATTCCAATCATTACGAACCTGATTAACGGTACGGATCCTGACGTGTTGGCGGGCGGTACGGGATTTGCTGCGGCATCCACGGCATGGCAGGCGCAAATTGACTCAATTGTTGCCGGAACGACCACTACAGCAAAAGCAACATCCATATCTGCATCAGCCAATACGACCGATACGATTAAAAAGACTGCGCAGGATGCTGCCGAGGCAGCTCTGTATGCCGCATCGCAGCAGATTTCCCGCCAGCTGATTGCTATGACGCTCAATTCCATTAATGGCGGCGCGAGCGGATTTGATCATCCGGAATTGTTTATCCGCGATTTCGCGCAGCTGACAAACGATATTGCAAACCGCGAAACGTCTGTGTTTACCAATGCGCTCTTGAATACCAACACCAATCCGTTTGCCAAGGCCGCGGCGGTGAGCCTGATTAACAGCGGGGTTTCGACCGGACTCGGCGCATTCAATTCGACGATTGATAAAATTCCCGGTGTGGATTATCGGTATGCATCGACAGACATTTCGACGGCGGGCATCCGCGGCTGGGATTTCTACAGCCAGTTGTCGATGCCGCAGAATACCCCGATTGGGACCGCGATGATGGCGCGCGATACGCTGGCACAAAACATTCAATATGCGCAGCGAGTTAAAAACCAGGAATTGTCGACGAGTGGGTACACGGCGGGGCGCAAGGCTTGTGATATTAACTACACGCCGCCTAATCCGTATGCTGGCATGACGGATGCCCAAATTACCGCATTGACCGAAACGCAAAAACAACAGTTCGAAGCACAGGCGGGACTGGCCAATCAGGAATACGCGCTCAACTGTTCAAACAATGCGATTACGAAGCCAAAGGCGACAGTTGAGAGTTTGGCGAGCCAGGCAGTCCTCGCACCGTTTCAAAAACTTGATCAGAATGACAAATGGTTCAAACTGGTGTTCTCGACGCTTACCTCGCTTGCAACCGGGCTCATCGATATTGGCATTTCCCGCATTCCGTCAACGCAGGTGCAGCAGTTTATCGGACCGGGCGCGGGTACGCCACCGAACGGCGACGGTTCCTACTATAATCCAAGCAACATTCCGTCATTCCCATAATCATCAACGACCGCTCAGGCGGTTTTTGATATGGGGAAAAAGCTTGAAATTGCTTCACTTATGTCGCCGCATCCATTACAATAATAAGCAGTACATGAAATCGTCCCTGCTTACCAAGGTTGCCGCATCGATTGCGCTCATGCTCGTTATCGTGAGTGCGGTTTTTGCGCCGATAGGTACAGCATCGATCGCGCGTGCGCAGGGAATCGGCCCGCAACAGCAGCAGCCGTATAATCCCAATACGAGCGTTCCATTCGTCGGCGCGCAAAATTCATCTTCGACTCCGGATTTGGATGCTGAGGACGCCGAGACGGCGAAAAACAACAGCCAGAAAGACAATTCGCTCGATTGCGGTGCGAACATTTTTTGCGGGATGGTTCAGTTTTTTGGCGCGATATTCACGTTCGTAACGAACCTGGTGGTAACCGTGGTCGGACTGATTGCAGACTTTTCATTGTGGTATTCGATCCAGTCGGGAAGCTACGGGCTTATTAATCCGTTTTTGGAAACGGGATGGAAACTGGTGCGCGATTTTACCTACATCCTGTTTATCTTTGCGATCCTCGTGCTCGGGTTCAACCTGATTTTCAATGTCGACACGCGCGCGGAAAAAGGTTACACCGGGTTTGGAATGGAACCGAAACGCACGTTCATGTTCGTGGTTATCATGGCGCTCGTAGTGAGTTTCAGTTTCTTTTTCTCGCGTACGGTCATCGAGGTGGGAAACGTCATGGCAACGGCCATTTATAACCGCATCACTACGGCCGAGGCTGATCTGGGACAGGCTCAGGGCAACTCGACCAATATTAATGATGGGAGCCAGAGCCAAAAAAACGTGGCACTCCTGGGTTCCCCGTCAACCTGGTTTTCGGACAATCAATTTTTGGGGATGAAATCGGTGAGCTTGGGAATTCTCAACAAAATCAATCCACAGCAGCTCATTGTGAATACGGCGGAAATTGAATCGCACGGATGGGTTTGGAAATCATACGATGTGAGTTTCTACATCCTGTATCTGTTCCTGTCGGTCTGTGTTGCGGTGTTCAACCTGGTGCTGACCTATATTTTCGTATCGATGGCCATTTTGTTCTTGGGTCGCTACATCGGGCTTGCATTTGCAATTATCCTTTCACCGATCGCATTCGTATCGGTTGTGGTTCCGGGTCTCGCGAACAAGGAGTATATCGGATTTCAGGATTGGATTTCTGAATTGGTGGGGCTCACATTCGTAGCACCGGTCTATCTGGTGTTCGTGTACCTGACTATTTTGTTTCTAAACACCAATTTGTTCGGAGGCAAGGTAGAGGGATACATTTTGGTTGCCACGATCGTCCTTATCAAACTGATGCTCACCGCACTGGTATTGTTGAAGGGCAAGTCAATTGCGACCTCTATGGCCGGCCACGTAGGAAAATTTGTGGGTGGCATGGCGGGTACACTCGCATCCGTTGCGGTAGGCGCGGCAACCGGCGGCACGGCGTTCCTCGCCCGCAATACGATTGGCCGCGCAGGTGCGGCGATTGCAACGAACGGCAGCTTGGCGCGCATTGCAGGGGGAGGCGCAAACCAATCTATCCAGGATGCGCAAAATCGATTATCATCAAGCATCCGCAATTTCGGAGTCGGGAAATACCGATTGGGCAATACGAAACTGGGCGGCAGATTTGCAAACAGCGTGAAAAACGCAGGGTTCGCAAACGTTTCCGCATCATCGGCGCAGGGATTGCGACAATTTGGAAAAAATCTCTACAGCGTCAATCCGCTCGACCGTTCTATCGGCGGCATGAGCGCGCGTCGTGCCGCCGGCATGCTCGGTACTATGACCGGTAACCAGGCATTGAATCAGGTTTTGGCCAAGGATTATGTTGGGCAGTTGAAGAAAAAACAGGCGCGTGATCGCATGCTTGATATTGAAGCAAGTAAGAATAAAAAGAAAACGATTACTAATGTCGTCAACAATGCGTTTTCTTCAGGCCTAGCTTCCGCCTCAATGGGTGGGGGCGGCTCAACGAACCCAAATGCGACCGGCAGTGGGCCGATAACCGTTACGGGGCCTAATACGGGACCGATTCCGAGTGCTCTAGGATGGACAGGTGCCAAAGGACCGGTACCAGGGTCAAAATTACCGAACGATTTTAATGGTATGAAATTAGCGGCTCCGGTAGTTACCGCACAGGGATCTGCCCCAGCATCAAATCCGGTGTCGAACTCAAACGATGATACCGATCCGCCGAATCCTCCGGCAGGAGGAGCAGGTGTATTGCCCAATCGTCCACCGAACGATGGAGGACAAAAACCTCTGGTAAGTACACCTCGTTCACAAATGATTTTTAATCGTAAAAACAATGAAGTAACTATAAAGCCAAAATCGCTCACCGCAAAAGAAATTTCAGATGAGTTGTTTATGGTATCAACAGACTTGAACAATCCGAAGTATCGAGGAGATCGTGAGGCATTAAATAAAAAATTTGATGAACTTATGACGCAGAAGCGTCAATTGGGGTCGTCACAAAATGTTACTTCGGTTGGGATGAATAATGGCAACGGAACGAATTCTGCAGCAACAAACGCGACAGAGCTTCTTGCGGGGATTCAAGGTACCGTTGTTGATGCCACTGCTGTTACAGAATCATTGGTGAGTGACCAGGGTAACATCGAGATGACAAGTGGGCCGAAGAATGAAAATCTATCATCTGCTTCGACAGAATCTGTTCAGGTGTCGGAACAAACGCCAATTACAGAATCCGTTTCGCAAGTATCTGCTCCTGTAACAACAGCACCGGTTAGTCCTAAAAAAACTTTCGGTGACGGATCAGCAAATACGCCGACGTATACTGCGGCGCAGCAAGAACGAATCCTGAACAAAGCGATTGCATCTCAAACCCGCGGACAGGAAGTACAAGCAGGTATTGATCGCAAACAAGAAGCAATTGCTCAAGCAAAACAAGTCGAGAAAACTAAAGAGGCTGAGCGCGCTGAAACGGCTAGAATACAACAAGAAAAGATACAGCAGCAAGAAGTCGCGCGGGCAGCATCCGAGCAGTTGGCCAAGGCTGCGGAGCGTCAGGCGGCCTTAGAAAAAATTGCAGCCCAGAAACAAGCCGAGCAAGTAAAAAAGGAAATTACCGCAACGAAACAGGCCTTTGAGCAAAATCGCAATCAGCAGGCACCTCTGAAGCCTTCTGCTACAACCGAAAGTAAGATCGAAGGGGTCATGACAGCATCCGAACAGGCGTCAAAAGTGGCTGATTCCAATCGTGAGTCTGTTATCTCGGGGGCGGAAAAAATTCATACAGCACTCGACAATGCCGGATATTTTCTAGCCAGAAATAATGCCGATTATGGTCAGTCAGTATCGCATGACACCGTTAGAGGAATAGAGCATGCGAAGGAGCAACTGGCAAACGTCATCGCAAATGCTAAGTCTGGTGCAGCCCTTGATCATAGTGCCATCCATGATTCCTTAGTAACCCTTGATGATGCTTTGAAAAGAGTAGATAATCACGGCGGGGAAATAACACTAAATCGAGATCATCTTGAAAATAGTATGAAAGTCATGGGTGATATTCATGATGCGTTGTCTTCAGGACTTGATGCTATCCATAATGGCTTGGGCAGCAAGGCAAGTAGTGATCTCTTGTCAATATCTCACTCAGTAAAGGATAGTGTGAATAATGCTGCTGATTACCTTTATGGCAAACAGCAGACATTGAATAGATATCAAAATTAAACACTAACAAAAAACCGCGTACGCGGTTTTTTGTTAGTTGCTCTTGAGCCAGTGCCAAAACTTCTTTAGATTTTCAGCGCGCGACTTGATGTTCTGCTTCTCGGTAGCAGAAAGCGAATTTTTAATGGGTTGTTCGGGAATGGTTGTAAATTGCAATCGATTTTTTCCGCGTTTTTCGATGGTATCAAGATTCGGGTTTTGTTCGGGAAATCGTTTTTCAATGCCGGTGTTGTGAAGGACCTGCTCGGCCTTTTCTGACCAGATCGGTTCCTTGAAATCGGGGGCGTTCCGTATAACGTTGATCCTATTTTCAGCGCGAGCCTTAATGTTTTCAGGTTTGAACATGTCCAGTTCGATTTCCAGAGTACTTTTTCGTTCAGGGGACCGCACATTAGTCACAGGGATTGATTCGGGCTCTTGAGTGGTTTGATTTTTTAGTTCCTCGGCGCGACGTGCTATTTCATCTTGTTCGAGTATCTTGTTATCCTTCTTGTTTTTCATGCGGTCCAATGCAGGCTTCACTTTTTGGTATTTTGACTCGAATTCTGGATCAAATTTTTCGTTGATGGCGCGTTTTGCGCGCTCATGGGGTGATTCCATATTCATATGGTGAAAGTGTACTCTTGCTATGAAATTTTGTACAATATTTATATGACCACTATTGCCCTATCCAACGAACTGCAATCACTTCTGGATAATCGTCTTCGCTACTTGCCGCCACTGGCCGGGCAGGCAATTATGTCGATTGATTGGTCCGCGAAACTGATCGACATCGGCCGCATGTTCGGATTGCATGTCGATGAGATGGAGGATTTTCAGGCGGTGGTGCTCAAGGCGCTCACCGGGCTCATTGCTCCTGCGTCGTTTGAGCAGGAACTGATTACCGCGCTGGCGCTGTCGCCCGCAAACGCAGAAAAAGTCATTGCGGCGGTAAATGCGCAAGTGTTTGAGCCGATTCATGATTTCGTAATGCGAGGCGGCAAATCTGCCCCAATAAATCCGTTGGCACAGGCAGGGATTCATGTTGAGGGGGTGGGCCGTGAAGCAGGACTGGGCACGGGAGTGCAGCAACCCAGCCTGACGCCGGTTGCGTCAATTGAATTTGGAAGCGGCGGCGAGGTGCATCCCGCCGAACCTGCCACGGAACCAGCGATCGAACCAAGTCCGGCCGAAGTTCATATGGAAGATTTTTTCAAGTAGCAAAGGAACAGGCGAAGCCCCGCGGGCTTCGCCTGTTCCTTTGCGGTTGGGGCCCGATCATTTATACTAGATCTATGAGATTTGAAGTTCCTCAATTCATCGACGTCGAAGATAAAATTTTCGGTCCGCTCACCTTCAAACAATTCGTGTACCTCCTCGGTGGTGGTGGCTTGGCGTACGTTTCCTACAAATTAATACCGATGCCGTTTTGGATTCCGGTGTCGTTTGCGCTTGTCGTCGCGGCGCTCGCGCTTGCGTTCTACAAATTGAACAATCGGCCCTTCATTGAAATCGCTCAGGCGTGGATTTCGTACCAATGGAAAGGCAAACAGTTCATATGGAAACGCTCACCGACGAAACCGCGCGCGATTGAGCAACCAATCGTTGTTCCCAAGGCGTCACCTGCACAGGAAATCACCGCGGATCGTATTAGCAGTTTGGCCCAGAATCTTGATATACTTGATCAATCCTAATGGCACCTTCAACCCAACAATTCGTACCGATCAAGGAAATCCGCGACGGGGTCGTAGTATTGAAATCCGGAGAACTGCGGAGCGTTTTGCTGTGCCAGGCCATCAACCTTGACCTGAAATCAGCCGATGAACAAACCGCAATCATCCTTCAGTTTCAAAATTTTCTTAACAGTTTGGAATTTTCGCTCCAGATCGAGGCATCCTCGCGCCGGCTCGATATTCGCCCCTATATTTTGAAACTCGAAGACCGGTTGAAAAATATCAAGGAGGACTTGCTGCGCATCCAGACGCGCGAGTATATCGGATTCATCCAGACGTTTAATGACACCTACGATGTCATGTCGAAATATTTTTATGTCGTTGTGCCCTATGGTGTTGCGAACCTTGACTTGCCAGGTTCGGGCATCGTTTCAAGCGTTACGGGATTTTTCAAAAAAGCTCCGGCGGGTCCTGATTTTTCCGAACAGGAACGGTTCGAGGAGGCTCGCAGCCAATTGGAACAACGCGTTGCCGTCGTTCAGGGCGGACTCGAGGGAATGGGGATTACCTGCAAAGCGCTTGATACGCCGGCGCTGATTGAGCTCTATCAGAAAACATTCAACCCGGGCGAACTGCACAGCACGGCCGGAGCACTCGGGCAGTCCTAGGAAATTTAAAAACACCTACGAGGGTGTTTTTATAAAGCCCATTAAAAAGCCACCTGCACGCTGCCGTGACGTTTCGAGTAAGTCGAATACTCGGATTACTGATACCAACATACTGCGTAGAGTTAAACTCTGAATTTTGATTAATCGAGATGCGCACAACGCAGAAACGTCACGGCAGCGTGCAGGTGGCTTGCTATAGCATCCCTGCCTTTTTTCTTGCGCGCATATTCTGTATACTTATTCCATGTCAATTCTCTCGGATCTCTTCGGTTCTAAAAAAACTCCGGCTGTTCCCGCGATTCCCGTGCTGCCCGCAGATATTTACCAGGCGGCGGCTTTGGAATTGCAGGACGTGATCGCACCGTCGGCCGTTGAAATCGGAACCAACACGATGAAATTGGGCGATAAAATCGCGAAAACGTATTTTGCCATGTCGTATCCAAAATATTTGACGGCTGGCTGGTTGGCGCCGATTGTGAACCTCGACAAAATTTTCGACGTATCGATCCACATCAATCCTGTCGATTCGTCCGCGGTATTGAAAGATTTCCAGAAAAAGGTGGCCGAGGTGGAATCCCAAATCCTCAACCGTCAGCAGCAGGGAATGGTGCGCGATCCGCAGCTCGACGCCGCTTACCAGAACTTGGAAAATTTGCGCGACAGCCTGCAGCAGGCGACGGAAAAAATGTTTGACGTAGGGTTGTACATCACGATCTACGCGTCAGATGAAAAAGAATTGTTCAAACTGGAAAATCGCATTCGTTCCGAATTGGAAGGCAAACAGATTTACCTGAAACCGTCATTGTTCCAACAGGAGCAGGGATTCCGAACGACGATTCCTGCGGCAACGGATGAACTGCGCATTACGTCGAAATTGAACTCGGGACCCCTGTCGTCATTTTTCCCGTTCATTTCATCGGAACTCACGGACAATAACGGAATTTTGTACGGCGTAAACCGGCAAAATGCAGGGCTCATCATTTTCGACCGGTTTTCCATGCCGAACTACAATTCCGTGATCTTTGCGCGATCCGGCGCCGGAAAATCGTTTGCGACAAAATTGGAAATTTTGCGCACGATGATGTTTGAAACGGACGTGATCGTGATCGACCCTGAAAACGAATACCAATATTTGGCCGAGGCGGTGGGCGGACGATTTTTCCGCGTATCATTGTCATCGAACAACCACATCAACCCGTTTGATTTGCCTAAACCGCTGCCGGACGAATCGCCGTCGGATGTATTGCGCGCCAACATTACGTCGCTCATCGGATTGTTCCGCATCATCCTGGGCGGTTTGACCCCAGAAGAAGATTCCATCATTGATCGCGCCATCACGGAAACATATGCGCTCAAGGATATTACCGCGGATTCTGATTTCACAAATCTGCCGCCGCCGTTGCTCGCCGATTTTGAACAGGTGTTGGGATCGATGGAGGGATCGGAATCGCTCGTGGAGCGTTTGAAAAAATATACCAAGGGTACCTGGGCGGGATTCATGAACCAGCCGACGAACGTGGATATCGATCAGAAACTTGTCGTATTTTCAATCCGAGACATGGAAGACGAATTGAAACCTGCGGCCATGTACATCATTACGCACTTCATTTGGAATGCGGTGCGCAAGCAGTTGAAAAAACGCCTCCTCGTTGTCGACGAAGCATGGGTCATGATGCAGAACGAGGAAGCTGCGGCGTTCCTGTTTGGTATGGCGAAACGCGGACGCAAATACTTCCTCGGTCTTGCGACGATTACGCAGGATGTGGGGGATTTCGTGAAATCAAAATACGGCATTCCCATCATCACGAACTCCTCGCTCCAGCTCTTGCTCGGGCAGTCGCCGACGGCGATCGATACGCTCCAGACGGTGTTTAACCTGACGGACGGGGAAAAATACGCCCTGCTTGAATCGGGCGTAGGCGAGGGAATATTTTTCGCAGGCAAACAGCATGTGGCTATCAGTGTCATTGCCAGTTATACCGAGGAACAGATCGTGTCATCCGATCCGCATCAGATCCTCGCGCTGCGCAAGGCCAAGGAAGACATGGCGGCGGGCGTCCAAGCAATGGGCGGTCAGTTTGTAAATTAGCAAACCGGAATATTCCGGTTTTTGCTTTCCAATGAATCGGCTCCTTGATACACTGTATGCATGACATGCATGACGCTGGCTCAAAAAATCGCATATGGTGCCGCCTTCCTTGTCGCGTGCGCGTTGCTGCCGGCTGCGACCTTGGCCCAGGAAAATCCGATCCTGGTTGATGCGCCGCTCTATGCGCCGTCGGCCGAAGATATTTCAGTGCAGATGTCTCCCGAAAACCCGGGACCGTTTGCGCGCGTGACCATCCAACTGACGAGCAACCTGGTAGATCTGAGCCGGTATCCCATTTCATGGGTCGTGGACGGCAAGCCGTCGGCGAGCGGAACGGGCATGCGCACCTATCAGGTGGCTGCAAAAAATTATAACCAGACTACCCAGGTCCAAGTATCGGTCGCATTGCCAAGCGGCACGATCACACGATCGATCATGGTACGCCCTACGGACATGACGGTTTTGTGGGAGGCGGTAGATGCATCGGTGCCTCCGTTTTACCCCGGTAAAAAATTGCCCGCATCAGAATCATTGATTAAATTTACGGCCTTGCCGCATTTTGGGGGATCGAATGCGCTTGCGGATGCCAAAACCGATGTGTATCGCTGGGAACGCAACGGAAACGTTGTCTCGGATGCCAGCGGATACGGTAAAAATTCATTCTTGATTGCTCAAAACCGCGTGCGACCGGATGAAACGGTCACCGTTACTGCAACTGATCAGGCGGGAACTACAACCGCTACGGCCACAAAAACGGTTTCCGTCGTTACCCCGCATATCCTGTTCTACGAACGCGATGCAGCGACGGGGCTGCGTTCCCCGACTGTGCGCGCATCGGTCGCTCTGCAGGGCGCTGACACGACCATTATCGCCGAACCGTATTATTTCTCGATCCCGAGCGGCAATCCTAATAATCTGTCGTTTCATTGGACAATGAACGATCAGCCTATTGCCATTCAGAACACGAAATACCCCTCGATTCTGGAATTGAAACGGCCTGAATCGTCAGGGCGCGCAACGATTGCGGTTACGATTACGAATCCGGTGCGCTTGCTCCAAACGGCGCGCAACGCATTATCCGCATCATTCACGAACAAATAACATTTCTGGTATGAAACGAATTTTGTCACTGGCTCTCATTATCGCGGCGGGCACGATCGCAGGATCGGGGCTTTTCGCGCACCAGGCGCATGCGGCGTATGACTGCCGCGTTACCAACGCGACGTTTAATCCAGGGTTGAATAAGGAGACTCATACGCTTGATGAGAATCTGAGTGCAGGACAGCGGTTTTTTCTCGACGACAATCCGCCGACGGTGACCATTACGGTTGTTACGGAAAATTGCATGAACCAGGATGTGTATGTCAGCCTGCGCGAAGTAAGCGGATTTGCAGGAACGGGAAACATCCTCACTAGCGATGCCGTTTCG
>CAYYES010000001.1:17197-35079 GCA_964471025.1 uncultured Candidatus Saccharibacteria bacterium | reverse complement strand
ATTCGTCCGCTCATTCGCTTTGAAAAAAGGTTCTAACTTGGTAGTATAGAGACACACACATCAAGAACAAATAAAACGCCGCGAGGCGTTTTATTTGTTAGGCATTATTGTCGCTACGATCCCAATTGTCCATTATTTCAGAGTACTCCTTCTTGCTGTAAACACCGGTCGTTCCGTCAGGGAAGCTCTGAAGGGCTCGTTCGTTGCCTTCCGCATCAAATTTTTCAGCATCCGCTCCTTCGAGGGGGGCTCGTTTAATTTCAATATTTTCCATAGGGTATTGACATTTATCTAATAATAAATATAATATAGCAAATCTTTAAAATAATGTCAATTGCGTACTACCCGTAAACTTATTCATCTTAGAGGACGGTTTAACCGAGATATGGTTAAATCATTTAAACAGCAAGCGCGGAAAATATTCGCAGATCATCAGGAAAAGGCCGCCCCACTCAATTTTGTTATACGCGTAAATTCTAGGGGCGGGAATATATTCATCATGAATGTTTTGAGTGCCTTTGTATACTATTTAGCGAAATATCGTAAATGTACCTTTGTTATTCAAATTGAACAGGCACAATCCGCAGCGCTAATTTTTGCGCTGAATATACCAGTGCGAGAAGCGACCATCGCAAGCGTTGCATTGATTCATTTACCAGTACCAGCACCAGGAGAAGTGCCGTCCGGAGACGCCATCGACGTGAAACAAAAACAAGCGATTCAATTCATTGGTGAGCGGACAAAACTTTCCCACGATCAGGTAGCTGAATTTAATAACGTGCTGATTCACGGAAAACAACTTGTTGAATACGGTATCGCAACTACTATAGTAGAAGCATTCGAACCTTAATAACTGCTCGGTAACGAGCAGTTTTCTTTTTGCTAGAAATCAGTATAGTGTCCCTATGCAAATCCCCATTATTTTTGAAACTCCTGACCTGCTCGTCATCAACAAGCCCGCAGGGTTGATCGTGCATGGCGACGGAAAACACGACGAATATTCGGTTGCCGACTGGGTTGCAGAAACGTACCCGGAAACCGCAGGTGTGGGCGAAGGGATGACCATCGAACACGAGGGCGAAGAAATCGCCATCAACCGATCCGGCATCGTGCACCGCATCGACCGCGACACGTCGGGCGTTTTGCTGATCGCAAAAACCCAGGAAGCGTTCGATCATTTGAAACAGCAGTTCCAGGATCATACGATCAAGAAAAAATATGTTGCGATTGTTTTCGGGTGGCCGCGCGACGAGCGGGGAATCATCGATGTGCCCATCGGAAGGTCCGGATCAAACATCCGCGCCTGGTCCGCATCGCGCAATGCACGCGGCGTGCTGCGCAACGCGGTGACGCGCTATGTGGTCAAGAGAAAATTCGATGACCATGGGACGAAGTATGCGCTCGTGGAACTGTATCCGGAAACGGGGCGTACGCATCAATTGCGCGTGCACATGGCGCACCTGGGCCATCCGCTCGTCGCCGACCCGATTTACGCGGGGAACAAGACTTCAGAACTGCCCATTTCCCGCACGGCGCTTCATGCGGAAAAACTGACGTTTGAAAATTTGGATGGGAAAACCGTCGAGGCGGTTGCGCCAATTCCCGCTGATTTTGCGGCAGCGGTGAACCTTGCCAAGTAGTCAGTATTGTGCTAAGGTACCCAGGTTATCAATTAGACATCCTAGAGCCTTCCGGAGATCTCTGCGCAAGCACTGCACGGCAAGGAGTCGGGATTATCCCATGAAAGGAACCATTAACTACATTCCCAAGGATCTCGCGGTACGCAAGGACTTGGACATCCGCACGGGCGATACGGTCCGCGTGATGGTGAAAATCGAGGAAAAGGGCAAGACCCGCACCCAGGCGTTCGAAGGATTGGTAATTGCGCACAAGCACGGCAACGAGGCAGGTGCCACGATCACGGTCCGCAAGATTTCGCACGGTGTCGGCGTGGAACGCATCTTCCCGCTCTACAGCCCTTCGATTGAAAAAATCGAAGTCGTACGCCGCACGCGCACGCGCCGCTCGAAACTGTATTTCATCCGCGAAAAGGTGTCTCGCGACATCCGCAAGAAGCTCCGCAACTTCAAGGACTTCTTCAGCTCATCAGCAGACCTTGCCATTCCTGCAGAGGAAATGATCGAGGGTGCTGCCGACGAATCGGCTACGAACGAATAACAATCCCGCAAGGGGTTTTATTTTTTATCTAGCATTACCCATAATGTTACGTTAAATATCTGAAAGCGCTCCCGCACGCGAGGGGCGGATGCACTTTTTCATAGCTCGCTTTGTCCGGGTGCTGCGAGCGAGAAAAATGCGCCGCCACGAAGCCGTCGCGGAGAGCGCGAAATCAACCAGGCATTCCTATCGCACCATTGCCAAAAGAGCATTTTTGGGTATACTGTGCAGGCTTAACCAAGCAGATGCGCGGGTGGCGAAACTGGTAGACGCACTACCTTGAGGTGGTAGCGGGGTGACCCATGGAGGTTCAAGTCCTCTCTCGCGCACCAACAAAAAAACGGCAGAAGCCGTTTTTTTGTTGCTATACTAGTGACATGAAATCAAAAGCAGGAATGGTCGTAATGATGATAGTGATATGCGTATTCTGCGTAATGTTTTTCAATCGTGCGCCTGACCGCACCATTCCCGATAGGGGGATCGTATCCCCGGCATCCGGTCGCGTGATTGATATTCGCAAAACGGATCGTGCCGATATCATTTTTGACAAGAAGGGCACATCAAATCACGTGACGCTCCCGGAAATTGAAGGGCCGGTTTGGGTCATTGCCATTGAAATGACGCCGCTTGATGTGCATGTACAGCGCGCGCCGATTGCCGGATCGATCATTCGCATGGACCATTACGATGGACGCCACGCGAATGCGCTCGGCAGGGAAAAACTGGGGTTGGTGAATGAAAACGAAAAAACGATAACGATATTTAATCATGATGCTGACGCGGTCGGGGTGGTGCAGGTAGCCGGCATGGCGGCGCGGCGCATTCGAAATACATCGCAGGTAGGTGATACCGTTGCCAAAGGTGACCAATATGGACGCATCATGGTGGGTTCACAGGTAGTCGTCATTATTCCCGCAGCATATGATCCGTTGGTGAATATTGGCAATCGGGTAGTGGACGGGGAAACGGTGCTTGCGCAATAATGAACGTACCTATGAATAATGTTAACCAAGAAAAGAATCCTGCATTTTCGACTGCGGTATTTGCCGGCGGATGTTTCTGGTGCGTGGAACATGATTTGCGCGCACTGCCGGGCGTTGTGAATGCGGTATCCGGATATTCTGGCGGCGATATGCCGAATCCGACGTATACCAACCATGACGGCCATCCCCCCTTCGCGCATTCGCGCTACGGCGGGGCACAGCGCGAGGCGGTACAAGTAACCTATGATCCGCAAAAAATTTCATTTAAAAAACTATGCCAGTTTTTCCTTGATCATATTGACCCGACGGACGCAGGCGGGCAATTTTATGATCGCGGGGAATCGTATAAAACGGCGATCTATTATAAAAATGCCGAGGAGAAATCAGTGGCGGAATCCTTGATCCAGGAATTGGACGACAGCGGGCTGTTTGCACCCGAGAAAGTGGCAGTACAAGTCCTGCCCGAAAAACTATTTTACCAGGCCGAGGAGTACCATCAGGATTATGCGCACAAAAATCCGGATCATTATAACCGTTATGCCGCGGGGAGCGGCAGGGTGCAGTTTGTGGCGAATACTTGTGCTGTGAGGGAACAAAAGCATATTGAGTGGAAGGAGTAATGCCCTAAAAGCTATATTATAAAGGGTATAATAATATATTGACATATAACCTCATTAATGATATAATAGTAATAACCAAAACCAAATAACATGTGTAAAATAACAAACGTATTGAAGAATGTTGCCCACAGAGAGGCAGTGAATAATCAAAAAGAGCAGAATATCTGTAAACAACAGGAAAAAGAACAAGAGGCCAAGATTAAGCGGTTACAGAAGGAGGAGGCAAAAATCCACGCGGCAGCATCTCCCAGTGCGTCCGCGGTAATTATTTCTCTGAAAAGAGAACGGAAAAACCCAGAAAAAAAACACGCTTTAGTAGACAAAGCAAAAAGCATTACTCAGGAGATTAATGCCATGTTCCGATTTTATTCTGATTTCGGAGGAGGGTTTGACTACGAAGACCGCGGTATCAAAACCGTAAGTTCGCCAACACCATATTTTGGCGGACATCTATCTATTTAGGCACCATGCTAAATAAATAAAGCCTTCGGCAACGAAGGTTTTTTTGCTACAATAGGTTTAATGAAGCAGAACAATTCTCCTTGGCTCACGCAATTGCAATTGGACCGTGAGGTGAAAAAGTTGGAACACGATGCGACGGCTGATGTGGTGATTGTCGGCGGTGGTATTGCGGGCGTGACGACCCTGTATTATTTATTGAAACACACGAATAAACAAATCATACTCCTTGAGGGAAATAAAATCGCACATGGAGCAACGGGACATAATGCAGGGCAGGTGGTTGCTGAATTCGAACGGCCGCTTGCCAGCTTGGTTGCGGAACACGGCATGCACCGCGCGGTGGACGGGTACCGAATGATGGAATCCGCATGGGATTTGTTGGATGGAATTTTTGACGATACGGGTATCGATATTCCATTCCGGGAATTTATCGGATATGGCGGGTACTGTGAACTGGAACAGCTGCTCGTGGATTTGGAAACGGAATTGATCAAGTCAAACCATGGGTTGGTATCATTCCCGGTTTTGGTTTCCCGAGAATCGGGATGGTTCGCACGTATTCCCGAACCCTATCGCAAACTCTGTACCGAGGTGGATGCGCGCACCATAGATGAATTGCTCGGCATCAAGCCAAACGGCTATCACGCGGCACTGCCCGAGAAAAAAGCTACGACCAATAGCGCACTGTTTTCAGAAACGCTCGCAGTGTGGTGCCTGGAAAATTATCCCGACCGCGCGCAGGTATTTGAACATACGTTCGTGCAAGGGATCGATCTGGGGGACGAGGTTCGGTTGATTACGGATCGTGCGACGGTTCGCGGTGCCGAGGCGGTATTGTGCACGAATGGATTTGAAAACTTCTATATCAAAGATAAAAATGGATATGCAATCGATACAGAATTTCATCATTTGGTTGAAGGAAGTGTGGGATATATGACGGGATATCTTAGTCATCGAGAGCTTGATCCGATGGCTAATCGCTACTACGAGAATGGGAAGGTGCGGAGCGCGGATACATTCCTGTCGGATCCCTATTTCTATGTCACTCGCCGCAAATTCGGCGGCGATGACGACCCGACCCATCTGATGGCGATCGGCGGACCCGAAGTACACCTAGAGGACCGTGAAATCTATTTCCGAGATTTTGATGTGCACGAACGATTTCGGGACGATGCGGTCGCGTTTGCCGCGAAACATTTTGATCACATGGACCAGTTTGACCAGAAATTTTTCTGGCACGGATTGATGGGGTATACGCGCACGGGCGTACGTGTCGTGGGACGCGAACCGATTGATTCGCGATTGATGTACAACCTGGGCTGTAACGGCGTCGGCATCCTGCCATCGATCATGGGGGCGCGCAAAATCGCACGGCATGTGGCCGGGGAACCGGTTCCTGATACGATTTTCGACCCTAAAAAAGCATGACATGCTACGGAAAACCATAAGAAGTTTTTAGTCCCGGAAGGGGCTTTTTTGTGCTATGATGCAGGCATGAAACTGTCGGATAAAAAATGTATCCCGTGCGAATCCAACAAGGTAAAACCGATGTCCAAAACGGCGGCCTTGAAAATGGCGAAACAGGTGCCTGGTTGGAAATGTGATGCATCTGCCAAGTATATTATGCACGAGTTCCTATTCAGGGATTTCAAGGGTGCCATGAAATTTGTAAACGCAGTCGCAAAGATTGCAGAATCAAATGGGCATCATCCTGATATATTTATTTGGTATAACAAGGTCCGCCTGGATCTGTGGACGCATTCGATCGGGGGATTATCGGAAAATGATTTTATTCTCGCGGCCAAAGTAAATGAAATCCAGCCTTAAAAGGACTGGATTTTTTGATAACCTGTGCTATGATGTGCGGGTTCCATGGTGCCTATGGTGTAACGGTTAACACTCGGGTTTGTGGTACCCGCAATCTGGGTTCGATTCCCAGTAGGCACCCCTAAATACAAAAAATCCCCGAACGGGGATTTTTTGTGTGACTACATGGAGCCGTTGCCCATGGTGCACATTTTGCAGTTTTTCTTGTGCGTGAACAATTCGTACAGTGCTGACAATCCTACGAGGACGTAGATGATGCGCGATACGATCGTCGCCTGACCGCCAAATAGCATGCCAACATCCCACCCGAGGATTCCTACTAGGAGCCAGTTTAATCCGCCGATAATAACGAGGAGCCACGCAATGAAGTGAAGGGTCTTCATAAAAAAATGATGCGCTTGGGTTATCTAACAAGCGACATTTTTATTATACTTCACTTTATATTTTAGAAAATCAAGCATGGGGATATGCATGATTCGTTGTTTCAGGAATTATTCATTTGCTATACTGGGCGCCATGACGATGCGAATCGGATATCGGATATTCATAGGATTTTTAGCAATGGTCGGCATCACGGTCATTTTTTCGCTCTGTGGAATTGATGCATGGTGGGTGCGAATTTGGTATGGATCAGCTGCCAGCAAGGTGTTCGGATTGGCAGGGTTCATCGGATTTTTTATGCCGTTTATGTTATGGGCGGTGTTGTTGATAGTCGGGTACGCATGGAATCGTTCATTATGGAAGTATGCGGCGTGGGGTTCGGCAGCCGCAGGGACCGTGGGATGGATTGCATCATCAGCACTTAAATTTTTTACGGGTCGTCCAGGATTGCACGCGGGCGCGAATCTGCGGGAATGGTCGCAGACGTTTCAATTTGGTTTGGGTAAAGGAGGTATTTTCTGGGGGTGGCCATCATCCCACACCACCGTAGCCGTTGCGATGTCGGTTGCGCTTGCCGTGATGTTCAAGGAGAAAAAATGGGTAGGCATCCTTGCGATTGCGTATGCGGCATATATCGCGATCGGCGCGACAGGATTTCATTGGGCAAGCGACGTGATTGCGGGTGCGATTTTGGGCACAGGTATTGGGATCGGCGTGGGGAACATCGTTATAGAGAAACAAAAGAGAGGCTTGACTAAAAAATAAAAATAATGTAATATAAAATCATCTTATCGCTAATGATCAGACACCATTTATTTTCATGAAAGATTTTACCAAAGGAGGATTTCGAGACGGCAGCCGAGGTGGCCGCGGAGGATTCGGAGATCGCGCATCCCGCCCCGGTTTTGCAAAAAAACCTTGGGACAAGAAGCCGAATCGTTTCGGTGGCGATAAACAACTGTTCCGCGCAACGTGTGCCGGTTGCGGCAAGCCATGCGAAGTGCCGTTTCGTCCCGTAGACGGACGTCCGGTATTTTGTTCGGACTGCTTTATGTCACACAAGCCCGACATGCCTCGCGATGATTTCAAGCCGAAATTCAAAAAGGATTTCAATCAGGGATCAGTCGGCGGCGAAACTTATCGCGCAGCGACACCCGATCCGCGCATAGATGCGGTGATGAAACAGCTCGCTGCGATTCAAAACACGCTCGAGCGTTTGGTTGCGGCGATGCCTGCATCATCGATGGCACATACTATCGTTTCAGAAACGGAATCCACGGAATCAGAATCGGGTACCGAGAAGAAGTCGTTTAAAATGAAGAAAAAAGTGGCAACGGCCAAGAAAACGAAAAAAGCAAAGAAAAAATAACACAAAACCCCTCGGCGAGGGGTTTTGTTGTGATACACTGGATGTCATGAAGCGACTCGTTATGATGATTATGATGATTATGGTGGTTGGTTTGATCGGATTTGCTGGAACGGTACATGCCGCTTCGTTCGTGTCCTTGCCCGAGCGGTATCAGATGGGGTATCCCATCAAGATTCTGATTGTTCCCGGACACGACAACGAATTTTCGGGATCGTCGGGAAATGGGTTGCGCGAGGCTGATTTGAATTTGCGATTGGCACACCAGATAGCGGATCTGCTTGGCAAGGATGATCGTTTCCAGGTTACCGTGTCGCGCGAACGGGAAACGGGCAACTATATTCCCGAACTCGCCACCTATTTTGATGACCACGAAAAGGACGTCGCGCATGTTATTGCAGAGCATAAAAAATCATACGCACGCAGGATCAAGGAATTTGCGATCGACACCAGTAACGGCGTGGAACTGAAACAGGTACCCCATGGCGACGCAAAACCGATGATTGCATACCGATTGTATGCAACGAACCAATGGGCGAATGAACAAAGCTTCGACCTCACACTGCATGTGCATTTCAATGATACCTACCCACGTGGAGGATCCAGCGGGGAATACGGCGGCTATTCGATTTACGTTCCCGGCGCTCCGCTTGAAAACAGGCACCCATCGGATGCGGTGGGTGATGCGATCGGGAATCGGCTGCACACCGTAGTTCCTAAAAGTAATCTCAATTTAGAATCAGAGCTTGCTAATGAATCCAGCGTCATTCCTGATACGAAACTGATCGCGCTCGGCGCGTATGACACGCTCGATGTTCCGTCGGTGCTCGTGGAGTATTCCTATGTGTATGAGCCGTTGGTAAACCCTGCGGTGTCGGCAGCAGTGATTCCGCAAATGGCGCGCGCGACGATGCTTGGGCTCTATGATTATTTTCTGAACCAGGTGGGTGCCGCGCAAGCGATTGCATATCAATGGAATACGAACCTGGTGCCGGATTCGCGCACGAAAAAGCCCGATGTGGCAGCGCTGCAGCTGGCACTTCGCACCGCAGGATCCTATCCGCCCCCAGGAAAAACGGCGAACGATTGTCCCGTGACGGGTGCCTACGGGCCCTGCACTAAAACGGCGGTCACCGCATTTCAGAAATCACGCGGTCTAACGGCGGACGGACTGGTGGGTCCCGGAACGCGTTCAATTCTGAATCAATTATTTCCCCGATAACAAAAATCCCCAGGCAGGGATTTTTAGTTCGTTATTCCTCGGCACCAATGGCAGAGGATAACTTTTTAGTAGTCCTTTACCTGCTGATTATCAAACCGGAATTGGGCAAGGAGCTGCTTAATTATCAATTATCGAAAGATAAATAAATGGTATGTATTCCATGTTATGCTAAGTTCCGGCAAGGTTGTTGCCGTGTACGTGAACTGGCGCAGTGGCGAGTGGCTCGTACACTGCTACGCTTGGGACGACTGCGGCACCCGGTATGTCGGCGGCGTGTGTCTGTCTCTCGTTACTGCATAGAAACTGGGATACTTTATTATTTTGACATTTTGAACCTTTGACTCTTTGAGTTAAGGGCTTTTTATTTATATTCTTTCAAAAACCTTTTCGTACTATCCCGCTCCCGAATCGCCATATCTGCGGAATGTTCAAGTGGCGTCAGAAGCGACTCTAATTTTCCTGTCTCGGCGAGGATGCCAGATTTTTGTAATTTACGCAGGATGGCGCGCGCACGCGAAGCGTGCGCGCGAATATTGTCGGCTACTGTGTCGATAGTTTTGTTCCAAAAGAGTTTTTGGAGTTCTTCTCTATTTTTATTCAAATCTAAGATTGACACACCCCCAACCCCCTCTAACAGAGGGGGCAGCGCAGAGCGCCTCCGTTTTACATCCTTCAAAAGTTCGACGGATGCCGAGTTTAAAAAACCTTGATCCAAATCTGCCAGCCAATCATGCGCATCGTCGTTTAATTGTCGTGCGATGATGTAATGGATGAAGAATTGTTTTACGAGGTTGGCAGCGGTGAATCGTTGAGACGCGGATAGTTTCTGATTTTTTAAAATAATTGCGATGGGGCCGAGCGCGTGACCCAACGACTTTTCCGCGAGGGGTAAGAAGCTTCCATAATTGGGGAGTTCTTTTGTTTGTATCTTGGTGCTTGCTTTTTGTATCTTGCAAGTCTGATGTTCCCAAAAATTTGCCTGATCAATCCCATCCAAAATATCGGTAACGAATCGTAGCGCTTTCGGATCATTTGCAAAAAGTTTCTCATAATACGCAGTTACTTCGCGGATGCAAATGGTTGAAACAGGTAGCAGGGCTTTGTGATCTTCGCCATCCAGCACCTTGTCTACAATGGTGTATCCAATCCATCCTAAGGTATTCACAGTCCCTAATTCACGTAAAAACTTTTTTGAAGGTTTCCCAAGGGTACTATTTAAGGATTCCGCAAACCATTCGGGCAAAAGTGCAATTTCATGGGTTGGATCTTTTATGGCCAGCTGATGAACGAGCACTGCGACATTTTTCTTCATTTCAGGTAAGTGGGAAAATCGTTGCGTGGCGAATAATCCAATGGTTCTTGCGTCGGCCGCGGCGCGCAGCGCCGCGGCCTGTTCGGTTTCCTGGTGCCGTGCTTCATCATATGCCGCAAAAGCCTCAAGAATACATGCCGCTGTGAGTGCGGATGATCCAGAATAGTAGGGGATACCTTGCACCACCTCCTCGACGAAACAAGGAAACGGTTCCGGTGCAGTTTTACGCGCAGCGTACCTTTTCAGTAATTTTATATGAGGCGTAGTGTCAGATGCTGCGCCCCCAAACCGCAGCCATGCCGTTGTTAATTGGGCCAGATCGAGCGGGTTGGTTTTTTTGCGAAGCAACTTTTTTATTTCCTGTTGTAATAATGGAACTACCGACCCTCGATACCATGTCGAAAGAAAATAAATAATCTGTGATTTTTTATAATAGCGTGACGAATAATTTCCCTGACGCACCGCCTGTTCGATCCAGGCCACGAGCGGCGGCAGATTGATTTGTCGCATCACTAGGAACCGTGCAATAGCGCTATTTACGACGATGTCTACATCATGCCAAGTGGTATGTTTCCAAGCAGTCACCATCCAGGTCCCATAGGGGCCGCCTGGCGCAAGTTCTGAAATAATCAGGTTACGTACAACCGCAGCCAGCACTCGCTCGTCAAGCAAGGTTGCATCGAAGCTGCTAATTGCCGCAAGCGCAGCAGCGGTATCATCCCAGTCGTCGGGGAGGGTTTTCGATCGGGGGTGGGAGCGGTCCCAATAGTTCCATGACCAGGAATCGCTTCGTTGGCTCATTAAATACCTGACTGCCTGTTCGCGCAATGGCCGAGCAGCAGGAACCTTTTCGAGTGCGCACGCAATAAGTGACGTATGAAATGTTGTAGTACTGTCATGCCCACGCGAAAAGGATGGATTGGCGCTCGTGGTTCCGATCCATGAGCCGCGACTTGTCTGTGAGGCCTTGATAAATGAGACGAGGGATTTGGTGGTCATGATGATAACGGTCCGTTATGCAAGGGAACAGTCACGGTAAATGTTGTGCCGTGTCCTAATGTGCTGGTCACGGTAATTGTTCCGCTGAAATCTTTTTCAACGATAGCTTTCGTGGTCGACAATCCGAGTCCCATGCCCTTGTGAGACGATTTAGTGGTAAAGAACGGATCAAAAATCCTTCCAATTAGTTCTGGGGGGATTCCTGCGCCTCGATCTGTTATTTTCATTTGAGCCATCCCGTTAAACTTAGAAATTTTTGCATGAATGACGCGCGGTTCGGCGTCGCCATGGCCCTCGCACGCATCAATTGCGTTGACGAGGAGGTTGAGCGCTATTTGGTGGAATTTCAATGGATTCCCGAACGTAACCAGCTCCTTGGTCGCTTTTTTATTGATGATGACCCGGTTTTCCCGCGCCTTGAACCGCACGACATCGACCGCTTCCTGCAATTCTTTGGTAAGGGAAAACTGCGTTTCAAATTCCCGAGGGTTCATCTGTCGGCGTACGGTGCTGATGAAATTGCCCATGCGCTGCGATGCGTGCATGGCGCGTTCAAGCGCGCTGCGCACGTCTGCGATATGGCGATGGTCCGGCGTGTCGTGCCAGTCATGCACCGCGGCAATCACCCCTTGGAGCGGATTCATAAGATCATGAAACAGCCCAGACGACAGGCGACCGAATTCAGCCATGCGATAGAGGTGTGCTGTTTTTTCAAGCTGGGCTTCTTTCAATTCGCGGGTGCGTTCCTCGACGCGCAATTCTAGGTTGTCGCGTTCAAGGGTTAACGCGTGTTCACTTGCGCGTGCACGCGTGAGCGATGTTTCAATCTCGCGATTAGATAACCATGACACGGTCATAATGACCCCAAAGATAACGGCAAGCTCGAATGCGTCGTTGAGGCGGATGGGAACTATTTTCCAGTCGAGCGAAGGATGAATGATTCCGTGTACCTGAGCGTAGCCGATGCTGATAACGGTAACTGCTATTCCTGCCGTAATGATGATCCCGAGACGGGTCGATAAAAGAATGCTTGAAAATGCAATGACGAGTACGAACCCCATGGCAGCCAATGGAAGCTCGATACCCCACTGCAGCATAGTTGCCGTTATTACTGCATAATAAAACCCGATCATGATATACGAAGCCAGGCGGGGATGCCCGAGGCGCGAGATGATCAGGAGTCCTATGAAAAAAACATCTAAAACGGCAAACGCGACAAGCGGCACTCCGTGATAATTCGGGCCCAGATAATCCATCATATTTACGATCGACCCGGTACACCAGAGGGTAAGCAGGATGGTGGCAACCAGAATGACATTCAATATATATTCGCGCCGTTGCGCATCCTCGTTCCCTGATTTCGGTCGAATAAGAAATGCATATAAAAAATGAATACCTCGTGACCGTTGGGTATTCAGGAAAGCGTATGCGTGTTTGAGGGTACGGGCATTCATTTTTTAATCAGGTTAGCTTTCCCAGGGTGTGAACTGCGTCGAGGACAGCGCCGCTGATTCAGCTGCGTTGGTTCCTCGTGACCCTGGATCAGTCAAAAGTGTTTGTGCTGGTTGCATAGGGAAGTATACGTTATGAAAGCCCTTTCGACGAGAGGGCCTATTCAGTGTAGCTGTGGTCAACTCAAGAAAAGCTCAAGAAAAACTAAAGAATAAAAAAAGACTCCCATTTCCAAAAATCCCATTCGTTCTATAATAGATTCATGAAATTGCTTATTATCGAAGACGATTTGGATACCCGATCCTATGTGAAACGTCGGCTCGAGGAAAAAGGATGTTTGGTGGATGAGGCTGGAACCGGCAAGCAAGGGTTGTTTTTTGCCAAAACCGGATCCTACGACGCAATCATCCTTGATTATGGGTTGCCGGAAAAAAACGGACTCGAGGTGTGCCGTGAATTACGGGACGCGAACAATCATGTACCTATCATCATGATTTCCGTCATGGGCGAAATTCCGACCAAAGTTGAAAGTTTTGCGCGCGGCGCCGATGATTACCTGACCAAACCATTTTTCTTTGACGAATTATATGCGCGATTGCAGGCGATCATTCGTCGTCCCAAGATATGCCGCAAACCTACCGTTGCCGTCGAGGATCTGGTCATTGACCTGAATCGCCAAAAAGTCACTCGCGGATCCCGTTCGATTTATCTGACGAAAAAAGAATTCGCGCTCCTGGAATATTTGGCGCGCAATTCAGGGGATGTCGTGCCGCGCAGCGTGCTTATCGAATATGTGTGGGATGCTGACCATGATCCGTTTTCAAATACGATCGAGACTCATATTTTAAATTTGCGCAAAAAAATAGATGAAGGGAAGAAGAAAAAACTTATTCATAGTATTCCTGGTCGCGGTTACAAGTTGGACAAGGAGCGATAATGAGTGTGCCGGTCCTTGCATCAAGAAACGAACTCCTGATACGATAGGGCGATGCAATGGTCTCGGTCCGCAATCATATTCATAGGTAGCACGGTAATGATCCTTCTGGTGGGGGGCATATTTGCGTACGCACATCGCACCCGAATCGAAACGTCGGCACCTAGAGGGATTCCGGATGTCACCGTGCTTGATGCACGCAAGCCTCCTTCCCTGGTTCAAAAGATTCCGGTACTCGTTTATCATTCAGTCGCCCCAGCCCCTGCAGGTGCCGAGGGGCCGATGAATCGCCATTATCGGGTATCGCCCGACAATTTTGATCGGCAGATGAAATATTTAGCTGATAATGGGTACTATCCCATTCGATTTGATACCTATGCCGATTATTTGCTGCATGACATTCCGATTCCCGAAAAACCGATCGTCATCACGTTTGATGACGGATTGGAAAATCAATATGCCTATGCTGCGCCGGTATTAAAAAAATATGGATTCACAGCAACGTTTTTCGTCTATCCCGGGGTCACGGGCCACAAACGATTCATGACGGAATCTGAAATCAAGGAATTGTCGGACGCGGGACATGAAATCGCATCCCATACCTATATCCATGAAAACCTGCCGAAATTGACGGATCCTGCCATCATCCATCGCGAATTGGTGACGAGTAAGGAACTCCTTGAAA
Source organism: uncultured Candidatus Saccharibacteria bacterium (assembly GCA_964471025.1). GTDB lineage: Bacteria > Patescibacteriota > Minisyncoccia > Phycocordibacterales > UBA1006 > CAIXMG01. The sequence continues at coordinate 20,658 of CAYYES010000001.1, read as the reverse complement.
AGATGACGGGCAAGCCGGTTACTACGATTGCCTACCCGTTCTATGCCGAAAATGAAGCGGCGCGCGGCTGGGTGCGTGATGCAGGGTATGTTGCCGCTCGCGCCGGTTGGCAACCGTTTGAAAATTCCGCAGATGAAATATTTCATCTCAAAGCCCAAGAGGTCGTAGATACTGCGAATCCATTTGCGAAGAAATAAAAAACCGCCCCGATCTGGGACGATTTTTTTATTGTGATTCCTTGCGGTGTGCGACGTACGCGAGTGTCAGGATTCCTGCAAACAATACAAGGCACATGATCGGGATGGTAAGCCAACCCCAGATCAGAACGTCGATTTTTGCGCAGGATACGCTGCCCTGCACGCATGCGGCCGACGGGCCGATGACTCCGTTTTGGAGCAATACATGATAGATCGAGAAACCGATGCCGATGCCCGAGAGGATGATCGAGGTGAGCCAAATCTTTAGATCTTTCAGTTTGATGCCGATGCCGAGTACGATAACCTGCGGATACAGGAATATGCGCTGCCACCAGCAGAAAGTGCATGGCGGGAATTTCAGTATTTCAGAATACGTCAGGCTGCCGAGCATGCCGCCAAGCGCGAGCAGGAACGAGAAATGAAACGCGTGTTTTTTAATGAAGCGAAAATATCGATTGTTCGTTTCACCCAGGAACAGCAGCATCCAGATGCTTGCGATACCTGCGATGATTGCGACCGTTCCGACCGCAACGAGATTGTTGAAAAAATGGAGCATAGATTATTTTACGGGGCATGACGCGAGTGATGCGATGAATTCAAGCGGTAGTTCGCCGCTTGCGCGCGAATGTGCGGGCAAGGTCCATACGCCGCCCGACTGTTTTGGTTCGCTCGGTGTCAGGAATCGGTGACCGTTAGTGGTAATGGACCAGGAACCGGCAGCCGCATTCCGGCAATTGTCAGGCGCATCTGCTGCCGAACATGCGGTTGCGGCGTCGCTCGCCGCCGCAGGCAGATCGATGGGATTTGGAAAATCCCAGGTTGGATAGGTGGCGATATGATTATCAATGCAGACCTGCGTCTGTCCGTTTCTATCAGGCGTCGAACATTCAACGTACGGCAAGCGTTTTGCGGATTTGCCGAACGCGTGTCTCGTTGCTTGGCAATGCGGGCACCAAAACGCACCGTACATGATAACGCCCTGGCGTTTGAGGCAGTCTGCTAACTTGTCATAGGTTCCCGGTGCGACCTTGTACCATACAAAAAGTCCGACCAGGACGGCAATGATGCCGAATACCGTGATGAAGCGGGTGGATTTATTCATACCTATTCAGTATATCAAAAAAATCCCAAGGTGGGATTTTCAATGATTATTTTACGACCGCGTCCAAAAATTTGAAGAATTTCTCGTCGCCTCCCTGCGCTGCGGCGCATTCAGACGCTTCTGCCTTGTACGCAGCAAATGGGTGCAATGACGTGATAGGCGCATGGCGATACACGAATGCGTAGTCAGGGTGCTTGCGCAGCAATTCGTCAATGACTGGTTTTGCGGCCTTGCAGAACGGGCAATCAATGTCGGAATATTCAACGATCACGATTTCCGCGCGGCGCGGTCCCGTCCAATGATCCTCGGCAGACAGTTCGATTTTTGCACCCGTTACTGCCGGCTGGTCCGTGGGTGATTTCATGGCGGCGATCGCATTTTCATAGGTTGCCAGGTCGCGCGCGCCAAGGATGGTGATTTGTTTTTGGCTGGTTACTGCGTCGTTTGCGCCGAAGGTCCGCTTAATGACAAAAAACGTCGGGGTTCCGGTGACGCCTGATTTGTCAGCAAGTGCCGAGGCATCGGAAATCTTTTGCGTCATGGTGCCGTTGTCCAAACACGCGGCGAATTCTTTCTTGTTCATGTCGAGTCGCGACACGAGCTTCACCAGATCTGAACGAACCGTATCGCGCGTCTGCTGCGGCTTCTCGGAGGTATCGGACACCAGACGGGTAATGCTTGCGGTGACGATGGCGTCTCCGATTAGGAATCCGCACAGGACGATTGCAAAAAAAACTTGGTATTTTTCAAATAACGATCGGGACGAGGACGATGCGGGCGTCTGGTTCTGATTGGGGATTGGTTCCATAGGATTCTATTTTATTAAATCATCGCCAAAAAATCAAAACCGCACGGTGCGGTTTTTTGCAGGTTATTTTTTTCGCTGGAACCAGCGCTTTGCTTTGTCCCAAGTAAGGGCGTATTCTTCGGTGCCGCCGTTGCCGAGCAGATAGCCCCATGGGCGCAGATCCGGGATGGCGTCGCAGGCAACTTTGATCATTGCTACCACCGGGAGCGCGATAATCATGCCAACCACGCCCCACATGACACCCCCAACGATGATACTGATAATGGCTGCAAGCGGGTTAATGTCGATGCCGCCGCCCGCAATGTTCGGCGTCAGGAAATTATTGTCGATAAATTGAGCGATCAAATATACAATGATGGCGCCGAGCGCCACGCCCGGATTTTGCGTTGCAAGAGCAAACAGGACAACGATTCCAAATCCAATAATCGGTCCGGCATAGGGAATAATGTTTAAAATCGCAACCATGATACCGAACAAAATCGCGTTGTGCAGTCCGATGATGAAAAATCCAGCCGTATAAAATACCCCGAGTATAAGCGCAACCGTGAGCACGCCCGTGAGATATTTCGGAACAATCGTTTCAAATTTATTCACAACACCCAAAATGTTCGCCTCGCTTTGCGCGCCGAGGAGTTGCTGGAGAAATGTGCGCAATTTGTCGCGGTAGTACAAGAAGAAAAAGGTGTAGATGAACGTGAGTCCGAGCGTTGATACTACCTTGGTTGCACCGGTCACGAGCGTTCCCGCATTGCGTGCACCAAGTTCTAGAATATTTAGGTTATCTGCGATCCAAGTACGCTGATCAGTAACTGATACGTGCGCAATGCGCGCGACGAATTCCTGGATGCTGGCAATATTAGCGTTCACGGTGTCGCGGTAGGCTGGCAGATCGCCCACAAACTGCGATAATGCAAACGACATTAAAATTCCGACCGATACGACGAGCAGGATCGAAATGATGATCATAATCACATTCGCCGCAATGCGCGGCACGCCGCGCTGTTCCAGTCGAGACGTTCCAGGAAGCAATAGAAATGAAAACATGAACGCGAGCACGATCGGCACGAACAGTATTTTTTCAAGTACGAGCAGGTAGCCTATGCCGAACAGTGCGGCAAGCGTGATCATGGGGTTAACAAGGGGATTGATGCGGGATGAATTCATACGGTTCCAGTATAAAGAACAAGTTGCCAATGGCCAAGCGGTCCAACGAGGAAATATTGACAAACAGTCATTTGGTGTGATATAAATGAGGCAAATCTTTCACAATATTTGTATAACCAAAAAAACGAAATACGCATGAAACAGTTATTGATCGCACTTATTTTTTCTACTGTTTTCCTGGGTGCGCACG
>CAYYES010000001.1:9203-17097 GCA_964471025.1 uncultured Candidatus Saccharibacteria bacterium | reverse complement strand
ATGAAACAGTTATTGATCGCACTTATTTTTTCTACTGTTTTCCTGGGTGCGCACGCGCAAATCCAGGGAAACACGGTACCTGCAACGCCTGCTGATTCCATAACATCCAATGCCATGAATTGGCAGAATATTGTTACGGGAAGCGGAGGTTTATTGTTCAGCCATCACTACATTTACCAGGCAGTCGGCGACACGGTTTTTACCGCAGCGCCAACGCATTTAACCAACCAAACCACGTTTTGGTGGCCGCTCTATGGGCTGCAGCCTGCAACCCACTATATCTTTGCTTCGGTTTTTAAACAGGGCACGAACTATGATACGTCCACGTACCGTATGTTCACCACCGATTCGCTGCCGGGGCCGCCTGCGCAATTTACCATTGCGTATACGGGCATAGCGGCATCGCCTGTGGGAACGCAGGTTCAGGTGCATTACGTGAGTCCGGATTATCCGATCGGCATAAAACTTTATACCGATCAGTACAGTGCGAGCTCGGCGGTGCTGACCGTACAAGGGGTCGGCGATACATCGATTCAGGCGCCATTAAATACTCCGAATTCGACGCATACCGCCAATGCATTATATGCAACCACGGTAGCCCCTATTATGGGCATCAGTGACACATTCGTAACGGTGCCGGACTACACGGTACCGGGCTACACGCCAACGGATATTGTGAGTTCGGGATTGTCGGGCGTAAGCCAGGATTCCCTGCGCGCAGTATTTTCATTCGCGCGCGGCAATGCACCCGGTGCTACCTATCAATTGTGGGCCTATGATTCGACCATGTCTACGATCGCAAGTGTGTCCGCAACCGGATATGCGCAGGATACGACGGTGTATGTTACGGTTCACAATCTGACACCAGGTACGAAATATTATTTCAAGGCGCGTACGAGCAGTGTTGTCGGTGCCGATAGTAGTATGTTTTCTACCTATACGTCGCCGGTAAACCAACCTCAACCAAACGAACCGCAATGGGGAACCGTTACGGGGAAAAATGAATCTACTACAACCCTTACGAATATTAATTATTCAGTATCGGTAGACGATACGGGCACGCTTCTGTACCGCAGAATGCAGGACGGCAGCGGTACCTGGCTGACATTTACTGGCCCAGGAAACTTAGCCCCGACATCCTTCACATCAATTTCGTTTGATGACAACGGCCTCTTGGGCGGGACCAAATACTATTACCAAATAGGAATGCGGTCCAAATCAGGGGTTGAGGTATGGAACCCTGATCTAAGTCATTGGGGGGTTACCGCCGATCCATTGCCCCCAGTAATTGCCGATACTGCACTTACTTTTCCTGTGCCTACTACCGTAGTCTGCAGGATTATTGGAAGCGGACGAGGCACCTTGACGACATTGTACACACAATTATATGTGTGGCAGAACGGCTGGGAATGGGTGTCGGACGGACCAGGGCCTGTTGCAGTCGGTTCAGGTGATTTTGATCAGTCGACAACGTTTGCAAACCTGCAATCCTATGCCAACTATCGCACGGTTTCCTGGGTGACGGGCCCGAACAACTCAAACCCTTCACCTGAATGGATTCAACCGTTCACCACGGGGTTCACCGCAATCGATGAAATTGCCACCGACAAAGGCGCGTTACCCGATACAGCTATCGTAACGGTAACTAACCCCATCGGTCAGGTGGTGATGCGGGGAACTTCCTATGGCCAGGCGTGTAATGCGCTGCCTGCAGGGATTTACCTGATGAGCCCGACTAATGAAGAATTGCGCATGCAATTTGGAACAAAAAAAGTTTGTCTGCAAAAATAGTAGATATACAAACTAATATCCTCTCTCCCCGCGGCATATCGCCCGGGGATTTTTTATGCACAGGTTTATTTGGGGGGCTTGCGTTATTGGTCCGCAAGGAGTAGATTCAGAGAGGGAGACGAGGAAGGGGCGCGATATGGGTCGGGCAGATCGCCATGTTGCACCCTTCTTCTCTAAATTAGTAAGGAGTACCTTTTTCATGTGTATAAAAGCAGTGTGTGCTGCGGGACCTAGTTCCCGCAGCGACATTGTCTAACCCTTCACCTTATTTTGGTTTGCTGGTTAATTCCTGTCGGGCCGTAACCCGACAGGACGTTTTCTGCAACCATTTCATTCACTGAGTACAAAGCCGCCTTGGGAAAAGGCGGCTTTTATCGTGACTATTATTGACACAATGTCCTATATTTGCTATTCTCTCGACGCGTGTTGGGCTCGTCCCGGCCGCTTCCCATTTCAGTCTCGTACATCCATACACCTCCATTTTTTCTTGATGATTCAAGGACGAATGAACTTGTGTGTGACATGGCGGGGCATGACAAAGGAATATATTAGCTAACGCAAGGTCCAAGAACCAAGCACCAAGATCCAAACAGTCTCGCGGACTCGTTTGGTTCTTGGAATTTGGATCTTGGTTCTTGTCATCATTATGGCAAAAACATCACAGCTGGCTCGCAATGACAAGCGTGCCAAGTTGATCGCAAAATATGCGAACAAGCGCGCCGAACTCAAGGCTGCCGGAGACTGGGAAGGCTTGCAGAAGCTTCCGAAAAACAGCTCGCCGGTTCGCTACAAGAATCGCTGCGCCATCACGGGTCGTTCACGCGGATATCTCCGAGACTTCGGACTGTCCCGCATTAAGTTCCGAGAACTCGCGAACGAAGGAAAAGTTCCTGGCGTACGCAAGTCATCTTGGTAATCTGGTATGAAAACAACTGCAAACCTGCTGATCTCGATTAAAAACGGCGGCAACGCGCGCAAGGAAACCGTCATGGTTCCTTTCTCGAAGTTCACCGGCGAGATCGCCAAAACGCTTTTCAACGCAGGGTTCATCGCGTCCTACGCGAAAAAATCCCGCAAGAAGGGCGACGTATTGGAAGTCGGCATTTCGTATGTCAACGAAAAACCGCGCGTTTCAGACGTCAAACAAATTTCCAAGTCATCACGCCGCGTGTACATGGGGCTGCATGACATTACATCAGTTAAAAACGGTCGAGGACTCTTGGTGCTTTCAACGCCCAAGGGAGTAATGACGGGTGACGAGGCGCGCAAAGCTCATGTGGGCGGCGAAGCGCTGTTCGAAATCTGGTAGTTTTATGTCACGTCTCGCAAAAAACCCGATCGCAATTCCATCTGGCGTCACGGTGACGGTTGCCGACAATACGGTAACGGTCAAAGGTGCCAAGGGAGAATTGGTCCGATCATTTGATCCCGTCGTTACAGTTTCCGTCGACGGAGAAACGGTAGTCGTTTCAAAAAACGCAGACGACGTATACGCACGCAGCCTTTGGGGCACGGTCGCATCGCACGTCAAAAACATGATCCAGGGCGTTACCCAGGGTTATGAGAAAAAACTCATCCTCGAAGGAGTCGGATTCAAGTCAGCCGTTTCGGGCAAATCGCTCGATCTCGCGCTTGGATTTTCACATCCGGTCAAGGTTGAAATCCCTGCAAACCTCACGGTAACCGCAGAGAAAAACGTTATCAGCATTTCCGGAACTGACAAGGAATTGGTCGGACAGTTCTCGGCATACGTCCGCTCGCTCAAGAAACCTGAACCGTACAAAGGCAAGGGATTCCGCTACGACGACGAAACCATCCGCCGCAAGCAGGGCAAGAAATCTGCCTAATCGGTTATGAAAAATCACAATCTCGCAAAACGCCAGCGCCGCCATCGCAAGATCCGCGCTCGCGTATCGGGTACGGCTGCACAGCCACGCTTGGCCGTGTTCCGTTCAAACAAATTCATTTACGCCCAGCTCATTGACGATGCGGCAGCGGTTACGATCGCAGCGGCAAACGACATGAAAGCCAAGGGAACGAAAATGGAAGGTGCCGTGCAGGTAGGCAAGGATATTGCCAAGGCTGCAGGCGCGAAAAACATTACCAAGGTTGTCTTTGACCGAGGCGGATTCCGCTTTACGGGTCGAGTCAAGGCGCTCGCTGATGCAGCGCGCGAAGCAGGACTCCAGTTCTAATTATATGGAAAACACTTCACCATCAACCAATACGGCTCCTCGCGCGCCACGTCCCAACGGTCCTCGCACTGGCGGACCACGCGGTGCAGGCCGCGGTGGTCGCCCCGGCGATCGCAAGGGAGGTCCCCGCAAGGGCGGCCGTCCTGAACGCGTCAAGCCGGAATTTGAACAGAAGACGCTTTCGATCCGCCGCGTAACCCGCGTCGTATCAGGAGGTCGCCGCTTCAGCTTCTCGGTAGCGCTCGTTATCGGCGACCGCAAAGGCTCCGTAGGCATCGGCCTCGGCAAAGCGGGCGACACGACGCTTGCCATGCAGAAAGCCTTCAACGACGCCAAGAAAAACCTCATGAAGGTTCGCTTGACGGACGCGGGAACGATCGATCATGATGTTACTGCGAAATACAAAGCCGCTCGCGTCATGCTCATGCCAAACACCGGCCGCGGAGTCGTGGTGGGTTCTGCCATGCGCATCGTCGTTGAGTTGGCAGGTATTACGGACATCACCGGTCGAGTGATTTCAGGAACGAAAAACAAAATGAACATCGCACGTGCGACGGCGAAAGCCTTGGCAACGTTTGCGATGCCTAAAAAGGGCAAGACGATTACCGCTGAACCGGTAGCCGCCTAATCCCGTTTCAATTGTATGAACATGAATTCACTCAAACGCGCGACGCCGAACGCGAAACATACGCAAGTAGGCCGCGGCGGCAAGCGCGGAAAAACCGCAGGTCGCGGTACCAAGGGTCAGAAGGCCCGTTCAGGTCACCGCATGCGCCCGGAACTTCGCGATATCATCAAGAAGATTCCTAAAAAGCGAGGTCACGGTAAAAATCGTGCGAAATCGGCATTTGACCGTGTTCGCCCGATCGCAATCAACCTCGCTGCCATCGACGCGGCATTTGCAGCAGGCGAAACGGTTTCAGCCGCTACGCTCGTTGCCAAGGGTTTGATTACCAATGCCCGCATCGCGAAATCCGGAGTTAAAATCCTCGGAACCGGCCAAGTTACCAAGAAGCTTTCCTTTGAAAAGGTCGCAGTGTCATCTTCAGCCAAAGACAAAATCGAACAAGCTGGAGGCGACGTAGCATAAGTACCAAGATCCAAAAGCCAAGATCCAAACCGAAAAGTTCATTTCTTGGATCTTGGAATTTGTTTCTTGGATCTTGTATAGTACTCATATGCTTACCACCTTTTTCAAAAAACTGAAGATCATCGTAACGGATAAAAATCTGATGAAGCGCATCGGATTCATCCTTGCGATCTTGATCGTGTTCCGTGCACTTACGGCGATTCCGGTTCCCGGGGTCAATGTTACTGCGCTCGAACAGTTCCTGTCGAACAATCAGTTCTTCGGATTCCTCAATATTTTCTCGGGTGGCGGACTCTCGAAACTTTCGATTGTCATGCTCGGGGTGGGGCCATTCATTACGGCGTCGATCATCATGCAGCTGTTAACGCTCATGGTGCCGCGTCTCAAGGAGCTCTATCACGAATCCGGTGAAATGGGTCGACGCCAGTTCAATCAGTACTCGCGCTACCTGACGATTGCCATGGCGGCAATCCAGGGCGCGGCACTGCTTTCGATTCTTGCGAGCCAGGGCATCGTCGCCGGATTTCCGGCGCCGCAGGCCTTCATCAACGTAGCCATTGTTACGGCGGGTTCATTCCTGTCGATGTGGCTCGGCGAATTGATTTCTGAATTCGGTATCGGAAACGGCGTATCGATCATGATCTTTGCCGGCATTGTGGCGCGCATCCCGCGCGACATTTCCCAGGCATTGTTTTCCTATGATCCTTCGCAGCTGCCGATCTACTTGGCATTTCTCATCATTGCGGTATTGATTGTCGCAGCAGTGGTCATGATTACCGAGGCTGAACGACCGGTTCCGGTAACGTATGCAAAACAGCAGGCGCGCCAAGGATTCGTGACATCATCGACGTCATCGCACATTCCGCTTCGTATGAACCAGGCGGGTGTGATGCCCATCATCTTCGCATTGTCCATTCTCATGTTCCCGCAAATGATTGCTCGCGCGATCGCGGGATCGGCGAATGTGACGCTTGCGACGATCGGAACGTCGGTATCGACGTTCCTCGGTAATCCGCTGTACTACGGCATCCTGTATTTCATCATGGTGTTCGTATTCACCTACTTCTACACCGCGGTTACGTTTGATGCCCCTGCCATGGCGAATAACCTGCAGAAAAACGGCGCGTTCGTTCCGAACGTCCGTCCGGGCGATGCGACCGCCGAATATTTCGGCCGCATCATGACGCGTATCACGTTTTTCGGGGCATTGTTCCTCGCAGCGATTGCGGTCATGCCAAGCGTGTTCCAGGGAATCACGGGCAACCAGAATTTCGCACTCGGTGGCACGGCACTCTTGATTGTCATTTCGGTAATTATCGATTTGATCAAGAAATTGTCCGCGCAGGCGAGCATGGCGGAATACTAACAACAAAAACAACAAAAGCCGCGGGCCTTCGGCCCGCGGCTTTTTGTTGTTGCCTATTCTGACCCTTTTCCCTTATACTTGCCCCATGGCAGCATACATTTTCTACGGCAAAGCCGGATCCGGCAAAGGCACCCAGGCGCTCAAATTGAAAGAATTTTTAGAATCCCAAGGCAAATCAGTTATTTACATTGAAACGGGTAGTATGATTCGCCAGTATATGGATCCGAACGAAACCTTCACCCAGAAACGCACAAACGACATTATGAATGCGGGGGAATTGATGCCGCCGTTTTTTCCGATTTGGATGTGGTCAGATGCGCTCATTAAAACCTACACTGGTGCGGAAGATATTATTTTCGACGGGGTAGGGCGACGTCTCGAGGAGGGTCACATATTTGATTCAGCGCTTAATTTTTTCCAAATTTCCAAGCGACACGTGTTCCATATTCATATTACGGACCAAACGGCGATTGAACGACTGCAGATCCGTGGACAAGGGCGTGCCGACGATACGGATGTTTCTAAAATCCAAAATCGCCTGGACTGGTACCGAGAAAACGTAATTCCAACCATTGAATATTTCCAGTCCAACCCCGACTATCATTGTTCCGAAATTAACGGCGAGGAATCGGTGGATGGGGTATGGGGGCAGATCAAAGAAGTTTTGTCATAAGAAAAAATCAAGGGGAATCTTGATTTTTTTGGTTTATCTGGTATTATCATTCCCGTGATTATCATCAAAACCGACCAGGAAATTACCGCGATGCGCGAGGCAGGGAAACGCCATGGCGAAATCCTGCGCAAGCTTGCGGCGATGGTGCGTCCGGGAATTACGACCGGCGAACTTGATCGTGCGGCCGAGGAGTGGGTGCGCGCAGGCGGTGACATCCCGGCATTCAAGGGGTATCGTCCCGACGGCGCGAAAACGAAATTTCCCGCAACGATCTGCGCATCCATTAATGACGAAGTGGTACACGGCATCCCGCGCCCTGATCGCGTTCTGCATGAGGGTGACATTGTTGCGATTGATTTGGGCCTGCAGCATGATGGGGTGTTTACCGATGCGGCGGTGACGGTGCCGGTCGGAAAAATTTCTCCGGCATTAAACGAACTGCTCATGGTGACCGAGGAAGCGCTTGCGGTCGGCATTGCCGCTGCACAGCCCGGCGCAACGACGGGGGACGTGGGGTATGCCATCCAATCATTCGTAAATAAACGCTATGGGATTGTCGAGGGGTTTTCAGGCCACGGCGTGGGTCGCCATATTCACGAGGACCCCTATGTGCCCAATTATGGTCGTCCAGGCGATGGCGAAGTGCTGCGCCCAGGTATGACGATTGCGATCGAGCCCATGCTTAATTTAGGCAAAAAGGGCGTAATGATCCTGGATGATGACTGGACGGTTGCAACGCGCGACGGCAGCCCGAGCGCCCATTTCGAGCATACGATCCT
>CAYYES010000001.1:5095-9103 GCA_964471025.1 uncultured Candidatus Saccharibacteria bacterium | reverse complement strand
CTTTATGAACCCAACCCAAAATTTTGACCAGTTGTTCCAAAATAAAAACGTGCAATTCACTTCGCCCGAAGAAGAAGTGGCATTTTTGCGCGAGCAGTTAAAGCAGCATCAAGAAGCAATGCAAGCATCAGGCCAAGAAACAAAAAAAGAAGACGCGGCGGGACTCATCAATGCGTATAAATCGGCAGCCCCTCAGGAAGTGCTCCACCCGAAACAGGCGATGCCTGCAGATCATGTTGAGGGAATCGCACTCAAACTGCATCCTGAAAAGCACGATGAAACCATGGCTGAAATCCTCGGCATTATGATGGAGAAGGGCATTAAAAACGCGCTCGAAGTTGTTGCCAAAATGCAGAGTCCCCACATCGATGATGATTTTCATCGATTCCTTGTCCAATACCTGACGGCGTATCATGAAATCCCCGGCCTCAAGACTAATACTGAATTGTTCAAAGAAATTGACATTCGTTTGTTTGAAGTCACCCTACCGCGTCCCGAGGAGGGCAAAGCCAAGACATTCAAGGAATTGACGAGCATGATGGAACAGTTATATGCCGGTATGCAGGCCATTGGCCCGGGATCTAATCCTGATCGCAACTGGTATACGCTCGAGATCGCCTTGTCGAATGCGTCTGATGAAGTGGTGTTTTACGCAACCGTGCCGCGTTCGCGCGCCGATCTATTTGAAAAAGTCGTACTCGGTGTGTATGCCGATGCGAAAATTGTCGAGGTAACTGACGATTATAATATCTTCAATGAAACGGGTGGGGCTGCCGGTTCGTACGCGAAATCTACTGCATCTGACATGATGACGATCAAAACCTATGATCAGTTCGACGCGGATCCGATGGACCTGATATTGAACGTGTTTTCAAAAATGAAAAAACAAGGCGAGGGTGCGTCCATCCAATTCACCATCCGACCCGTCGGCGACCGATTCATCAAGGATTATGGCAAGGTGCTCGATCGTCTGCGCAAAGGAGATAAGTTTTCGGACATCAAATATGAAATTGAAAACCCGGTGATGCACGAATTGAAAGGGTTCGGTAAAGTAGCCGTGAGTTTATTTAAATCGGACGAGAAATCGGAAGACAAGAAAGACGACAAGCAGACGAAATATGTGGACGAGGTTGCGATCAATTCAATTACGGAAAAATTGAAATCGACCGTGGTCGAGACGAATATTCGCATCATTGCATCAGCCGAAACGCAGCCGCGCGCCGAGGATATTTTGCATGACCTGGAATCCGCGTTTAACCAGTTTATGAACGCAACCGGAAATGGCATTGCCTTTGAATCGGTCAAGGGATCCGGGCTTTTGAATTTCTTCCATGAATTTTCCTACCGCGCGATGAATGATGCGCAGTCGCTTCATTTGAACCTGCATGAACTCGCAAGTATGTATCATCTGCCTGCCGCGACCAAGGATTCGCCGCAGCTGAAACAGGCGAAATCAGGATCGCAGCCGGCACCGCTTGATATGGGGGAACAGGGAATTCTCTTGGGCTATAACGAATTCCGCGGCAAATTGACGCCGATTCATTTCGCGCCGGCTGATCGTTTGCGCCATTTCTACACCATCGGTCAGACGGGTGTGGGTAAGACGCAGCTGTTTTTGAAGATGATTATCCAAGATATCAAAAACGGCGACGGATGTTGCTTTATTGATCCGCACGGATCTGACATCAACACAATCCTTGCCAACATTCCGCCTGAACGCATGGATGACGTGATTTATTTCGATCCGTCGCATGTGGCGCGCCCGATGGGACTCAATTTCCTGGAATACGATGAACGGTTCCCGCAGCAGAAATCATTGGTGGTTTCGGAACTCATGGGAATTTTTGAAAAATTGTTCGATATGAAAGCCCAGGGCGGCGCCATGTTCGGGCAATACTTCCGCAACTCGGCATTGCTCGTAATGGAGGATCCGGCATCCGGCAACACGCTCATGGAAATTACGCGCGTATTGGCCGACAAATCATTCCGCGATTTGAAATTGTCGAAATGCAAAAATCCCCTGATTGTTGAATTCTGGAAAGCAGCGGAAAAAACGACTGGGGATCAGGGGCTTGAAAACTTCGTACCCTACATTTCATCAAAATTCGACGACTTCATTTCCAACGAAATCATGCGCCCGGTAGTGCTGCAGGAAAAATCCGCATTCAATTTCCGCCGCGTCATGGACGAGAAGAAAATTTTGCTCGTAAATCTTTCGAAAGGCCTCCTTGGCGAGCGCAATGCCAACCTGCTCGGCCTGGTACTGGTTGGGAAACTGCAGATGGCTGCCATGTCGCGCGCAGAATCTGCCGACTTGTCGCAATTCCCGCCGTTTTACGTGTACATGGACGAATTCCAAAACGTGGTGACAGATTCGATCGCGGCTATCCTTTCAGAGGCACGCAAATACAAATTGTCATTGAACATGACGCATCAATATTTGAAACAGTTGGATGAAAAAATTTCATCTGCGGTATTCGGAAACGTCGGAACCATGGGAATTTTCCGCATCAACGATGAAGACGCGAAAACCATCGAACCGCGCATCACTCCGCAGTTTACGAAGGATGATATTCTGAAATTAGATAACGCCCAGGCGATCATGAGCATGCTCGTAAACGGTCGTCCGGCACAAGCGTTTAACATCAACACGATTTACGATGGTTATGCGCCGAAAGGGAATCCGGATCAGGTAGAATCCGTAAAACAATTGTCCTACATGAAATACGGCCGCGACCGCGCGGAAATCGAAGATGAAATCTTGAACAAGTTTCGTGCAAATTTGTAACCCTGATCGCAGGGTTTTTGCATAAAATTCTTTTTCCTGTAAAATTCCTGCATCATGAAAACACAGAACACGCGTTACAAATTGGATGTGAAAAAATCCGCGGCGGGACTTGGACTGTTTGCGGCAGAGGAAATTCCCAAAGGCGTCAAAATCATTGAATATGTCGGCGAGAAAGTCACCGCCGCCGAGGCTGACCGCCGCGGAGGCATGTACCTGTTTGAATTAAATTCCAAATGGACGATCGACGGGAAGGACCGCAAAAACACCGCGCGCTACATCAATCACGCGTGCGGATCGGCAGGGAATTGCGAATCTGACGTGATAAACGGCCGCATCTGGATTAGTTCGAAACGCGTCATCAAGCCCGGCGAGGAATTGACCTATGATTACGGCAAGGAAATGTTCGACGAATTCATCAAGCCGGTCGGCTGCAAGTGCGCAAAATGCAGCGCAGCGAAAAACGCCTAACGGCGTTTTTCGCTGCTTGACTTCATTCGGCAAACCAAGTATCCTATAGCTAGTACAGCCCCCGCGGGCTTTTAAAAGACCTAACTTATCGAACCTATGTCATTTTTCACCGCACTTGGAACTGAATTCGGAAAAATTGTTTGGCCTACGTGGGCCGAAGCTTTTGGGCACGCCGCAATCGTGATCACGACTGCCGTGCTGGTCGGATATTACCTCGGAGCACTCGATGCGATTTTTGCCGTCGCATTGCGCGCCATCATCGGCTAACCACGTATGGCTCGACAAGAAATTCACAATGAACGCGCCTGGTACGCCATCCACACCTACGCGGGATATGAAAACGCCGTGGAACGCAACCTGAAACAGCGTGTGGAATCGCTCGGCATGCAGGACAAGATTTTTAACGTCCTGGTTCCGACGGAAAAAGTGGTCAAGGTAAAAAACGGCAAGCGCACGGAAGTGGATGAAAAATTCTATCCCGGGTACGTGCTCGTGGACATGATCGTGACGGACGATTCCTGGTATGTGGTGCGCAACACGCCGCGCGTGACGGGATTCGTGGGTTCGGGCACCGTGCCGGTTCCGATGTCCCAGGCCGAAATCGACTCTATTATGGGACGCATGCAGAAATCCGATACGACGCACAACATTGCGGTTGCGGTCGGTGATCTGGTGCTCATCAACGAGGGGGCGTTCAAGGATCAGCAGGGAACGGTTTCTGAAATCGATCACGAACGCGGCAAGGTAAAAGT
>CAYYES010000001.1:0-4995 GCA_964471025.1 uncultured Candidatus Saccharibacteria bacterium | reverse complement strand
GTTACGCTTTCGAGATTACCCAACCCGCGCACGCTTCACGCGCGAAATCTTGAATTAATTTTAACTACTCTTATGGCTAAAAAGCTCATCAAAGCCCTGAAACTCCAGATTGTTGGAGGTAAGGCAACCCCTGCTCCGCCGCTTGGTCCGGTACTCGGTCAGGCCGGAGTCAACATCGGTGAATTCGTAAACCAGTTCAACGCCGCAACGCGTGAAAACATGGGCGAAATGGTATCGGTGGCTATGAACGTCTACGATGACCGAACATTTACGTTCGTCATCAAGACGCCTCCGGTTTCCGCACTCATCAAAAAGTTTGCTAAAATCGAGAAAGGATCAGGCACCAATGCCAAGAAAAAGGCCGGTTCAATCACGCAGGCACAGCTTGCCGAAATCGCAACCATCAAGCTGCCTGACTTGAACGCCCGCGACCTCGAAGCCGCCAAAAACATCGTCGCAGGTTCTGCACGATCGATGGGGGTGGAGGTTAAATAGTTTAAATCTAAAAACACCGGCAAGGTGTTTTTAGATTATAAAAACCGCCTCCGATAGAGAGGCGGCACCGCATTATGTTTTTGAATGTAATGTGCGAATGCGTAGCTAATACCATTATGGGACGGTTGGCTGTCATAAGTTTCGTGAACGAATTCGCCTTCGGGCAAAATGAAGAAAGTATCGGCCGGGAGGTTCCCTGTGATATCGTTGCCATAGATAATATCGCAATATGTGTTTTATATATTGTAAAAAGATTTGGTTGATCCTATCCCTACTCATTTAGGGGTAATGTGTCAAGTCTCGGCAAATTGACTTTTCCACTTGTCCAAAGTATTGTGGCCAAGAAGTATTTTTTGTTTCACAACTTAAACCAAGTATTATGGGAAAACAAACCATTTCTACCAAAGAATTGCGCAAAGGGTCGAATATTCTGATCCGTATGCGCGACAAGGCGATCCAACAATTTCATGAAACCAGGGCTCAGATACCCCCTAAATTGCAAAAGTTTTACGACTATGAAAATATGCTGGCCCATGTATTGGAACACGGCAGGCCGCAAGCTAATCGGACAGGTGTTGGCACCATTGGTATTCACGGGTACCAGTTGCGTTTCAACCTGGATAACGGATTTCCGTTGCTAACAACCAAAAAATTGTTTACCAAGGCCATCATTCATGAACTGCTCTGGTTTATTAAGGGCGACACCAACATCCGATATCTGGATGAAAACGGAGTGCGCATTTGGGATGATTGGCCATATGAAAAGTACAAGAATTCCGAAGCATTTGCCGGCGAAAGCATGAAAGAATTTGCCGTAAAAATTGCTGAAGATCCTGTATTTGCGAAAAAATGGGGCGAATTGGGTCCCGTGTATGGAGCACAGTGGCGCGATTGGCATTATGTTGACGCTGAGGGCAACCAACAATCACTGGATCAGCTTTCCCAATTAATAACACTGCTCGAAAAGCAGCAGGAAACAGGGGTAATAAATCGCCGAGCTATTATTTCGGCCTGGAATGCCCCACAGATTCCTCATATGGCGCTTCCGCCTTGCCATTGTTTATTCCAGCTTCATTCGGGGCTTATGTCCATCGATGAGCGCCGTCAATATTGGGCACTGAAAAATGACAAGGACATATCATGGAGTTCGAATATGGACGATGATGAATTGGATGCTGCAGGTGCGCCGTTCTTGCGGCTTGACCTGCAGTTGTACCAGCGGAGCTGCGACATTTTTCTCGGCGTTCCCTTTAACATCGCATCCTACTCCTTACTTCTCATGATGTTGGCCCAGGTGACAAATATGAAGCCCGGCACGTTTATTCATGACTATGGAGATTTACACATCTACGACAATCATTTTGACCAGGTGGTTCTGCAGCTGACGCGCGAGCCGTTCCCGTACCCAACAATGAAAATCGCGAATCGCGGGCAGGACATCTTTGGTTTTCGTTTTGATGACTTTAGTCTTCATAACTACCAATGCCATCCCAGTATCGCGGCAGATGTTGCGGTATAAAACAACATAAGCCGAAATGCGCATGCGCATTTCGGCTTATTTTTATAAATTGACTTTCTCTTTTCGATAAGTATGATGGCTTCTAATATTTTGTAACCCAAATATCATAATCATGAAGAGTAATCAAAGAGGTAAATTCATTACCCTGTACGGAATCAATAATTTAGGCAAATCAACCCAGGCTAAACGCTTGGTAGAGGAACTAAAAGCAAAGGGAATCGAGGCTGAGTATCTTAAATACGCCATCTATGACTTGTCACCTTCGGGTCCCATGCTTAATGATTATCTGCGCAATGGAAATCCTTACGGGCTTACTCCTCGCGAATTCCAGATAATGCAAGTTATTAATCGGACGCAGTATCAACCAACCCTCGAAGCAACGTTGAACCAGGGTGTTTGGGTAATTGCCGAAGATTATGCGCCAACCGGGGTAGCCTGGGGATGCGGTGCAGGTGTCGACAAGCACTTCTTGCTGCGTATTAATGAACATCTCTTGCGTGAAGATTTAGCGCTTTATTTCTATGGAGTTCGATTTTCCGAAGGAATAGAAGCTGTCCATAAGCACGAACAAAATCACGAACTTACTCAAAAGGTCGCGGAAGTGCACGAAGAGTTGGCAGACAACTATGGCTGGAAAAAAATATTTGCCAATCAAGCACAAGATGAAGTATTTGAAAATATTATGAAAGAACTGGCTCCGCTTTTTGAATCGTAAGTCTAATACCCTCGAGAGGGGGTATTTTTTTATAAATAAAACCCCGGAATTTATCCGGGTTGGTGCATTATGTTACGCGGTGTTTGGAAATGTTTCCGTTTTTGTAGTTGTTGTCATTAGCAATATGAGCGATTCCTTGCATAAATTCATGGTGGATGTGATGGGATCATGCGTGCTATGGTTTATTAGCAAACCGCAGATCAGCATAAAATTTTTGCAATGGGCAGATTAGGAATTCAGGATCGAATTCTTGGTCATACCCCTGGATAACACATCCTCCTAGGCAGCCGTCACCGAATTCATTTTGTGGTTTCCCACACAAAATCTCGCCTGTTTTAGTGTTAGTGTGCATACGTTCGCAACCAGGAAGGTTGTGAATTGCACCATAGAGAATCTCTTTATCCTGTGCGATCCGCATCGAGCCGCTGACAATATCGGGGTCCGCGTTAATTTTTTCCAATAATAAGTGTCTATTTTCCGCTTCCCAGAGAAAAGTCCTAGGTCGTTCTCCGATTAAATAAGAACGTAATTGTTCGGGGTCGAACGCATCGGCTTCGGCTTGATCTTTAAACCCGTACACGTTCACAGTAATATGGTCGATTGTTTTAGCGTAGTAAGGCCCACTATCGAAGGCTTCACCTTGTGTAGAAGTAAATCGCTCCATGAGTGTAACTTCGAATAAATGAGGGGTTTTCTCGATCCGTGCTATGTCTTCGGGTGTATACATAATTTTCTTTTTATAATACTTATTTTGTTTATAAATGTCAATAAAAAACAGCCGCGGGAGCGGCTGCATTATTGGTGTTATTTTTCAAAGATTGCGAATGCGAACCGTGTGCCGGTTCTACTGATCTGCATGTCATGGGTCGTTACTTTGTTTACGTTGTGCCATTCAATGGTTATTTCTGGGAAAAACCGATCTCCGGGGCCTTCATATTCGACAATCGTGCCATAAATTCTGGTTGCGTAACGCAAGCCTTCTTCGTAAATGCGCTCGCCGCCGTTAAAAAATATTTTTTTGGTCTTCGCGCGCTTGAGAGCCTCTTCGATGGTTCTTGCAATAATGATAGAAGAGTCTTTTTCTTGCAAATCCTCATACTGCAGCTGCGTGCCGACCACAATATTTTCGCGGCCGGGTAATGGTCTGAATTTTGCTGGAATCGAGAAAAAAGTTTCTCGTCCCATGATCATCGTTCCACCCCGAGTGATTTCTCGGTACTGTTCCATGTCCTCGGGAAGATGCCATGGTATTCCTTTCTTATACCCAATGATCCGCGAATTTTTCGCCCATGCGGCGATGATTGAAATTTCTTTTTCCATAGAATGTTTTTGAAAGGGTACTCGTTTTTGAAAAATAGTCAAACCTTTATTTTAGGCTAGTTTATGCTACAGTACCCCCATGTCTATCGCCGAACGATTGAAAAAAGCCATTGCAGATGCCTTGAAAAATTTGGGTGCGGATGGGGTGAGTTTCACCCTCGAGCATCCGGCAGATTTGGCGCACGGAGATTATGCGACGAATGCGGCCATGGCGGCGGCGAAACTCCTTGGCAAAAATCCGCGCGAAGTTGCGGAATTGGTGAAAGCGGAAATTGAAAAGGGGTCATTGGCGGAAATCCAATCGATTGAAATTGCAGGGCCGGGGTTTATTAATTTCAAGTTGTCAAAAAATTTCTTTACCTCCACAATTCCTGAAATTATTGCATCAGGAAAATCTTTTGGGACAGTAACTATCCATGCGGGCAAGAAAATTCTCGTGGAACATTCATCGCCTAATTTATTCAAACCGTTTCATATTGGCCATATGATGAACAATGCGATCGGGGAATCGCTGGTTCGGTTGATGCAGGCATCAGGGGCCGATGTTCAAACGATGTCATTTCCTTCGGATATTTCGCTTGGTGTTGCCAAGGCGATTTACGTGCTTCTTGAAAAACAAGTTGATGGTCATCTTTTTCATCCAACAATCGAGATGCTGGGAAATGCGTATGTTGAGGGAACGAAAAAGTATGACGAAGACACATCTATTCATGCGCGCGTAAAAGAAATTGCTGATAATTTGTATGCATCTAAAGACTCCCCGGAATGGCGCCTCTTTGAAGCGTGCAAGCAATTCAATATTTCTTATTTTGAACATGTTGTTTCAAAACTTGGTTCGCATTTCAATTCATATATCTATGAAAGTGAGGCGGGAATTGTAGGCAAAGAAATCGTAATGAAAAATACGCCAACTATTTTTACCGAAAGCGAGGGTGCCATCGTGTAT